>JBBRCA010000178.1:0-5860 GCA_038205325.1 Terriglobales bacterium | reverse complement strand
CGCGGCCGTCGACAGCGGCTGCGCGTAGTCGTTGAGCATGATCTCGAGCACCGGCGCCCACGACAAGAAGCGCGCGTTGTTGGTGTTCATCTTCTTGACGTCGCGGGTGATCCCGCAGACGCCAATCGCTAGGCCCTTCTTGTCAAAAAGCGGCAATTTTGTCGTGCAATACCAGTCGATCGTGCCGTCGGGGTTCCGCACCAGCTCGACCTTGTCGATGATCGGTTCGCTGGAGCGGATGACCTCACGATCATCGCGCATGTAATTCTCGGCTAGGTCTGCCGGGAAGAAATCCGAGTCGCGCCCACCGATCACCTCTTCTTCACGCGTCGCGCGCAGCAGCTTGACGAAGCCCTGGTTGACGCGAACGAAGCGCCCTTCGCCGTCTTTGACGAAGAAGTAGACGTCTGACAGGTGCTCGAAAAGCACGTCGAATCCGGCCGGGGATTCGACCCGCGACAGGAAGTTTCGGCTCAGCCGCCGCGGATCCAAACGCGTCACGGCCACGATGCTCCGACGCCGCCCGCGCTTTTGCAAGCGAGCTGTTTTTTCCCCGGCCGGCAGCAGCGGTCGCAC
The DNA here is from genome assembly GCA_038205325.1 of Terriglobales bacterium. Classification (GTDB taxonomy): domain Bacteria; phylum Acidobacteriota; class Terriglobia; order Terriglobales; family Acidobacteriaceae; genus Granulicella. Next base: position 5,284 of record JBBRCA010000178.1, on the reverse strand, counting down.
AGAGGGGTTGGAAAAATCGCGCATGACCACGGACTCGGTTTGTTCATGCAGAGTGGTGAGTGTAGGCGCTTGGGATCAATCATTTTGGATCCGCCAAAAGGCCGGCTGAATCGGCGAGCCGATGACGGGTCCCTGGTAGCAGTAAGCGGCTAGCCTCAAGGCACAGGCTGGACGGCAGGAGCTTCTTCGTCGCTGCCACGGCTCCGGAAGGTGCCTACATTGGCACCTAACAACCAGCCGTGGGCGGCCCCCTCAGGCGTCGGTTGAAGCAATGCTGCATTGGGGTTGACATCCCCCCATCGATTGCAGCCGGAGCGGATGCCCGCAGGGGAGTACAGACAGTTGTCGTCCGTCATGAGTCCCGCATTCCGCCCCATCAGAATCAACCGGAAGAGTGATTACGCAGGCGAACGTGGCCACCGAACCATGCGCGGATGGGCAAAGCGGAGGGACAAAGGCGGTGGACAAGAAAATGACCGCGAAACATGCGCGCATGTAACGAAGCGGCGGCGACACGCTCACTCACTTTCACTCCAAGGTCTTGTCGCTCTTGATAAGCGGTAACTTCCCGGCTTACGTTTGTCTTTGGATGTGAAATGCGCGCTCGATTCGCGCAGGAGGAAGCGGCTGTGATTAAGCATCTTGAGCGGCGTGAGTTCCTGAAAGCAGCCGCTTCGGCGGCGATCATCTTCGGCTACAGCCGCAAAGCGGGCGCGTGGACGACGGATCCGCACTGCGCCGCCGACTTCGATCACGTGCCACACCTCGATGGCGTACTGCTCACCGACGCCGCCTCTACGGCCGCGCGCGGCACCGATCTCGGCAACATCATCTTCAACACGCCCGCAGCCGTCTTGCGTCCCGCGTCCATCGACGACGTCGCCAAGATGGTGAGGTTCTGCGCAGAGCGCGACATCGTCGTTGCAGCTCGCGGCCAAGGCCACTCAACCTATGGCCAAGCTCAGGCGAAGGCTGGTCTGGTCATCGACATGAGCTCGATGCAAAAAATCCACCACATCGGCAATGGCCACGCGCTGGTCGATGGCGGTTGCACCTGGCGCATGCTCCTCGAAGCGTCGCTGCCCTCCCAGACTCCGCCCGTGCTAACGGGCTTCATCGGCTTGTCCATCGGCGGCACGCTGTCGATGGGCGGCATCAGCGGCATGGCCTATGACAAGGGTACGCAGGTGCAGCACGCACTCGAGCTCACGGTCGTGACCGGCAAGGGCAAGATCGAAGTTTGCTCGGAGCACCACAACCGGAGACTGTTCAACCACGTGCTGGCCGGGCTTGGCCAGTGCGGCATCATCGTGCGAGCCAAGGTCAGGATGGTTCCCGCCAAAGCCATGGCTCTGAACACGACCGCGCTGTACTTCGACGTGCACCAGTTGCAGGCCGACCTGCGCACGCTCGTCTACCGTCACGAGCTCGATAGCATCTACGCCTTGAACGTCGTGGTCGACCCGGCGAGTGGAGCGCGCGCGTATGTGTTGAACATCGCATCGTTTCACGATCCCGCGACCACTCCGGACACTGCGCACTTAACGAGCGGCTTGTCTTACGTCCCCGGCACCCTTCAGAGCGTCGACCTACCGTACCTCGACTACCAGCTTCAGGTCGACAACCTGATCGCGCAACTGCGCAGCATCAACATGTTCGACAACGTCATGCACCCGTGGTTCGACGTGTTCCTGCCGGACAGTGAGATGGGCGACTACGTCGAAACCATCGTGAGCAGCTTCCAACCGGACGACGTAGGTCAGTTCGGCTTCGTGCTGTTCTTCCCGCTGCTCACCTCCACCATCACGCGCCCGCTGTTTCGGCTGCCCGATGAGGAGCTGGTCTGGCTCTTCGACGTGCTCACCGCCCGCGACGTTCCTGGGTACGACGCGGATTTCGCGGCCAACAAACGCGCACGCAACAACATTTGGTTCGATATGGCGCGGGCGCTGGGTGGTACGCGCTATCCAATCGGGACGCTCGATTTCAGCCCCGGGGATTGGCGCCGCCACTACGGCAGCGAGTGGAAAGCGTTCAAGCAGGCGAAGAGCGAATTCGACCCGCACAACATCCTCACGCCGGGCCCCGGCATCTTCCCGCGGAACGACTGACCGACGCGATGGTGTTGGTGGGCAGCGCTGAATCCCTCCATGCTCTCAAAACAGCCCTGACCTCTGCCCGTCCCAAATGGGGCATTCCCGAGGCGCACGAAGTGGGTGCGCTGCGGGACAGGCTGAAATTCTTGCCTTCCAGACGGCCTCCGTGGCATTGTGACGCGCTTTCTCGTGAACAACGCCCTCGAAGTTCGAACCCTAACCGAGGACCACTGCTTCGCAACGTGGGACCGGCTACTGGTGATCGTATGGCGCCGTGAAGTAACCCCGGAAGGCGTGGATACGCTGGCCAAGATCGGCAGAATGTTCGTGCATTCCAGCGACGTGCCCGTGTGTTGCCTGACGATTGTCGAGTCCACCTCGCCGCCGCCGAGCGACAAAGTGAGAGCGTCCATGGCTGCCTTCCACCGCGAGGTAAATGCGTCGATGAAGCAACAGATCGTGGTGGCTGAGGGTAGCGGCTTTCGCTCCGCCCTCGTCCGCAGCATCGGTGTAGCACTGTCGACGATCTCTCCGAAGACTCTGCCCTTCAAGTTCGTCGCCGGAATAGACGAAGCTGCCCTGCTGATTCAGCCGCATCTGTCGCGTACTGCGGGTGGCGCGGAGGGCATGAAGAACGCCCTTGGCGACCTGCGCAAGAAATTGACGGCCTAGCTCGTCACGAAGCGCAGCGTGCCCTTGAGTCCGAGGTCTGTCCCGAGAGCCAGAATGAAAGACTTTGCTCGAGAACTCTTCGACAGAACCATAGCGGAGCCTTTTCGAACGAAAGTGGTCGAGCGCCTGCGGCTACCCGATCGCCAGGCACGCGAGGAGATCCTGCGTTCGGCCTCCTATTCTCCGGCCTTCGTCGACTCCAGTGACGTGTTCGTGGACCTGGTCACCGACAGCGGCACCAGCGCGATGAGCGACGAGCAATGGGCTGGGCTAATGCGGGGCGACGAAGCTTGCATCCGCTCGCGAAGCTACTTCACGTTCGAAAAGGCCGTACAAGAAGTGACCGGCTTCGAACACGTCGTTCCGACGCATCAAGGTCGCGCGGCGGAGAACATCTTGATGGAGTTGCTGGTCGAGCCTGGAGACATCGTGCTCAGCAACACGCATTTCGACACGACGAGCGCGCATGTCAAAAATCGGAAAGCCCTGCCAGTCGACCTGGTCGGCGACGGTCTATGGCGATTTGACGAAGCAGACCCGTTCAAGGGCAACTTCGACCTAGAAAAGACCCGAATCGCTCTGGAGCGCTACCACGAACGCGTCGCCCTCATCATCATTACGGTGCTGAACAACTTCGCCTGCTCGTCGCCTGTGTCGATGGCAAACATCCGCGAGCTGCGGCGACTCGCGGACACTTACAAGATTCCGCTTTTTTTCGACGCATGTCGTTTTGCCGAGAACGCCTATTTCATCAAGGCGCGGGAGCCGGGCTACGCTTCGAAAACGGTTCCTGAAATAGCGATCGAGATGTTGTCGTACGGGGATGGCTGCTGGATGAGCGCCAAGAAGGATGCTCTCGTCAACATCGGCGGCTTCATCGCGGTCCGGGACCAGGGCTTGGCGCGGCGCTGTCAGGAGAAGCTGGTGCTCTACGAGGGCTTCTATACCTACGGCGGCCTCGCGCGCCGCGACCTCGAGGCGATCGCGATTGGCCTCCGCGAGGGGCTGGACGAAAGCTACCTTGGGCATCGCGTGCGACTCGTTGGCTACCTGGGCGATTTGTTGGAGAAGGCCGGGGCGGTCGTGAGCCGGCCGGTGGGAGGATCAGGCGTGTTCGTGGACGTGAAAGCGCTGTACCCGCACTTGAGCGAAGAACAGCTGCCTGGCATCGCGCTTTTCGCCGATCTGTACCTCGAAGGGGGTGTGCGGGCTGGTGCGATTCCGTTTGTGATGAACACGATTGATCTCGAGAGCGGAGACATCGCGGAGCGATCGTTCCAATTCGCGCGTTTTGCCGTCCCCCGTCGCGTGTACAGCAAGGCGCACATGGAATACGTCGGCGAAGTGTTTGCAAGAGTGAAAGCCAACGCGCCGGGCAATCGCGGTTATCGCGTCGTCGAGCACCCGGACGTCCTGGGGCATTTTTTCGCGAAGTTCGAACCACGCTGAGAACGCACATCGCGGGGCTCGGGGATCGCCCGCGGCTAGTGCATAAGGCCGCGAGTATTGCCGAAGCTGTTGGTAGGGTCCTAGCACCATAGGTCGGACATGTGCGTTCCGATGCGACACGCGACCGCGTCGAATGGCCGCAGCAAATTGACGAAAAGCGGGCTCCGGAACAACATTGGTGATGCTTTCGCAAGCATCCCCCTGCTTAACCTACGAGGGGTCAGCCCCGTTACAACGTGTCGGAGGTCCTGTTGTCGAGCATCGCACCAAAGTCGGTTCGTGAAACTAACTCCGAAAGCGGCACCATGGAGGTCGACCCCGTTTCCAGGTCGACGCACGCCAGTGCGCCGACGTACGCGGCGGTTTGTTCGAAAGATCTCCAGGCGTTGGCGAAAGCCCTTTTTCGCGAAGATGTCGAACCTCACGTCCACACGGACCTCGTAGGGGAGCTGTTCGCGGGCTGGGGGTCGACGCCGGTCCCGTCCCAAGCCCTCTACCCTTCGAGAATAGGCGACGACCATTCACCTTTCGAGTATTCGGTCGCGTTCTCGCCCGGCGGCACCGAGCTGCGTCTGCTCTTCGAAGCGCAAGCCCTCCCACCGAGCGACACGGGCAACCTCGAAGCCGCGCTTGCGTTCAATCGCCGACTCGCCGGGCGCGCGGGTGTGGGCATGAAACGTTTCGCCCAGGTCCATGATCTGTTCCTCGATTCCAGCGTCGGTGAGGGGTTCTCTTTATGGCATGCAGTGTGTCTGGATCGGCAACAGTCACCAACATTTAAAGTCTACCTGAATCCACAGAGGAGAGGGCCGGCCGAAGCGTTGACGTTGCTGAAGGAAGCCGTATCGCGGCTGGGATTTTCCAACGAAACGATGCGTTACGTCGCCGAGATGCTGCGCCGGCAAGGCCTAGATGAGCTGAGCTATTTCTCGTTGGACCTTTCCGACCACTCGAAGTCGCGGGTAAAGATTTATGTCGCGCATCACGCGATCGCTCCGCAAGAGCTCGACGACATTTTTGGCTTGTGTCCGGGGCACCGAGCCGGCGACGTAGTCGATTTCTGCAAG
>JBBRCA010000177.1:0-5870 GCA_038205325.1 Terriglobales bacterium | reverse complement strand
CCGCCACAGTGCGCGATCATCCGGACGTTGGGCATGGAGGCCAAGCTTTTTGCGGAGAGAGTGGGGCTGTCCCATGTGGTGATGAGCGCGTTGGCCTTGCTCAGCGCGGCGGTCGCGGCTCCATTGAAACTTTGCTCGGGGCAAAGGCTCCAGAGCGCGAGCTTGCTAAGGCGCCTTTGTCGCCGCTCGTCGAAGAACGACGCAAAAAGTTCTTCTCCTGCAAGGACTGCGATGCGCGGCTTGTGCATGTTGACGGAGTTTAGCATGGGCGTGGGACACGTGTCTTGCGTTTTATTTCGATTTACACCTGTTGACAGAGTGTTCGATCATAAACGAAACTAGTGGCCAAATGCGCACTGCAAACTTTACCGACTATGCCGTCATTGTCTGCTATGTCGTGCTGATGATCGTCGTCGGGCTTTATGTCGTGCGGTTCAATCGGAGCGCCGCAGAATATTTTCGAGGAGGAAGTCGCATCCCATGGCTGGTCGCTGGTCTTAGCGCATTCATGTCCGGCTTCAGCGCGTGGACGTTCACGGGCGCAGCCGGTGTCGCGTACCGCTCCGGCATCGCCGTCGTGTTTCTCTACATTGGCAATGCGCTCGGTTTTCTGCTGGGCTACTTCTTCTTTGCGTCACGCTGGCGACGCACGCGCATCAGTACCGTAATGGAGTATCTAACGGCGCGATATGGAACCGTGACGCACCAGACTTTCTCATGGGCGACGATCTTTTTTCAGCTCTTCACCAGCGCGAGCATGCTTTACGGCCTGAGCCTCTTTATCTCTTCGGCCTGCGGTTTCTCCGTGACCGCCACGATTCTCGTCACCGGAACGGTCATCTTATTTTATTCGGCGATCGGCGGCCTCTGGGCCGTGGTCCTAACGGATTTCCTCCAGGCGGCCATACTGCTTCCGTTTTGTATCGTTCTGGTTGTCGCATCGCTCGCGCACGTCGGCGGCTTTTCAGGCCTCATTCATTCGCTGCCGCCCGAGGCCAAGACGATTCATTTGCGTGGAGAGTTTGGGTGGATTTACCTTTTCTGCTGGATGGTGATGACGTCTTTTGGCTACAACACGTCGGCAACGGCGCAGCGGTACTTCAGCGTGGAAAACGAGCGCGCCGCCAAACGGGTCGCGCTACTCTGCTGCGGCCTTTTCTTCGTCGGCGCATTTCTGTGGTTCGTCCCGCCGATGGCGATGCGGGCGCTCTATCCTGATCTGCACGCGATCTATCCATCGCTTGCGAATCCGAGCGAGGCTTCGTATGTCGTCGCGAGCCTTACGTTTCTGCCGCACGGGTTGATTGGCGTCATGCTTGCCGCGATGTTCAGCGCCACCATGGCGAACCTTTCCGCCAACTTCAATCTCAAGTCGGCCATTTTATCGAAGGACATTTATCAAGAGCTCTTTCGAAAGAACGCGGGCGAGCGCGAGTTGCTGATCGTTGGAGGAATCATGACGTTGCTGGTCGGCGGGGCCACAACGCTGATCGCAGCTCTGATGGCGGCGCGCGGCCAAAGCATCTTCCAGATCATGCTTACTTTTAACTCGTTGATGTCGCTTTCGTATGGGCCGCCCGCGCTACTGGGGCTGGCCTTCCGTCGAACTCCGTGGTGGTCGGGTTTGGCCACATTCGCCACGGGACTGACGCTCGGTATCCTGGGAGACTTCGTGTATCACTGGACTTTTATTCAGCAGGTCGCAATCGTGGTCCCGTCCGCATTCGCCGTTTTCTTTCTGAGCATGTTGTTTGATCGCAAAGAGTCTCCTGCGCGCGCCGGCCTCTTCCTGCGTTTGAACACCCCCGTCGACCCTTCCGAGGTCAGCGATATGCCAGACTTTAGCCGCCCGGTGTTCCGTTTTCTAAGTCGCGCTGTGGCCTGCATCGGGTTGGGGTCGCTTCTTCTATTGATCCCGAGTTCTGCCGGCGATCGCGGTACGATCCTCGGTTTTAGCGCGATCACGCTTTCGGTCGCCGCATCCTTATGGTTTGTGCGCAGCGGCCCCAAACCGGAGTTGACGAAACCAGAAGAAGTCAGGCACGAAGCATGATACTGACTCAACTCCAACCGCGCTTCACGCGCCGCCATTTCTCGCAGATGATGTTGACCGCTGCTGGATTTGCATTCGCTCCGTATGCGCATGGAGAGCGGCAAACGGGGCCGACGATGCTTTTGGCTCCAAAAGATCCTTTTTCCGGACTTGATCTTTTACGCGTTCGATATGCCGCTGGGCGCAGACCCTCCGACGACATTTCGGGGCTTGCCTTAACCTGGCGCCTGACCGGAGAGAAAGACTTTGCCGACAAGGCGCTGCATGAGATGAGCAACTCAGGGCTGCCCGCAAAACCCGGCTCGGGAAACTGGCTGCGATACGCGAACTGGGCATTGGCCTTCGATTGGCTCTATGAGTTTCCAGATTTCGATCCAGCCCTGAAAGACAGGCTTTCCGCGCAATTCACAGACGTTGCTGCCGCCACGCTTGCTCTTCCCGATCTGAGTCACCCCAGCCAGACTTCCTTTCACAACTATTCCACGCGGTTTCTAGGCCTGGCGGCTTTTACGCTTTGTGCAGCATCCAAGCACAGCCGCGATGAGGCGCGCCTCGCCGATTTGAAGCAAAAGACAGTCGACGCATTTCGCAACATACTTCAGCTCACGCAACTCATTGTGCCGTGCGGGAGCTATCACGAGTCGATGGACTATATGCGCATCTCCTACGTGCCCCTCGCCATGCTGGCGGAGTTGCAGAGAACGACGACAGGAGTCGACCCGGCGCGCAGGTTCGGCGTGTACTCGAGTTTCGGAGAGACGTACCTGTATAAATTGCTGCCGGACGGTACGCCTTCGCGCGAAGGCGACAACGAATACCCTCTTCTAGATACCCGGGACACTGCCGCGCTGGGGTATGCGGTTCACCGCTTCAAAGATCCCTATGCCGCATGGCTGCTGCGCGAAAGTGGTTTTGCGGTGCGCGAGTGGGCGCTGCCAGTCCTGGAGTTTCTTTGGAACGATCCCGATGTAAGCCCTCGCGATCCCGGCGCGACCACAGCCGAAGAACTGCCGCGTTATCGTCACTTTCGCGGCGTCGATCAGGCGGTGTTTCGCAATGGCTGGGGCAGCGGCAGCACGCGGATCGAATTCGATTGCGGGCCCTATTTCGCCAAACACCAGCACCTTGATCGAGGCCACTTCAGCATCTATCATCGCGGCCACCTCGCGATCGATAGCGGAGCGGACTACACGGCCTCGGAGAGTCCGCACTATCTGAACTATTATCGCCGCACCATTGCGCACAACTCGATGCTTGTCTTTGATCCGGCAGAAAAGTTTTTCTGGTCGGAGAATGTCGTGGAAGCGGCGAACGATGGCGGTCAACGGATGGATTCGTCGCGCTTCTGGAACACTGTGCGCAGTCTCGATGACTGGGAGAGGACACGCGACCTTTGGGACCTCGGCAAGATGAACATCGTGGATGCGACGGATAAATATCAGTACGCGATGGGAGACGCCACAAGGGCATATTCGCCGCGCAAGCTGCACTGCTTTACACGCCAGCTTCTCTACCTTCCGGAAGCGAACGTGCTATTGATATTCGACCGTGTCGTGAGCGCCGATCCGGCTTTTCGCAAAACATGGCTGCTGCACAGTGTCGACAAGCCCTGGATCGATGGCGAGTCTACGGGCGCTATCGGCAATGGTGGCGAAGAGTTTCTAGATGCGGCGCGGTTTCGCTTTCAGGAAGGCGAAGGAGAGATCCTTGTCCACACCCTTATGCCTCTTATGCATACGACAACGAGACGTGGCGGCCCGGGCCATGAGTTCTGGACACCAGGGGACGCCGTGGGCGGCCTCTGGGGCACGGGCAGAAATTGGCCGCTCGAACCCGCTGAAGGCGGCCCGCTTCCAACGGAGCCGGATCTTCGTGCCATGTGGAAGAAGTTTGAGGGCGACGGCTTCGAGCACATCCAATCCTCGAATCGCCGCAACGTGGTTCCGGGTGCGTGGCGAATCGAAGTTTCGCCTTCGCGCCCTGCAAAGGAAGACCTTTTCATCCACCTGATCGAAATTGGCGACCGCGGTACTACGGGTAAGCTCGCCGTGGAACTCCTTGGAGGCTCGAACATCGCCGGGGCCGCCTGTTCGGGCGTTGCGATGTTTCTTTCGGCTGGCGATTTTCCAATGGATCAAACCGAAGGCAATCTGCCCTCCTTCCCATGTCATTCGCTGTGGCTCGGTGGCCTGCGACATAAGCGCAGCTACAGAATTGAATTTGCGGGAAGCAATCTCCCCGGGCCGGAGAGCGCTCCTTCGGGCGTTCCATTACTCTCTCGCGATATCCGCTCAAATGCCAAGGGAATTGCGTTCCTCGAAGGCGCCTTTCCCGCATCTTGCCGCATGCGGGTCCATTTGGTTTAGGACGAAGTCTGGTGACAAATTCTCACGCTTTATCGGTTGTGATCCATGTCACCCCCATTTACTTCGCTTCCACGAGTTCGAGCAGACCGAAGCGTTCCGGAGCATGAAAGGTGTCGCTCATGGGGGCTTGCCACGCGATTGACTTTCGATGGTTCGGCGGGCCTTGGCTACGGAAAAGATTGGTGCGAAAGGTGTTTCCGGCTGCGGGCACTCGATGATCGAGAGCAGACATGGGAATACGCATTGCGCCATACCAGATCTTTGCCTTTGGGTCGATGCGAGCAGTGACCTGAAACCCGGAGTTCCAGGTCCATCCATCTTCGTGGCGAGGAGCGTCGAGGTCAATGTCGAGATCGATCCATTCCCCTTGCGGAGATAGTTCAAACTCTTTATATCGTCGGATGTTCTGGAAGTCGGAGCCGATGAAAATCTCCGCGACGTCCCAGTTCCAAAGTTCATTCGTCTCGGTAAGGGTCGCCGGCGCAGGTTTGAGGTAAAGCTCTTCGTAAGGGCATAAAAAAAAAAGGTAGAGGTTGTCCTTCGTCCAGCGTGAACGGACTTCGGTGCGATGACCGGGGACGATGTTTCCGTGAGTGTCCACATCAGCGTATATCGGTTGTGCGCCCAGCCAAAATGCTGAATGGGGATCCGTGTCCAACGCGACATCGTGGGACGCGTAGACGCTCTTGAAGACGCCGCGATCGCCGTCAACAGCGTGGAGCGTATTGCCAAGGGTGAGCAAGCAGGTAGCGATCAATTTCTTCATCGGCGAAAGACCTCGACCTAATTGCGCTACAGCGGCTATGCCGCCCGGTGAGGAAGCCGTGGCAGCATGATTGGCAAATTTTTCTACATCTGGATTCGTAGCTCTCGCGCCGCGTTGCCGTTGTAGACTTTGCGGAGAATCGACTCCGGCAGGTTGATGCCGTAAATACGCCAGCGGCCCTGGGGCGGCACTTTTGCAGGCGCATAGTCGAAGTATTCGTCGTCGGTTTCGAGAAACCGGTAGTAGATTTCGTAGAGCTTGTCATTGAAGACCTGCTGGGGGAACTCGTCTCCATGCGGTGTGGCGTCGGTCCCGAACAGGACCCTGTCCTGATACTTCTCGAAGAATTTTCGCGCTGTCGTTGGTTGCCGGCCAAGCTCGCCGATTCGCGCCGCGATGTCGACAGTCATGTTCGGAAAGCGGTCGAGACTCTCAGACACTTCAGCCAGATTTTCTGCGCCATTTCCGACGTGCAGCCCAATAAACCTCGTCTTTGGATGGCGAGCGAACATACGGTTGCGAGCGCGAATCAGTTCGGCGTCGCTGGGGAAGTCGTGGTCGTGGAAAGACCAGTCGGGATGGTTGTTCAACTCTTCGTAGCGTTCGTTGAACCGGTCTGTAGGCTGGAAAAAGGCCAGCGGGTCTGAAACATGAATTCCAACGGGGATTCCCAGTTGCCCACAGG
>JBBRCA010000176.1:0-5903 GCA_038205325.1 Terriglobales bacterium | reverse complement strand
TGGTCTGATGGTCCAGTAGCGGCGTTTACGCCCACGCCTCTCGATGACTGCCAGCGCCGTGAAGTAGAACAGAGCATTGTTGGTTCATTGAACGGTAAGATCGGTCAAGCCGGCGGTCCGTCCGCGCCGATCCAGAACGTTTCCGACCTTGTGACCGTGCCGAACGAAACCGCCGACGGTCCAACTCTCACCTGCCGAGGAACGATTCAAACGGCCAGTGGAATATCCGGCCCGGGGACGATCGTAGTGCGCCTGAGCACGGCCAGCAATTCGAAGACTATTTCAGTCAAAGATGCGCAATGGGAGGCCGATACTGATAAGGCTCGCAAACAATCGGAAGCGGCCCGACAAAGCGCAATTCGACTTGCGGAAGCGCCGCAGCGCGAGGCGACGGAAACTGCAAAGATGCGCGCGTCGGCAAATAGCCGTCCGAACGAAACAGTTCGATGTGGAATAAATCGCGCACATTTTTGGACTACAAACGCCATATGCATTGCGTTGCTTGAGGAAGTACGCGCGCTGTCGGCGAAGCTCAAAACGACAAGCCGCGATCAGGTTGTGCATGAATGCGCGCGGAGTGTCAGAGCTAAACTGAACAACTTAGATGAACCGAGCGCCTTGAATTTATGTGAAGGCATCGTCGCCGAGTGGACCAGCGGTGCCTATGAGCGAGGGTCTTCCGGTGGAACCGCATCATAATTTGTACCGCCCGGATTCTCCGGAGTTGATCCTTCCGGTAGGCCACCACTGATTTTTATGACATGTCGCACGGGAGCGTCAGCTTGTTTGGCATCCACAGGCGATAGGCGCGGATGAATGTACGGAGCCAAGTCCTTGGCGATCGACGCTGCCACGCGAACGTACTGAAGCTTCTTTTTCTCGCTGTTCGTTTTCTGCGCCAGCGACCAGATTAGCCGCATAGATGCGAGCAAGATGTCGCTCGGGGTCGCACCGGATGACTTTGCATCACGCTCTCGGATAGCGTTCGCCCGATTCGGGATGTTTTTCTTTCGGCCAGCTCCCTGCCGTCTTCCCCCGCGCATTTTGATACTTTTTCAAAGAGCCACTGCCACCGTGGTCAGTTTGCCTCTGTTTTCTGAGCGCCCAAGCTCTTAGCCAAGTCGACCATGATCATTTTTTTGACGTCGGGGGGGAGGGGGACATTCTGGATGCCTCTCAACGAAAGCTCCGCCGAAATATTTTCCATCTCTGTGCGTTGTTTTATTCTTGCTTTGATCTCTCGCCTCAAAGCTGCAACCCAGCGGCGCTTTAAGGTTTCGTCGGGTAAAGGACGAAGGGGCCGACCGCGCCGGAGGTAATTCGCTAGATTTTCCATTCGTTCGCTTTCGAGAAGCGCTTCGACTCTTTTCGCAACTGCGCGCTGGCTCAATTGTTCAGAGCTGTTGCGTAGCTTTCTTAATGTCGAACGGGTCATATGGTCTCCTTTCTAAAGCGAGCCCGCTAAGCTACCGGGGGGCGCCAATTCGGGTTGGCCACCAGACATGCCGATTCCGGTGTGTGATCCTCAGCTGACACCCTTGCCCCCAGCCCTTCTCTTTCGTGCTTCCGGTCCCCATTCATACAGGGCAGGTTGCCCTTTGCTGCGGCCTCGAATCATGACGATCCAACCATTGTTGATTGCTGCGCGCCGCGCCTTCGCAAGCCGACGACGTGGCCACCGTAGAAGTCGGGCAAGGCCATCGGCCACCCAGAACTTGGCGGAAAGGCTATTCTCTGCCTTCAAGAATGCCACCAGCGTGAGAAGATAGGGGTCCTCCATCAAAGTGCGGACCTCCGCTTTCACAAACCATGCGCCGTGGTTGCCAGCGCGTACGTCGCCGCGCTCAGCGTAACCGAAAACTGAATGAGCGACCGCCATCATTTCTTTGTCCGGCAAAGGTTCAGAAAATTTCATGTTGATCTCGCGCGCGCAGGTAATATACGCGTCGACATCAAGTGGAAGGCCCTTCGCTTCAGTGCACAGTGCGTGGAAAAGTTGATTGTTGCGGCCATCTCCCGCACGCATGGTCGAAAGATCGCGCCGGGCATCTGAGCGTGAATGAAACGGCCGATGCGTCCGCATCGGCGTTAGATTTTTCAGATCATCATAGGTGCCCTCAATTATGTCGTACCGAGTGCGCTTGCCGCTGGACGGCGGCAGCAGAACAAGCCCTTTGCCAAGGATGTCTATAGAGATGCTGCTGACAGGCCTGATGAGGCGAGACTCCCCGCTGTGCCGATAGTACGCATGAAACCCGCCACTGGGAGTGCGGACGACCATCTTCGCGGCGCCGTACATGAACATTGCATTTTCTAGCAGGCGTTGACCTTCTGCGCCATGTGCGTCGACATCAAGCACCGTAAGACCGCTGCGGAAGCCTGCCACACAGGCAAGGCCATCTCCGTCCTTGCCTGCCAGACGTAGCTTCCTGCTAGCGTTCAATCCGATCGCGCTGTAACCGCGCACAAGTGGTCGTTTCTCTAGCGCGCTCACCGGAAAAGTCGCAATGCCGTGATCAGCGTAGACCTCCTGATAGTCAACAAATACCGACATAGCGACCAACCCAACGGATCAGCACTTGAGACGCAGCAACAAATCTTCGAGGACTCACTTTGCGGGCAGTCGCCGCAACCAATCTTCTGCGTCATCCGTTGTGATGATTGTCCTTCGACCGATCTTTCGACCACGGAGGCGCCCAGACTGTAGCTCTTGGTACGCCTTAGTGCGGCCGATGCAGTAGTTGCTAGCGAACTGGTCGATGTTCATAGCTCTAGAGCGAGCCGATTCTTCCTTGCTGGCAATCTCTTGAGGCGCGGCCGTTGATGCCATGAGCCTTTCGGTCCTCGATCCTTTCGCGGATTTGATAGGATCATGTTGGGGTCTACGAGCAGAAGCACGGATGTTGGCTGCTCTCTGTCGAGAGTTTCCGATTTTGTTGTCCTTCAATTGAGTTCTCCCGCGATCAAGCCCGCACGTTTGCGAGCGATGGCGATCTGATCGCATGAACAGCGAAAGCGTGTCTTTGGGTAAAAGCTGGAACGTTTTTGCCCCAGACTTTTCAGCTCTTCGAGGCCGAACCTGCTGTTTGCCGTTGCCGCCGATTCCGAAGCTCATCGCTGATCGTTGACGGGCTTAGGTGCCTATCGATTAGGCTCAACGCGGCTGCCACAAAACGACACAAAGGGTCGTTCGGTCCGACCGATTGTGGCACTTTAGCCGTAGGAATGCGCCTCCATGTGTCCCGCACGGCGGATGCGATGAAGGCGGCTGGCTTCCTCGCTGGCGGCTTCGGTGGAGCGCCCAGCTTCAACAAGTCGTCGGCAGCTGCTGCCAGACGTTCGATGGCGCAGAGGCCGAGCATGCTGGTCTCGTATCCGTTTCGGTCGAGATAAAATTCTCGCTCTTCCGCTTCCAGCCTGCACCGCCCAGCGAAGGCTTCCCAATCTCTTCGAAGAATGGGCAAGTGCCGCACCAATGCCCGTGCATGCTTCAGAGCTGCAGGGGGCGTCGGTCGGGGCTGGCGCGCACGCTTTTCGAAGTCGACTTTCACGATGCACAGGCTCGTGGCTAATCGATAGCAATCGGAAGCGCTAGGGTGATGTTTTGCTTTTGGCCAGACTTCCCGGAAGAGAGGCGTCAGTTTCTGGCACAGATCGATTACTCGGCGCTGCTGCTTGTCCATGCGCGTCGATCAACTCTAGCTGCGTCTTGCATGGGGCGGCAGCTGAAATGCAACGACCTTTCCAGCGTTGGGCTTTGCGCAATACTCGCCGCAAGCGTCCATCAACTTGCGTCGCTTGTCGAACAAGTCACCCCGACGGTACGCGGCCTCCGCTTTGTTCTCGATCACATGGGCTAAAGCCGCCTCGCAGACCTCGTTGGTGAAGTTCGTGGATTCGGCCGCCCAATCGCGGAATGCCGAGCGGAAGCCGTGCACAGTCACGTCGTTGAGCTTCATGCGGCGCAGAACCATTTCGAGCGACATGCCAGACAAGGGCTTGCCGATCTTCTGTCCGGGAAACACAAAGTCACCGCTGCGGGATTCGTGCATGGCTCTCACCATCTTGAGCGCACGTTTAGACAAAGGAACGCGGTGCTCGCGGCCAGCTTTCATGCGGCTCGCCGGCAGCGTCCAGACGCCGTGATCGAGATCAAACTCGTCCCAACGCGCCCCAAGCACCTCGCCAGAGCGCGCCGCGGTCAGCACAGCAAATTCCAGCGCCAGCGCCGCCGTGGCCTGCCTCGCTTGTAGCTTGCCTATGAAGGCCGGCAGTTCGGCATAAGCCATCGCTGCGTGATGTCCGCGCGTGAGCCGCTGGCGCTTGGGTAAGAGCTGATCAAGATGGCCCCGCCACCGAGCCGGGTTTTCACCGCCGCGCAGCCCTTGGGCTCGAGCAGCATCAAGTACGCGCTCAATCCGGCCCCGCACCCGGGACGCAGTTTCGGGCTTTGCGTTCCAAATCGGCTTCAGCACCGAAAGCACATCGTCCGTTTCGACCTTGTCGACCGGCAAGCGGCGCAGTGGGGCGGCATAGGTCCGCAGGGTCGTTTCCCATTGCCCAGCGTGCTTCCCGTTGCGCCATGAGGGTCGCATAGCCTCAATGAGCCGATCAGCGCATTCGCCGAATGAGGAGGCCCCTGACGGCCTTCTGGCATCCTTTGGATTGACGCCTTCGGCCAGCATGGAGCGAGCTTGTGCTGCAAGCTCGCGCGCGCGGGCTAGCGTGACGTCGCGGGCCGAACCAAGGCCGATCTCGGTGGGCTTGCCGTGCCAACGGAACAGGAAAACCCACCGTCGGCCGCCGTTCGCTGAAATCGACAAGTACAGGCCACCACCGTCAGCATGGCGACCGTTCTTGCTGATCGTCGCCACCGCTCTGGCGTTCAGTCGGTTGATCTTGCGCGTCATCGCCGTACCCGCTGCCCTAGCATCTGCCCTAGCATTTGGAGCGGATTGTAGCGGACGCTGACGATCTAAGAAATACGTGAACGAAAGGAAAAGCACTTAAAATATTGGTCTTGTGTTACAGTGACGAATGGACCCGAACATCCTCGGACGATGGTTCGGCGGACTCCGTCTCCGCCACCCTGCGCCCTTCGGGCTTCGGGTGGCAGGCCACCCGGAGCCGGAAGGACGCAGGGTGATCTCCCGAAGCTGCGGAGCAGCGCAGGGAGACTGGCAGCTCCAGCCACAAGTCTATTTTCCTTTCTGACAAACAATGAGGCCGTTGCGCGCTTCGTGCGCTTAAGCGCGAGCTCAGGATGGTACCTTCGGCTTGCGATGAGAGTCGAAAAGCTGTTGGAGTCCGATCCAGCAGTTTTCGAGCCCGGTCGTCGCGCATCAGACAGGAGCGAGCCCATGTCGCTTTCTAAAGGGTCGCTCCCCAAAGGCTCGCTTCCGAAAGGGCGGGACGGCAAAAGACCGCGTGGCATCTTTCTCAGGCTGCTGGGTCCGGGTCTGGTGACCGGAGCGGCCGATGACGATCCCTCCGGCATTGCCACCTACTCGCAGGCGGGAGCTCAATTCGGCTACGGTCTGCTGTGGACCGTGTTTCTCACGACACCGTTCATGATCGCGATCCAGCTTGTGAGCGCGCAGATCGGCAGGACGACCGGGCGCGGTCTTGCGGCAAACATCATGAAGCTGGCGCCGCGCTGGCTCGTCCTTGTGCTGGTGTTCCTGCTGGTCGCCGCCAACACGATCAATATCGCGGCCGATCTCGCGGCAATGGCCGAAGCGCTTTCGCTCTTGACCGGCGGTCTCAATCACGAGCACGCGCTGATCTTCGCGGCAACCTCCACCTTGCTGCAGGTGTTTGTGCCGTATCACCGCTACGCGCCGGCGCTCAAGTTCATGACGCTGATCCTGTTTGCGTATGTCGTCACGGCGTTCACCGTCAAG
>JBBRCA010000175.1:0-5905 GCA_038205325.1 Terriglobales bacterium | reverse complement strand
CAGCATCGCCGGGCTTTCCGCCGTCGCGACCAGCAGGTCCTCAAACTTGCCGAGCGCATTGGGGCGGATCGTGTCGCGTTCGTACGACGGCAGCAGATACGGCTCGTTCTGGTTCTTGCGAACGTACACACTGAAGTGGTTGAGCCAGAAATCGGTCATCACCGCTTCCAATTGGCGGTCCGAGTAAACGTCGCGCAGCAGCCGTGTCTCCAGCACCTCCGCCCCCACCACGCGGATCGGCCCCTGCAACGCAGCCAGCACTTCAATCTGTTCGGGCGAAAGACCCACCATCATCTGCGCGGTTTGGCGCGGCAAAAGTTCAGCGCGAAAGGCGTTGAGCTGCTCCGGCGGCATCGCCAGGATCTTCGCCATGCGCTCATTTGGCGGCAGCGTAATGATCGTCGCGGGATCCTCCCCCGTGTAGGGCACCTTGGCGATGCGCTCCTTACCCTTCGCATTCTTGCTCACCTCGGTTCCTGCCATATCGGTCGAAATGGCTTGCCCACCCGCTGGCGCAGTCCCCTGCATCGCCGTCGCAGCCGGCGCGTTCATGCTCGGGGCGGCCTGGATTTCCCCCTCAACCGTCTTGCCGGTCTTGGCTTGCTGCGGAAGCCCTGCTGCGGCAATCTGCTTCTCGTAGTTCACGATGGCGTGCGCATAAATCGCATGTTCCGCCGGATCGGTCGGCAACGGCGTATGCTGGCGCGACATCTGCCGCAACATCTGCGGCGACGGGAACCTCTGAAGCAGCGCGTTCTGGCTTAACTGCATGGCCGGATACTTCAGCAGCATCGTATTCAGCGCTGAGTCGTCGATGCTCTGCGGATTCAACTGCCGCTCGAACCACGCCTGCAGCCCCATCTTCTCCGCCGCCTGAACATCGCCCGGCCTCGGTCCGAAGGTAAACCGGTTCAGCGCATGGAGCGTCTTCTGCGGCTCGGTCAACTTAGGGAGCTTTGCCGCCGCAGCCGTCTTCGCTACCGGCACTTCAGCGAGGGCCGGAGCGCCTGCCAACGCCGCGCATAACGATGCGATCACCGCCGCGTTGCCCGCTTCCACCGCCCAGCGTACAAACTTCATTCGCTCAACCATACTTAACTCCTTTGGAATCATTCACCGCAGAGAGCAGCGAACTCAGCACCCAGAAGTTCGAACACGAGGATCACGACGGTGTTGTGGCAACGACTCGCCTTTGCTTTTCTTTTTGTCATTCCCCAAGGAAACCTGCTGCTCCCAGGGCCGTCGGGAAATTCAACCTCGACTCAGAACGCCGCCAAGTTCGACATCGCCTGAAACATATCTTCTGCCTGCGGAAGGATCACATCCTCCAGCGCCGGCTGGTACGCCACGAAGGTATCCATGGCCCCAACGCGCCGGACGGGCGCATCCAAGTCATGGAACAACTCGTCCCCAATCCGCGCGGCGATTTCCGCCCCGTAGCCCCAGCTCAGCATGTCCTCGTGGGCCACGATCACCCGGCTGGTCTTGCGCACGGACTCCGCAATCGCTTCCCAGTCGTAGGGCGACAGCGAGCGCAGGTCGATGACCTCGACGCTGACTTTCTGCTCCCGCTCCATGCGCTGCGCCGCTTGCAAAGCGCGCGGCACAACCGCTCCATAAGTGATGACCGTCATATCCGTCCCCGCATGCACAACTCTGGCCTTGCCAAACGGAATCGAGTAATTCGGCCCCGGATAAGCGGCGCGCCCAAACGTCTCGCGGTACAGCCGCTTGTGCTCCAAAAACAGCACTGGGTCGTCGCACCGGATCGCCGTCCGCAGCAAACCGATCGCGTCCAGCGCGTTCGATGGCATCACCACCCGAACGCCGGGCGTGTGCGTGAAAATGCTCTCGCCCGACTGCGAGTGATAAATCGAGCCTCCCGTCAAATAGCCGCCGGTCGGGACGCGCATCACCACCGGGCAACTGAATTGCCCATTCGACCGCCAGCGCATCAGCGCCAGTTCGTTGCGCATCTGGTGCATCGCCGGCCAGATGTAGTCGAAGAACTGAATCTCGACCACGGGCTTCATGCCGCGCACGGCCATCCCAATCGCGCGGCCAACAATATTTGCCTCGGCCAGAGGCGAGTTCCACACGCGATCGTTGCCAAACTGTTTCTGCAAACCATGCGTGACCTTGAACACTCCGCCCTTGCCCTTGATCTCGCCCGCCCGCAACGCCTTGTCGCGCGTGGCGTCGGCAACGTCCTCGCCGAACACAACAACCCGCTCGTCGCGCGCCATTTCGTCGCGCATGCAGGCGTTGATCAGATCCAGCATGGTGCGCTCGGCCGGGTCGGCGGTCGATTCCACCGGCGTCGCGAACAGCGCATCGGTGGGCTTAAGATCTTCCGAGTACACATGCAGCAGCACCGTTTCCGTCTTCGGCAGCACGGCTTCGAGCGCGCGGTCGGCGGCTCGCTGGACTTCTTCATCCACCTTGCGCTCCAGCTCGTTGATGCCCGCCGCGTCCAAAACGCCCTCCCGCAACAACCACATCTGCATCCGCGAAATGGGATCGCGCAGCGCGTCGGCCTGCAACTCCTCGTCGCTGCGATAGAGCCGCTCATCGTCCGACAGCGAGTGCGAATACGGGCGCGTGACATGCCCATGCACCACCGCAGGCCCTTTGCCCGCGCGGCAATACGCCACCGCCTCCACCATCGCCTCGTAGCTGGCGATGGCGTCCGTCCCATCGACTTCCGCAAAATGAAAATTCGGAAAATTCGCAATCAGCCGCGAAATATTTCCGCCCGGAGTGTTCGCTTCCACCGGCGTGGATATGGCGTACCCGTTGTCTTCAATCACGTACAGCACGGGCAGCTTGCTGTTCGACGCCGTGTTCAACGACTCCCAAAACTCGCCCTGGCTGGTTGAACCTTCGCCAATCGAAACGTACACCACTTCATCCGCATGAAAGCGCACGTCCTTGAATTGCCGATAGTCTCCCTCTGCTTTTGCCGCAGCCTCCGGATGCCGTGTAAAATATCGCCCCGCCTCCGCACAGCCCACGGCGTGCAAACACTGCGTCGCCGTCGAAGACGACGGGGACACAAGATTGAGCGTGCGACTGGTCCAGTGCGAGGGCATCTGCCGCCCCCCGCTGGAAGGGTCATCCGCCGCCCCCACCGCTTGCAGCAACTGGTCCTCGACCGTCTGCCCCAGCGCCAGAGCCAGCGCGCGATCGCGATAGTACGTGCAAAACCAGTCGTAGCCCGGCTTCAACGCCATGCCCGCCGCCACCAGCAACGCTTCATGCCCGGCGCAGGAGATCTGGAAGAAAATCTTTTGCTGCCGCTTCAGCAGAATCTCGCGGTCGTCGGTGCGCCGCGAAAGATACATCAGCCGGTAAAACTCGATGAGTTGCGCTGCGGTCAGTCCCGCCGCTACGGCCGGTTCCGCGTTACGCGCGATGGTCTTTGTGCTGGATGCGTGCTTTTGCGACAATTCTCTTCTCCGGGGGGGACGGTACGTTCGTAATTCTAGTCGTATCACGCGCGAACCGGGATGCACTAGCCCCGATTTCCGCCGCCCGGCCTCCCCCTTCGTCTTACTCAATGAACCTCAGCATGAAATATTGCGACTCCGCTATCCTGAGAAGGCAACAAATCGCATCCGCAACTCGGGAAGGAAAATACATGAAGATTTCGGGAATTCTCCAAGCATTCGCAGCGGGAACTGTGCTCGCCACATTCGCGACCGGACACGCAAGCGCGCCCGCGACAAGCGGCGTCCCGGCGAACGGCGTTGTGCGCGAGACGCTTCGCAACGGGCTGCGGGTGGTCATCGTCCGCAACACGCTCGCCCCAGTGGTCACTGTCGAGATGAATTTCATGGTCGGCGGCAACGAAACGCCCGCTGGCTTTCCCGGCGACGCTCACGCGCTCGAGCACATGGCCTTCCGCGGCTGCGAAGGCATGTCGGCGGACCAGACTTCGGCGATCTACGCGCAACTTGGCGGCCAGAACAACGCCGACACGCAGCAGAACATCACGCAGTTCTTTGCGACCGTTCCCTCAGCCGACGTGAATGTCGCGCTGCAGGCGCAGGCGTCGTGCTTGCGCGGAGTCGATGTCGCACCGGCGGAGTGGGCGCAGGAACGCGGCGCGATCATCCAGGAAGTGCAGCGCGACCTGTCCAACCCGACTTACAAATTCATTAGCCGCTTGAACGAAGACATGTTCGCGGGCACGCCCTACGCGCACGACCCGCTCGGCACCAAGGCCTCGTTCGAGGCGACCACGGCGGAGATGCTCTCGAATTTCTACAAGCAGTGGTACACGCCGGGCAACGGAATCCTGGTCATCGTCGGCGACGTGGACCCGGCGGCGACAATGGCGAACGTGAAGGAACTTTTCGGCGGCATCAAGGATCATCCTTTACCCGCGCACCCTCCCGTCACGCTCGGCGCGCTGAAGCAGGAAACTTTTACGCTCAACAGCAACCTGCCCTACGTGCTCGGATTCATCGCGTACCGAATGCCGGGAACGGCCTCGCCAGACTATGCGGCGGCGCAGATTCTCTCCGACGTTCTGGGCTCGCAGCGCGGCGACCTTTACGCGATGGTACCCGCAGGCAAAGCGCTCGCGGCGCAGTTCGGCGTGGCAGAGTCCTACCCGAAAGCCAGCGTCGGATACGGCGTTGTGGTGCTTCCTTCGAGTTCGGACGCCGCCGCCGCCATCGCCGACATGCGGAAGATTCTGGCGAACTATGCCGCCAAAGGCGTTCCGGAGGAGTTGGTCGTCGCGGCCAAGCGCAACGAAGTGGCACAGGCTGAGTTTCAGCGCAATTCGATCCCCGGCTTGGCCGAAGTCTGGTCGAACGCGCTGGCGGCGGAGGGACGCCAATCGCCCGATGAAGACGTTGACGCTCTCCGTCATGTGACGCTGGCCGATGTGAACCGCGTGGCGAAACAATACCTCGCCGAAAGCAACTCGATTACGGCAACGCTCAAGCCGGTGCCGAACGGCGAAGCGGTGTCCGCGAAGGGATTTGGCGGGGCCGAGCAGCTCACCTCCGCGCCCACCAAGCCCGTGGTCTTGCCGGAGTGGGCGGCAGCCTCTCTCGGCGCACTCAAAGTACCCACCCCGCCCGCCGCGCCTTCCGACGTGACGCTCGCCAACGGCCTTCGCTTGATCGTCAAAACCGACACGACCAGCCGCACCATTTCGGTGAGCGGCGCAATTAAAAACAACTCCGACCTTCAATCGCCCGCGGGTAAAGAAGGCGTGGCAGACGTGCTCGACGGCCTGTACTCCTACGGCACGCAGACGCTTGACCGGCTGGCGTTCCAGAAAGCGCTGGACGATATTTCGGCGACCGAGAGCGCAGGTTTCGGCTTCTCGCTGCGGGTGTTAAAAGACGATTTTTCGCGCGGCATGCAGTTGCTGGCGGACAACGAATTGCACCCCGCGCTTCCGGCCCAGGCCTTCGCCGTTGTCAAGCAGCAGACTTCGCAGTTTGTGGCGGGATCGCTCACCAGCCCCGGCTACAGGTCGGCGCGCGCGCTCGAAATCGGAATGCTGCCGGCGGGCGATCCGGAACTCCGCGAGACCACTCCCGCGAGCCTCGCGAGGGTGGAGTTGGCGGACGTGAAGCAGTACCACGCCCAGACAGTGCGCCCCGACCTGACCACGATTGTGGTCATCGGCGACATCACGCCTGCGGAGGCGCGGACGGTGGTCGAGAAATGGTTTGGCGATTGGAAAGCCGTGGGGCCGAAGCCCGAAACGACCCTCGCCGCGATTCCCGTAAATAAGCCTTCCGCCGCTAATGTGGCCGACTCTGAAAGCGTGCAGGACTCGGTCACGTTGGCCGAGCAGATCGACCTCAACCGCTTCGATCCCGACTATTATCCGCTGCAACTGGGGAACCATGTGCTGGGCGGCGGCTTCTACGCGACG
>JBBRCA010000174.1:0-6045 GCA_038205325.1 Terriglobales bacterium | reverse complement strand
ATGGTCCTCGATGCCCGTGACTGAGCTCCCCCAAAGCATTGGAACGCCGGCGTTCGCGGCGGCTTCAACCATCAGGGAATGGATGACGGTACGGCGGACACCTCGCCCCGCGCCCT
This sequence comes from Terriglobales bacterium, assembly GCA_038205325.1. GTDB lineage: Bacteria > Acidobacteriota > Terriglobia > Terriglobales > Acidobacteriaceae > Granulicella. The sequence goes on along the minus strand of JBBRCA010000174.1, from coordinate 5,929 downwards.
GTGGAAAGTGCGCCGCAACACTGTGCGACGGACCAGCGAAGCGAATGCCGCGAAACGGGAAGCCCACGCCGTCCGGAATTGTGATACCCAGTTGCGCGACGGCGGCGAGTGCGTCCGGCATTAGACCTTCGCCACAAGGTTTATCGATCGGCGGCCGGCATGCGTCGGCAAGAGTCACCGTGAAGCCGCGTCCGCGAGCGGCAATGGCGGCGGCGAGACCGGCGGGACCTCCGCCCAGGACACAAACATCGGTATCAAACATTTTTACCATCGGAGCAGGATCAATTCCGAGCAGAAGCCCGGACCCATCGCACCCAGAACACTCCAAGTGCCGGGCGCAGGGCGGCGGCGCGTCATGAACTCCTCAAGTACTACAAGGACGGAAGCGGACGAGAGATTCCCCACTTTTCGCAAACAGTCCCAGGAAGCTTGCAGTGCGCCGTCGGGAAGACCGAGAGCTTCCTGCGTCGCCTGGAGAATTTTCGGCCCGCCAGTGTGCATGATCCATGCGCCGATGTCAGATCGCTGAAGATCGTGTTCATCGAGAAGCGCATCGACATCGCGGCCCAGGTTCTCGCGGATAACATCCGGCACGCGCGGCGAGAGGACAATGCGGAATCCTTTCTCAGTAATGTCCCAGCCCATGACATCTTCGGTGTCTGGATAGAATGTGGATCGCGTGCCGACGATTTCCGGACCAGGCAATTCAATGGCGGAGCCCGCTACCAGAACCGAGGCCGCGCCATCGCCGAACAAGCCCGACGATATCAGATTGGCGATCGAAAGGTCGTCACGCTGCAGGGTCAGTGAGCAGATTTCGACGCTAACCAGAGCGGCCACCTGGTCAGGGTAGGCACGGACGTAGTCGGCGGCCCGGCCGATGCCCGCCGCGCCTCCTACGCAGCCAAGCCCGAACACGGGCAGCCTGCGGATCCTGGGCGATAAGCCGAGACGGTTGATCAGGCGGGCATCAATGGAGGGACTGGAGACGCCGGTGATCGACATAAATATGAGGGCACCGATATGCTCCCGGTCAAGCCCGATCGCGCAGACGGCACGGCACAGCGCCTGGGTCCCTAATTCCTCAGCCGCATGAAACCATGCACGGTTATTGTCGCCCCAGGAATCCAGATTGTAATACTCAAGCAACGGAAGCGCGAGATGGCGGCCCTCCACACCGGCGCGCGAATGCAACCGGCTGAGCATTTGCGGGTTCTCCAGCTTGCCGTTCCAGTATTGCTGTAGGGCGGCGAGCAGCACCTCCTGCGAGTAATAGTTTTTGGGGAACGCGCTCGCAGCACTGACGATCTTCATCCTTGTCCTCTCATTTGAGCTTTGCAAGTTCTTCCCGATACAGCCGATTACCGGGAAAGTCGGAGGCCAGCGACGCAAGCGTGCGCCGGGCAGTGCTGACATCGTTTTCGCGCAGCGCAGCGACCGACAGTAAAAGACGCGCGTAGGGCAAAAGGTAATGGCCCTTTGTGGCAGTGATCCTAAGCCGTTCGATGCCGGCTTGACGATCCGTCTGCGCGCCGCCCAAGCGTAGAATCCAGCGGACCGCCAAAGGCTTAAGGCTGAGCATGTAATTTTCGACGCCAATTGCCAGATAAGCGTCGTAGCATTGCGGATGTTTCACGATTAGCGACTCAGCCAAGGCGCGGCTCTGTTTCACTTCCGACAGTGCCGCCATGTTTCGCTTTTCAATGAACGACAGGTAGTCCGCATGCAGGCCAATGCGGAGCAGCGTTGCCAGCGACGCGTTTTCGTCGTCCGGGTTCAGGTGTAGCGCTTCGGATGCCACGCGATCCGTCCGTTCGAGAGCTGCTTCGAAGTCCCGCTTCGCCGCGGGGTCGGGAGTGAGACTGCGCTGGCGGCGCAGGAAGCTATCGTCGTCGGTGAAGAACTCCGACTGAAGGATACGAAGACGATCGAATTCCCCGAATAAGTACGCCGCGGCATTTGAGACGGGCCCCATAGGATCGCGGGAATGCTCGATCTCATACTGATGCAGTATTCGATGCGCCGTTGCGAAATCGAGGTTATACATCGAGCGGTAGGCCTGCTCGAGCGGGGTGGCGTTGGCGGTCACGGCCATTATGAACAGCACGAAAATAGCCGGTACCATCTTTAGACGTTCATCGCCCGCCGCGCGAGTGCGAGTGCTTCGCTCCAGAAGGATGCGGAAGTATGCATAAGATCCACCACGGAAGTGATCGCTTCCACAAAGTGGTCCAGCTGTTCTTCGGTAACCACCAGAGGAGGTGCAACTTTAAGCACCATGAAGTTGTTGCCGCAGATCTGAGTGAGGACACGCCAATCGCGGAACATCCGCATGACGATTACCTGCCCAAACATGCCTGCATGAATCTTGCGGAAAGCTTCAAAGGGCAGCCGGAGTTTCAGACTGGATGGAGTTTGGAATGCGATGCCGGAGAGCATGCCCAGCCCGCGAATGTCTTTGACCATCTCATAGCCGCTCAACGATTCGTTAAGACGGGATCGAAGTTCGCTGCCCAACCGTTGCGCCCGCTCGCCCAGCCGCTCGCTCTCAAGAACGTCGAGCGTTGCCAGCCCTGTGCGCATGGCAAGCGAGTTCTCACTGAAAGTTGAGGTGTGGACGATGGCGCGCTTCAGCGAATCGTACACGGATTCATACACCTCATCCGTCATGAGAACTGCGCTTACGGGTACCAGTCCGCCGCTCAGTGCTTTCGCGAGAATCACAATATCAGGCTGAACGTTAAACTGATGTGCTGCGAGAAAGGTACCGGTGCGGAAGAGGCCCGTCTGGACTTCATCCAGCACGAAGAGAGCGCCATATTTCCGGCAGAGTTGCGCAGCGTCGCGTAGATAGGGGCCGTCCGGCACACGAATGCCAGCTTCGGATTGCACCGGCTCCACGAAGAACGCCGCATAGCGCCCGGTTGAGAGTTTTTCCTGGAGCGCATCGAGGTCGCCAAATGCGACGCCGGCCGTATCGGATAGCATCGGCCCGAATTTGTCTTTCCAGAACCCGTCGCTCATCAGCGAGAGTGCGCCGCACGTGAGTCCGTGGAACGCGCCGTCGGCATAAAGTAGACCCGTGCGCCCTGTGCGTTTGCGTGCGAACTTAATCGCGGATTCGACGCCTTCACTGCCTGAACAGGCAAAGTACACCTTCTGAAGTCCGCCTCCGGCCAGCGCACACAGCCGGTTGGCAAGAGTGCCAGCCAGATCCGGAACGTGGCTCTGAAGCATCGCGGGACCACGCCGGTCAAGCTCGTTCTTAATCGCTTGAATAATCGCGGGGTGGTTGTGCCCGGTGTTGTGAACGCAATAGCCGGATAGAAAATCGAGGATGACTTGGCCGTCATCGGTGAACAGTTCGGAGCCGGAACAGCGCTCGTAGCGAACATTCATTTGCAGCAGGTTCAACAGGCGGACCCACTGCGGGTTTACGTGGTCCGAATAGTCGGCGGTTGCGGCCCGGGCCGTCGTTGTAAGGGTTGCCATTTGGCTACTCTAGGACGTTCTTGGGGACGGGGTCGGGTACAGTCGACCTGCCACAACAGTGCGCTGATGTGCTGTTCGCGTAGCTTGCTTACGTGAGCGGCTCAGAAGTGCCGGTCTGACCCGTGGCACTGACGGCACACTGGGATGATTCGCCACTGTAGGCGCGGTCTTCGGATAACTCGGCGCTCGGTAGAGCAACTCGAACTGCGTTCAACACGGCTGCAATATCGATCAGTTCTTGCGCAATTGCTCCAGCGACGGGTGGCAAGTAACCCGCCGCGGCGATTAACATGCCGATCATGCTCAACCCCATACCACCGACAGCGCTTTGAAGAGCGATCTTGCGCATGCGACGCCCAATGTGGATTAGTTCGTCAACCTTGCGGAGGGAAGGTTCAAGGACAACGGCATCCGCTGCCTCCGCGGTAACGTCGGCGTTTTGACCGAAAGCAATTCCCACGGTTGCGGCTTGCATGGCAGGTGCATCATTGATGCCGTCTCCCACGAACAATGTCGGCGCGCGCTTAGCCTCTTCCCTAACGATGGTGACTTTCTCTTCCGGGCTTTTGCCAAAGAGCGCCTCGGTAATGCCGACCTCGCGAGCCAGATAGCGCACCTCCGCCTCGCGATCGCCGGATAGCAGGATCACTCGGCTCACGTGATGGCGCGGGCCGAGGTGGCTAATGAAAGACCGGCTCTCTTGACGCGGTGCATCGCGGAATCGTAACGTCGCGCTGTATTCACCGTTCTGCAACAGAATGCACTCCATTCCTGGAGCAATGGGTGGCAGGGTGGCGGTAGTAACGGCAAGTAGTTTCTTCCGGCCCGTGATTTGGACAGTGGTTGTTCCGATGATTCCGCTCAAACCTTCACCAGGATTCTCGCTGACCTCCGACAGCACGGCGAGTTCGACATTGCTTTGCCGCGCCGCTTCCATGATCGAGGCCGCGAGGGGGTGTTTTGAATACTGCTCCAGACTTGCAGCAAGACGGACTGCCTCGCCGCGGTTGACACCCGGCGCACAAAGGATCTCGGTCAAAACCGGTCTACCGTAAGTGAGAGTCCCCGTCTTATCGAAAATAACCGTGCGACAGGAATCGATGCGTTCCAGCATCGCGGGATCCTTAATGATGATGCCTCGACCCGCTGCAACCGATATTGCCCCGATGATGGCAACTGGAACTGCCAGCAAGAGAGGGCACGGCGTTGCGATGACAAGTACCGCCAGAAATCGCGTTAAATCTCCGCCCACGATCCAGCCCAGCGCGGCGACGACCAGTGCGAGAACTGTGTACCAAGCTCCTAACCGATCGGCAATTCTGCGAAATTTTGGGCGGTTTGCTTCCGCTTCCTGGATGACCCGCGTGATCTTTGCGTAACGTGAATCGATGGGGCGCCTGACGACGTCGATGGTCAACGCAGTCGCACCGTTGACGGCACCTGACAACACTGCCGCGCCGACCACCTTGGAAATCTGGTAGGGCTCTCCAGTCAGGTACGATTCATCCATCGTGCCATGTCCCTGCGAAACAATGCCGTCGACCGGGCAAATCTCATGCGGGAAGACGACCAAAGCATCGCCCAATTGCACGTCGTTGAGGGCGATCTCTACAACTTGAGAACCATCGCGACGGCGCGCCACATTTGGCATCCGCTTGGCAAGTGCTCCCAATAAAGCCGATGCCCTACGGGTTGCGTACTGTTCGAGCGCCGCGCCGCCCGAAAGCATGAGCACGACGATAGAACCGGCCAGGTATTCGCCGAGGATGGCCGACGTCACGATGGAGATTCCAGCCAGCAGATCCGAGCCGAATTCAGCGACCGCCATCTTGCGCAGGAGATCAAAGATCAACGGTCCGCCACCGACGACCAAAATTGCGACAAGGGGCCACTGAGACTCTTTCGCGGGAATGTGCAGAATGTATCTCGCGGTGAGATACCAACTCACTCCAAGCGATGCCAGTAAGGCGATGTAAGTTTCTTTCGAAAAAGAACGCAACGTCCGCAGCACGACGTGAATCGAACGCTACTTACTTCTTGAAACTGCGAACCGTAGCCACGACTTCATCCAATGCGGCCCCCGAGACCGCTGTGGCGGGCTTCATCTTGCCTTTCCCCGCGGTGATAATCTTTTTCAAATCGGCGTCGCTCATGGCCTGGACTTCGGCTGACTTCAAGTCTTTCATCTCAACCTTCATCATTTTGCCGATCGCCGGGTTCGGCGTGCCGTCCGCTCCGTGACAGGATTTGCACGATTTGTCGTACACCGCTGAGCCGGCGGTTGCAGACAAGCCGGCCAGAATCAATGTTGTGAGGATCATTCGCATTTTCGTTCTCCTATTTGTGATCGACTAACCCGAGGCTTTTCAGGATCTCGGGCGATGTTTCTTCAACCGCCAGCGCTTGATGGCAGGCGCTGCAATCTTGTGTGATGGTT
>JBBRCA010000173.1:0-6098 GCA_038205325.1 Terriglobales bacterium | reverse complement strand
CGGCCGGCCATCTGTTCTGCCGCCTTGTTGTAGAAATTGATCCGGCCCTCCGCGTCGGTGGTATAAACAGCCGCGGGCAAGGCTTCGAGCAGGTCGCGCATGCGTCGCTCACTCTGGCGGATGTGATCCTCCATGCGCTTGGAGTCAGTAACATCTCGCAGGACTTGCAAACCGTACCTGAACTGGCCGTTCTCATCGCGCACGGACGAGCTGTGGACGTCCAGAAAGACTGTGGCCCCGCCTGCGCCGATTGCGCGCTTGCGGACCGAATATCCCTCGAGTTCGCCCGAAACTTGCTTCGCGTAGGACTCGGCATCCGCCTGCCGCTCGGCCGGGTGCGTATAGTCGGAGATGTTCATGGACAGGAGCCTTTCGCGCGAAAGCCCCAGTATCCTGCAAAGCGTCTCATTCACTCTAAGCAACTGATCGCGTTCGTCCGCTTCGGCGATCCCGACAGCTGCTACCTCGTAGGTCGCGGCAAGCCGCTCTTCAGTCTCGCGGCGAGCCTTCTCCGAGCGACGCAACTCCGTGACGTCGACCGTAAAGCATCGCGTGTTGACTAATTTCCCCTCCTCGAACCGTCCATTGGACGTGATGAGCACGTGCTTCATCGATCCGTCCTTTGCGCGCAACCGGGCGGGATGGCGATCGAGCGTGCCGCCGCCCGCAAGCGTTTCGAGAATTTCACCGATCACGGGCCCATCGACGTGGAATTGCGCAATGTGGCGTCCGACATATTCTTCGGCTGCGTAGCCGAGCAGGTCGAGCTCGGCCCTGTTCGCACGAAGAATGACGCCGTCGCCACTGACGATGTGCAGACCGACTGCACCGTTTTCGAAAAAATCCTCGAGATCTTCACTCTGGCTGCGAATAGGATCTTCGCGGAGGCAAGGCGTCACCAGGTCGGAGAACTTCGGATCTGCCTTTTCGGAGGCGTACGCGTTGACCGAACTGTTCCACATTTTACCCCCGACAGCCGGCAAATGGCGTGACGACAAAGCTCACTATCCCAATATGAAATCAGCGAAAAAGTTCCTTCGCGTCAAAAATAACGCAAAACGTCACAGCTTAACCGTCGGGTCCGCCCTGAAGGATCGTGCGGTCTGTGGGGCTTACGCGTCTGCGCCAGGAGCACGTTGCCGTTGGAACTCGCTGCAGGACGCTCGCCTGCGCGGCCCGAACTAGCCGTTATCTTCCTTCTCGCCGCTCGCAACGATTTTCAACGAACCGTCCGGCAATGGTCGTTGCAGCCTCGAAGCTTGCGGCCATTCGGCACTCATCCAAACATCGCGGTCTTCCCGCGTTGTCAGGATCACCGGCATTGCCTTCGGATGCACCTTTGCAACTTCCGCATTGGGCGTCGTCGTGAGGAAGCCGAACACGTCGGTCGTCACCTCCCCCTCCTTCGCCTTTCGCACCGATGTCCAGTTGGTCCAGATGCCGGCGAAGCACATCAGCGTCCGGCTCTCGTCGGCGGCGAACCACACCGGCACCTTCTTGCCGTCGATGGTGTCGTATTCGGAGAATGAGGTGAACGGCACGAGGCAACGGTTTTCAGTGCCGAGCCAGCGCTTCCAGTGCGCGCCCGACGTGTTGCGGATGTTGGTGGTGCCGCCATCAGGCTCCTTGCGCATCAGCTCCTTGAAGTCGACCTGCTGCCCCTTTGCTTCGAGCCGCTGGGCCCGTTTCTTCGTTGCATCCATGATCGCGCGCTGCGACGACGGCATGCCCCAGCGCATCATCGTGATCTCGCGCCCGCCATTCGCATTGCGCACCACCGGCGCCGGATAGTCCGGGTAGACGCCCGGCATGCTTGGCAGGTTGCCCACGTTGCTGTTCAGCGCCTGGAACAGTCGGCGGATTGCGTCGACGTTTTTCGTCATCGAGTAGAGGTTACACACGCGCTTGCCTCGATCTTCTTCCGAAGCCTACGCCGCTTGCGTAGCGGCACGGGCTTGGGTCCGATCTTATCAGCGATCCTCACGACCGCGGGCGGGATCCACTCAATTGAGCGACTTTTCCCGACGAGAACTCAAATCGGGACGACGGGGGGCAAAACCTGGCACTCACCGCCGTTCTGCAACAGCAGGTCTCGCGCCTCTTCGTCGGCGATCAGCTTCTTGAGTTGCTCGCGGAAGCGCGCGTCGGTCACACGCTCAAGAAGATTGCGGAGCCGCTCCAACGTTTTGTTGTGCACAAATCGCTCCATGGCGCGCCACGGCTCAAATCGTGCCCTGAAAAACACAGGTCGGGTAGACCGTAGTACTACGGCAGGGATGCTTGGCTTTGCGGTGTCGAAGCACCGACAGCGATCGCATCAGGCATCCGCGAAAGCCTTCTACAACGCGCTCAAATCGCTTGGCACTTCGCCGAAGGCCCGCAGCAACACCGCGTCCTTGAATTCGCCCGCCATGGGATCTCCCGTACGGCTGAACGCCACCGCACCGACGTGACCTTCCTTGCGCGAGAGCGCTTCCGCGCGCGTTATCGCGGCAGACGCGCTGGTGCATTCCACGGGCTCGCCCGGCGCCACTCCGTCATCGGCGGGCACAAACGGCATTGCAACGTAGTAAGTTACGTCCGGCACGGCAGTACCTCAGTCAGTGTCCATCCAGTTCGTCCGGAGCATACCATGGCATGCTCGTGTCAGGCTGCTTCGACAGCTTGATCATGTAGACCTGCGCCCCGTAGCGGCGGCCCTTGCGGCACTCTTCGCAACTGAACGACGGTTCGAGGCGCCAGATTTCCGTTTCGGGAACACGGCGCAACTGCCGCAGATCGACAGCGCCCCGATGCAGGCAGCGCCGGCATTTCAGCTCGAGGAAAAAGTATCCGCAGCCGAGCGCCTGCAGGATGGTCGGCGACGGCTCCGCGGGCCCGCCAGAGCCTTCCATCCGCGCCGACCACACGTCGCATTCGGCCGCGGCGATCTTGGAGCGGACCTGGCGCGCTTCCTTCTTCGCGGACGCGAGATCAAGCTTCGCCCGGCGAAGCTTGTCTCCAAAAATGCGGTCGCGTGATCTCGCGCCCATGGCTCTGTACTGACCCGGCTGATTTCATCGTTCGTCGCGCGTACCTCGCTAAAACTTCATCTGCTCTTTGCTCCGCGGATCACCTTGTTCGTGCCTGAGTAAGTAGGTTGCTCGGCCGCCCAAAGACGGGTGCGCTCGGCGCAGAGCTCATCGACCTTGTTGAGCATGCGCTCCAGCAATTCCTCGGCAGACTTGCTCGATATCCCAAGCCGTTGAAGCTCAAGGATTTCGCGTCTCTGACGAAGAATTTGCTGGCGGCGATAGGCGATATCGCGCCGAAGGGCATCCAGTTGCATGTCCGATCCTGAAAAGCGTCAGAAGAACAAAAGCAGAACCACGCCGAGAGTCAATACAAGACCGAAGTCCTGGACGCCGCCATGCCTGACCGAATTACCGCCGTCCTCGTTGTCCCACGAGCCGGAGTGATCCGGCCCGGTCCGCCGCAGCAACAGGCGAGCGCCGATAAGGCTCGGCGCTCGCACCTGCGCCCTACCCGATGACGAGACGTCACTCTGCCATCGTGCTTAGCTGCGTGCAGCCGCGGCGCCGCCAGGGCCGAAAAGAGCACGGTCATGCCCGACCCCGTGCTTCGCTCGCCCAACACAATATCGCCCGGCCCTATCTCGTCTCACATGGCGTCGCAGCAGTACCCCATTCCCAAATCGGGCCTCAGTCCCTTCGGCAACGAATCGAAGAGCATGTCGATTGCGCCGCGAGTCGTCGCCTGACCCATTTGAGCACGTAGTTCCTGTCGGAAATGATTAGCCTCATGGGGGTGCGCTTGTTCGGGAAGGATAGCGAGTGAATCGCTGGTGGCGGGTGTGGCGAAAAGAGTGGCGCGGTCTTGCCGCAGAGAGCAAGGTCCCTGTATCGCCGCCCGAATCAAGGCATCCATCGGCGACAGAGAGTATTGTGCTCCCGCCATCATGGGAGTTTTGAATTGCATAAACTTTCGGAAAAATACCGGCTGAAAGCGTTGGCTGCTGAGGAATTGGCTAAAATCGCGCCCGACCGAGCAACGAAACTCGCGTGGACAGAGATTGCAATCGAATGGCACGCGCTCGCCACCAAAACTGCGGTCGGCGTCGCTAAAGACTTAGAAACTAGTTAAACGCGGCCGCCGCCGCATTGAGTAACATGACCCCGAGCCAAAAGGTTGGGAACCTGTGCTAGTGGTCGCAAGCAAAGAGGCCGCCAACTGAGGCGGCCTCTTTCTATCAATTCATCGGCTAACCCTTCCCCGCCCGCCCCTTCTCTCCCTGCGTTGGCCTTGGCGGCTTCGGCTTGCTCTCGCCGTGGATCGCTACGTACACCGCCTCGCAAACCACATCCACGCTCGTGCTTCGGCCGCGCGTAGCATGTAGTGCGTAGCTTCTTGCCATGGCGGTGAGTTCTGTTCTGCCCGTGGCAATGTCAGGATGTGAGCCCGAGCCTCATCTAGGCGCTTGATCGCCTTGCCGTTCGGAAGTGGGATCTGATCGTCAAATTTTTCTGCCCAGCCCATGCGTTCACTCATGTGGATGCGAGCATAGCTCTAGCGAACTGACTTTCTGGATATTGACGCAGCGCTTCGGAGCGAAGCCACCGTTCGAGTTCGTCCCATTTATCAACGCGCGTCTGAGCAACAATGCCGTTCAGTTCGTCGCCGAGCTTCACTTCAAATCCCCCATCCCAGAAACAGGAAATGGAGAAGTTGATCTCGCTCTCGTAAAGTAGCTGGCAGACACTCATTGCACTCCTCCTCCACAGCAAATCGGGTGAAGAGCCGGTTTGTTTCATCCATCCGCCAGGAGCGTCAGATTTCGCCAATACCTTTGAACGCGCTTTGTCTCAGCAGCCCGTCTGACGTGATGTCTCGATATTCGACATTGGCAAAGAACTTCGGCTCGACCCACTTCGCTTTGGGCTTTCGCACCTTTTAGACGGAACTCCGCCCGAGCGATCGGCGGACTTTTTTTTGCACTCGGCGCGCAGGCCTTCTTCGAATCCAAGCGTTCCTTCGCAATTCTTAAATGGCTGAAGTAGCAACCCTCGCATCCCCGCAAGTTAAGTGCACTGTCACCGGAATGACCGGAATGGCTCTTCGAGACCTGTACACAGGCCAGTTCAACAACCCGATCCGGGTCGTGGCTTTCAACGCGCGAAGGCTGGGCTCGCGACGTGTCCGGCGAATTGGCGGCAGAGCTGCAGCGGCGGGCAGACATCGACAGGAGTGAACAGGGCGGTACGGTGCACGATTTTGTTCAGTACTACACGCGCCGCGCCCTCACCTAGATCTCCTCCGTTCACGCAGCACGAATCGAGAAGTAGGGCTTGTAGCGCAGCTCATCCGGCGGAGACGGCAGCCGGACTATCTGGATCAATGCTGGCTCCACTGGGCGCCTCCGTCCGGCTCGAAGCAGAAAGCCTTAGGACCAAGCAAGCAATCTGTCAGTCGCGCTTGAACTTCCTGAAGAAGGCCGCCGCCAATCCTGCGAGAGCACCAACGCCGAATACGCCGGCGATCCAGGCGAAGCGCGATACTGGCGGATCGTCTATTCCGGGACGGTAATTCGCAGGTTTCTTTGGCATGGCGATTGACTCTCGTGCCGGAGGTTCGGCTGTAACAGCAGATAATCTTCGCGAAACTTGTGGGTTCCACGCCCTCGGCACTTTTGCGCACGCTTTGCGTTACGTCTGTCCAAAAGTTCAAAGCAGGCATTCAACAATCTCGGCCGCATCAAGAGAACATGGCGTTGCTTGGCACTGCGCTGTTCGCCGTCTACAAAATCGACAATCAGCCGTTCCACCGTATTCAGGAGGTCTTGCCGACTTTCGAGCGCTTGCCGCCCAGATAGATTCAACTTCATCGATCCCGGCGAGCTTCTTGCCTACCGATCCGGCAACCCCGCCTTGCGGAGATCTTCAACAAGCCCTGCCGGGCCTGCTGGTCCTAGCGGGTAACACTCTTCGACGACCTTGGTCGTCCAGTTCGGCTGATGCTGAAGTGCGCTTGATTTTTCTCCGCGTCCGCGCCGCCTTGCGGGCTGCGCCCGGCTGAGTGTTACGAACGGCTTCCGCTAACAG
>JBBRCA010000172.1:0-6109 GCA_038205325.1 Terriglobales bacterium | reverse complement strand
CCTCGCCGATGCGGGTGCCCGTTTTGATCTTCAGAGCTTTGGCTTCGTAGCTGGCGGCGATGATGGTGCTGGTGTCGGCCAGGGTGGCACAGACGGCGGTGGGCTTGCCGCGATACTCGGGGTGGAGTTCCTGCTCGACCGAGGCGAAGAAGCTGTTGAGGTCGATGTGGAGGAAGCCGAAGAGGTCGGGTTGGAGGGCTTCGGGCTGGGTGGACGGGGACATAGCGGCTTTAAATATTATATTCGCCGAGTGTTCGCTTTTGCGGGATGAGCGCAAGGCGTGCTGAGTAGGCCATTCGCACTGCAGCGCGACATCCTTTATTAAAAAATCGATGACCCGCAAATGTGGTTGTTGACAAGCGGAACGCTGCCGTCCGTCGTCCGTCGCGTGAACTACAGCTTAATCGACAGGCCGAGCTGTTGAAGTTCGCGCTCAATGTCGGCCAATGCAAGCTCCAGCGCGGAGCGGCGATGCGGGCTCGACGTGCGTTGCGAGAGCACATGCTCGCGTTGCATTTCCAGCGCCTGGACGCGACGCTTGCGCTCCGCGTCGGCGAATGTTGCCACTGTATCACCCGCCGGCTTGAACGGTTTGGCCGAACTGGCCTCTGCCTGCTGCTCTTCGACGCTCTTCGATTCCCAGCCTCTGGACATGATTCCATCTTACGACGTTCAGGAACTCAAGAACTCATGAAACTCAGGAACAGGGGTCGGCAGGGCGCGGGAATTGCGACCTTCAAACGACGCATATATATGCACGCGCGAACGCATAATCATTAGTGTTGACGCGGCTTTTGCGCCATGCCAAGCTCTTATGGACGGGAGAATTATCGTGATGAGTACCGATCTACTAATCGAGGACGCCAGCCTACTTATCGAGGACAGCAGCGCAGAAGCTCTACATTTTTCTGCGCACGAGGCAGAAGGTGTGGCCGGTGCCGTGACCCACGTGCACGCGCTGTTGATGTGCGCGCCAAAGTTGTACGACGTGAACTATGAAATCAACCCCTGGATGAAGGGCAACCTCGGCAAGGCCGTTCGCGAGCGCGCGATGCGTCAGTGGCAGAGCTTGTACGACGTGCTGAAGGGGCTGTCGCGCGTGCTGTTGATCGAACCCGTCGCAGGCTCGCCGGACATGGTCTTTACGGCCAATGCCGGACTTGCGAGCGGCGCTACGGTGGCCATCAGCAGCTTTTTTCATCCTGAACGCCAGGGGGAGGAGCCGCACTTTCGCAAGTGGTTTGCGGAGGCCGGCTATCGCGTCGTGGACGTACCGCGCGCAACGCCGTTTGAAGGCGAAGGCGACGCGCTTTTTTCCGTCGATGGAACGCGGCTTTGGGTAGGATACGGCACGCGCACTTCGCTCCAAAGTCACGACGCGCTGCGCGGGCTGTGGGACACGGTGGTCACTGGGCTTCACCTGGTCGATCCGCGTTTCTATCACCTCGATACCTGCTTCGCTCCGCTCTCGGACGGCTCCGTGCTGTATTTTCCGGCGGCGTTCGACGCCGCGTCTTTGGCGGCGATTGAGGAGTTTTATGCTCCCGGAAAGCGTATCGCGGTAAGCGAAGAGGACGCTCTGCGCTTTGCCTGCAATGCCGTCAATTTGGACCGCACGATCGTGCTGAACTGCATCAGCGTCGAGCTGGAGAGGACGTTGCGAGCGCGCGGTTTCGACGTAATCCAGGTTGAGCTGGACGAGTTTCTGAAGGCCGGTGGCGCAGCGAAATGCCTGGTGATGAAGCTGACTCCAGAGCTGCATCCTGCACAGGAGGAAACGCGCAGTACGGCAGAAGAGTTGATCGCCACAGAGAACCGTTACGGCGCGCATAACTACCATCCGCTCGATGTAGTGATTGAGCGGGCCAGCGGCGCTTGGGTTTGGGATGTCGAGGGGCGGCGTTACCTCGATTTTCTGGCGGCGTACTCGGCGGTGAATCAGGGGCATTGCCATCCGGCAATTCTGGCGGCGATGGTGGAGCAGGCGCATAAGGTGACGCTAACGTCGCGCGCGTTTCGCAACGACCAGTTGCCGCTGCTGCTGCGCGACCTGCATGAGTTGACGAGCTTCGAGATGGCGTTGCCGATGAACTCCGGCGCGGAGGCGGTCGAGACGGCGTTGAAGGCGGCGCGCAAGTGGGGCGAGACGGTGAAGGGCATCGCGCGCGATTGCGCCGAGATTGTCGTCTGCGCGAACAACTTCCATGGGCGCACGATTTCGATTGTGGGCTTCTCGACGGATGAGCAATACCGGTCGGGTTTCGGGCCGTTCCCGGCGGGCTTTCGCAATGTGCCGTTCGGCGATAGCGAGGCATTGCGACAAGCGATCACGCCGCAGACCTGCGCGTTTCTGGTCGAGCCGGTTCAGGGGGAGGCGGGCGTCATCATTCCGCCCGACGGCTATCTGCAAGAGGTGGCGCGACTTTGCCGCGAGAATAATGTGCTGCTGATTGTGGATGAGATTCAGTCCGGGCTGGGGCGCACCGGCAAATTGTTCGCGTATCAGCACGCTGATATTAAGCCTGATATGGTGATCGTCGGCAAGGCGCTTTCGGGAGGGTTCTACCCGGTGTCGGCGGTGCTTTCGTCGAACGAGGTGCTGGGCGTTTTTCGGCCTGGAGACCACGGCAGCACGTTCGGCGGCAATCCGCTGGCGTGCGCGGTTGCGAGAGCCGCACTCAAGGTGATTGTGGACGAAAGGCTCGCGGAACGCTCCGCTGAGTTGGGGGCGTATGCGCTGTCGCGCCTCCAGCAAATGCGCAGTCCGCATCTGGTTGCGGTGCGCGGCCAAGGGTTGTGGCTGGCAATCGAGTTGAATACGGCAGCGCGGCCATTCTGCGAGGCGCTGCGCGAGCGCGGCGTGTTGTGCAAGGAGACGCATGAGACCATGATCCGCATCGCTCCGCCGCTGACCATCGGCCGCGAAGACCTGCGTTGGGGACTCGATCAGATTGAGACAGTCATACAGCAGGCTTGAATGCGGGGACGCTCCCGCAAATTTGCTTTGGGGATGGGGAAGACCGTGTCGAAGGGTCGGCGACGGGGTTAGCGGTGGGCACGCTGCCGAGGGGGAGCTCGGAGCCGGCTTCCATTCCGCGAGAAGCGGGTTGTGCCGTATGCTTTGTGGCATGGCGTTGACGAAGATTGTGGTGGTGATGCTGTGTGCGCTGACGGTGAGCGTGGCTGCGCGAGGGCAAGAGGCTAAGGCTACGGGCTCGGCTGCGAGCGATGCGATTGTGCTGCCGGCTGCTAGTGGGGCGCAGACGGAGGCCGATGAGTACACGCGGTATGAGTTGCTGGCGCCGCAGACGGCGAGCTTTCGTATTTATTACGAGTTGACGGCGACGACGGCGGGGGCGAAGTTTTTGTATAACCCGATTCGCAAGGGGAGCGTGGCGAGTAATGAGTCGGTGTTTGATGCGATGACGGGGAAGCCGCTGAAGTTTGAGGTGGTGAGTGGGGTGGAGGCGAAGAAGGATTCGTTGATGACGAAGGCCGATGAGGGGACTGACTACATCAAAGTGACGCTGGCGCGGGCGGTGCCGGAGCATGGCCAGGGGCGCGTGGTGATTTTG
The DNA here is from genome assembly GCA_038205325.1 of Terriglobales bacterium. GTDB lineage: Bacteria > Acidobacteriota > Terriglobia > Terriglobales > Acidobacteriaceae > Granulicella. Next base: position 2,534 of record JBBRCA010000172.1, on the reverse strand, counting down.
AAGACGTACAAGGATGCGAAGAGCTATTACATGGACGGGAAGACGCTGGTGTTCAACCGGTCGTTGGGGATTCGGCGGAACAAGATTGTTTTGCCGGTGGGGTATGAGGTGGTGGGGTGTACCGTGGCGTCGCAGATATTGACGGAGAAGGATGGACGGATTGCGGTGAGCTTTCTTCATGCGGGGGCTGGGGAATCGCCGCTGGTCTTGAAGGCGGTGAAAGATGCGCAGGTGGGGGCGGCGGCGTTGCCCCATGCGGCGGGCAAGGAGAAGAGTTGGGAGTCGCCGTTTGCGGGAGAGACGGAACGGGCTCGGCTGACCGAGCGGGCGTATGAGGACCGCGATATCGTGTACTTTTTGCAGCAGCCGGAGACGCACTCGTTCAGCCTGTATCACGACTACACGGAGCGGCGGGCGGGGGTGAATGGCTATGCGAATGTGGTGCGCGAGGGCAGTGTGGCGAGTCATCCTTCGGCGTATGTGCTCGACACGGGCGAGCCGTTGAAGACGGCGGAGATGAGTGGGGCGGAGATGGTGGCGTCGAAGATTAACACGGGCGAGGAGGTGGAGGCGAAGGCTCGCGTGGTGGTGATTCCGTTTACGGCCGTGAAGGAAGGCGAGACGCTGCGGCTGAGAATAGCGGAGACTTATACGGCTCCGGTGAGCTATCGGTTGGATGGCGAGGAGCTGATTTTCGATAGAAGCCTGGGGCGGCCGCGGAATGCGGTGGTGCTGCCGTCGGGTTGGTATGTGACCGGGAGTACCGAGCCGGCGACGGTGAGTTTGCTGCCGGATGGGCGGGTGCGGATGGAGTATTGGGATGAGAGGCCGAAGGCGGCGGATGTGTTGTTGAAGGCGAAGAGGCGGGTGGAGTAGCTAGTCCTCCCGCCTGGGTATCAAGGGCGCACAGGTTTGTGCAAGAGCCTGCGGTCATAGGTGCCAGTACGGATTTCAGTAATTTTGAGTTTCGATGCGTCTGAGTGGAGCGGATTCAGGAGGTAATTGGAAGTTTTAGGAAGGATGGCCGACGGAACGCAAGCGAGAACGGAACGGCTTGATTCGAGCCATGCGTCTCCGAGTTTGCGTGTGATCGATTCGTCCGTCTTCCAACTGTCACCCGATGGGACGCGAAGAACAATACTGCGAATCGATGCCGGAATCGTGACCTGCAGAAGAGTGTAGGGCGGTGGTGGCTCGTACTCATCAAGTTCGAGATGGACGAGAACTTCAAGAAGTGCGCCGGCAGGGGACGCTGCGAGGTAGACCACTGGATGTCCGATGCTATTCCAACGGCCCGGGGCCAGACGTCCGCCTTCGCCGTCGAGGGTGTGAAATTTGCTGATGCGCCAAAGGTCCATGAGCGTATTGATAGAAGAGGCCTGCGAAATAGGGTTGGTAGACTTGGCCCGCTTTGCAGACTTGAAGAAAAAATCAGGCGAACATGCCGTATTCAATTTGGACAAGCATCTCTTCTACGAGACGACCACCTGTGTCCGTGCGCAGCATCTCCAGCGGTGAGCGGTCATTGAAGCGATGCTTGGGCTGAGTCAGCCAAAGGCGTGCGCGTTCGAAGTCTTCAAAGACTCGGACAGCGTGATCGAAGATGCGCGCGAGACGGGCCAAGCGGTCGGACTCGTCGGGAGAGAGAGATTGGCGGCGGGCGCGGCGGTGCTTGAGGGTGCGGGCGGGGATGACGATGTCGTAGAGGTCTTTGAGGGGGATGCCAGATTTGGCGACGAAGGCGGACATGGTGGCGACGGGAACGCCGGACTCGACTGTCTCCAGATTGAGGTGGAGGGCGGCGAGGAACGGAGTGGGGCGGGCGACTTTGGCGGTCTGGGCCATAGGGACATTATGCCATAGGTTGGTCGGCAGAGTGTCCTTATGTTGGTGCTGAGGTTTCTGAATTCTACTCATGCGCCGAGTGCGAGCGCATGAATGGGGTACCCCGGCATGAATGGGGCACCCCTGCGCCGTCCGTTAATCACAGTTTCAGCCTAAAGGGAGTGAGATGGAATATCAGTCGCTTTTGTTTCGGGCTTCTTGGCGTCCGGCGGAACGGTGGCTATGATGCCGAGCATATCGCCGCGCAGGATAAGCGGCTGATCGACCCCGCCGAAGTTTTCGATCGTGCGCTCCTTGTCTCGCGCTGGGAAAAAGGGTGAGGTAAGCGCTCCGGGTGCTGGAGCCTCAGCCTCCCACACAACGTCGCGAGCGTCGGTGACGCGCAAGGTGTAGTCGCCTTCCGGAACAAAGTCGAAATGGAAGAGACCGTCGTCGCGAGAGATACCGGCGGTTGTCAGCTCCTTTGCGTCATCGCGTTGGAGCAACGCGACCTTGGCGGCGTTGACGGCATGTCCGTTTCGGCCGGCGACGACGCGTCCTGTGAGTTGGTGCAGCTTCGAGACGGGGATAGTCATGTCCTGGCCAGTGAGTTCTTGTCCGGCGAGCAGCTTGAAGCTGGTCGCGTCTGCCAAACGCGGAACGCCCAAACCGTAGAATGGCAGCGACGTGCGGATCTCGGCAAAATACAC
>JBBRCA010000171.1:0-6124 GCA_038205325.1 Terriglobales bacterium | reverse complement strand
ATTGCGGCGATGACACGGGCGGCTGTACTGGCGATGGGTTTCAAGCTGTTTGCGACAACTCCCGGCGCGGCTGCGACGGCTGTCTGCGCGTCTGAGGGCACGGACTCCGGCTTGATTGTGAAGGAGCTGAAGTCGCGGTTTGGAGCGATTATCACCAACGGTCAGGGCGAGATGAAGGGGAAGATTTTCCGCATCGCGCATCTCGGATTTTTTGACTTTATGGATACGATTGCGCTGATTGGCGCGCTAGAGCAGGTGGTGGTGAAGTCGCTGCCGCAGTCGGGTGTGACTTTTGGGGCGGGCCTGATTGCGGCGCAGAGGGTTTACTCTGAGCATGTGAAGTAAGGGCATTTCGCCACAGAATTGACCCTCAATGCGTGACGTGTTTCCCACTGTTTCCACATACGCACTGGACACCTCACCGCAACTTCGGAAACACTGAACAGACCCATGGCAGCCTTCGCCGAACCGCGCTTCTCTTCCGACGGAATACCCTCGTCGCTCCATACCGAGGTCGCCATTCTTGGCGCGATGTTGCTCGACGCGGTAGCGATCAGCGATGCGACGGCGAAGTTGCGCGTGGAGGATTTTTCGCTCGACTCGCATCAACGGATTTATCGCGTCATTCTCGAACTTCTTGCAGTGAATTACGCGGTCGACTTTTTGACCGTTCAGGACGCTCTGTCGAAAAAGCGGGAGTTGGAGGCGATCGGTGGACCGGCGTATCTTGCGTACCTCACCGAGGGCATTCCGCGCAACCTGAACGTCGAGAGCTACGTCCGCATCGTCAAGGACAAGAGCTTGCTGCGGCAGTTGATGAGCATTTTTACTGCGGGGATGGCGCAGGCGTCCGACCAGACTGAAGATGCGACCACGGTCCTCAACGTAGTGGAGGCGCAACTCGCAGATGTGGCGGACTCCGCCATCAATCGCGGCTTCACAGCGATCCGCGAGATTGTTGCGAGTTCATTCGGGAGCATTGACGCGCTGTACGAGCAGGGCCGCGAGATCACGGGGCTGGCAACGCACTATATCGACTTCGATAAGATGACCAGCGGCCTACAGCCGAGCGAGCTGATTATCATCGCGGCTCGCCCCTCAATGGGGAAGACAGCGTGGGCCATCAACATCGCGCAAAACTGCGCGGTGCGGGATGGCAAGGTAGTGGCCGTGTTCTCGCTTGAAATGTCGAAGGAGTCGCTGCTGCGGCGCATGTTGGCCAGCGAGGCGAGCGTCAATTCGCGCAACATTCAGACGGGGTTCATTCCGCGCGCGGACCGCGATAAGCTGATCAATGCGCTGGAGCGGTTGATGAATTCGAAGATGTTTATCGACGATACGCCCGGTATTACGCTCGCCGAGATGCGCGCGAAATGCCGACGGTTGATGCAGCAGGAGAAGCGGCTGGACCTCGTCGTCATCGACTATCTGCAGTTGATGACGGGGACGTCAGGGTCGAACCAAAAGAAGTTTGAGAATCGCACGCAGGAAGTCAGTTCGATTTCGCGCGGACTAAAATCGCTGGCCAAAGAACTGCGCGTTCCGGTAGTGGCGCTGTCGCAGCTTTCGCGCGGATCGGAGCAGCGCACCGGGGACAAGAAGCCGCTGCTTTCGGACCTGCGCGAGTCGGGGTCAATCGAGCAGGATGCCGATGTGGTGGCCTTTATCCATCGCGAGGAGTACTACAACCGGGACGACGAAGACCTTAAGGGCAAGGCCGAGATCATTGTCGCCAAGCAGCGTAACGGGCCTACGGGCGTGGTGCATCTGGCGTATATCGCGGACTACACGCGCTTTGAAAATCTGGCCAAGGGCGATGTAGGCGGCGACGCGTATTAGGCGCGAAGACACGGCTCCTCAGGGGCTAAAGCCCAGGTTCGTCGGCTTTACAAATGTCCGGGCTGAAGCCCGGACCTACCTAGAAGCAAGAACAACTCAATCCGCCGCGGAGGGGACTCCGGCGGAATGCCTTCCGCAGCTAAAGCCCATCGAGTTTCGTGTCGGCTACAGCAGGCTGAAGCCCGCTCCTGTCCGGCGAGAATGAGTGTTCGCATTGGTCAAAGATCCAAGAAAAGACCGTCCCTCCGCTAAACCGTCTCTCCGGGTGTCAGCTTTGGGTTGACTTTCGCGGGGCTTGATGGATACGGCATGCCTTTGTCGAGGAAGTCCTGGAGCTGTTTGTCGTAGTCGTAGATGTCGTCGAAGAAGTGGATTGTGCCGTCTTCGTCGGCGGTCGCGGTGAGGTAGAAGATGACGACCGGGAGTTGCGTTTTTAGGCCCACGGTTTTGTTGTCTTTGTCCTCGCTGTTCATGGCGTCGGCGATTTTGTCGGGGTCCCAGTCGCCCTGGTCGCGGAGCACCCACGCGGCCATCTGGTCGGCGTGTTCGAGACGTACGCAGCCGTGGGAGCGGTCGCGGCGCGTCAGGCTGAAGAGGTTGATCTCCGGCGTCGAGTGCATGTAAACGTCGTACTCGTTGGGGAACATGAACTTCACCAGGCCGAGCGAGTTTTTGGGGCCGGGCTTTTCGCGGATGGCGTAACGCAGATGCTCGATGTCTTTAGCGGAGAAGCTGGCGACCGGCGTCCCGTCGGCCGTGGTCACTTCGTAGTTTTTCGCGGTGAGATAGCCGACGCCGCTGCGCTGGATGTGGCCGAGCAGTTCCTTCTTGATGATCGACGGCGGTACGTTCCAGTAAGGGCGAAAGACGACGTACTTCATGGTGCGCGTGAAGATGGGCGTGTCATGACCGCCCTTGGCCTGGCCGTTGACGGTTTTCATTTTGAAGGCGAGGGTGTGATCGGGTTCGTAGGCGCGCACGACAAACTCGGCGAGGTTTTCGAGCAGGCGCGGGTTGACGTAGGTGTCGTCAAGCCAGCGCCAGCGTTCGAGCGACAGGTTCAACTGCTGCACGCGCGCGTCCATCGGCACGTTGAGCGAAACAATGGTGGATGGCGTGAGCTTGCCGTCCGCCGTCAGGCCGTGGCGTTGCTGATAATGCTTAACGGCGTCCGCAAAGTCCTGGGTGTAGATGTTGCCGACCGTGGAGAGGCCTGCGGGAGGAGTTGGCATGTCGCCTTCGAGGGCAAGTCGCAAGGCGAGCATGTACAGCGCGGAAGCAGGAAACGGCTGGCCCACGGAGACGGGTTTGGCCATTGTGGAGAGAGGCGCGGAGGGCGTTGCGTGCTGCTGTTTCGCGAGAGCGATATATTGTTGCAGCGCTTTCTCGGTTCCCGCATACATCGGATTATGCGGCTCGACCGCGTCCAGTTCGTCGGCGACGCCGTCCGCCTCGACGATGTGATCGTTGAGGAAGGCCGCTAGATCGAACGCCGCGCGTTTGGCGGGGACATCGATAGCAAAGTTCAAGTGTTGCGGATTCACGCGACCGGAGTGCAGGTTGGAGATGTAGCGCATGGCCGTGATGGTCATCGCTGCGTCGAACTGCGCGAGCTGGTCCTGCGCGGCTGCGGAGCTGTCACTCGAGCGGTCGATGGACTTGATGCGATCGACACGCTGCGGCCAGCGACTGGCGTCATAGTCCTCGGGCTTGAGGCCTTTCTGCGCGGAGTTCGAGAACGCCTGAATAATTTCGCTGGCTTGCGATGTGAGCTGCCCCTCCTCGGTCCAGGCAAGCGCCCAGTCGCGCGCGTCGTAGAACTGCTTGACCTGCGGCTGGAAGTCGGAGTAGTTGCTCCACTTGAGGATGGCAAGCTGCGGAGAGTTGACGACGTGCTGCACGTTGGTCGCGAGATCGGTGGATCCGCGATGCTTGCGGCAGCCGGAAATGCTGCAGATCAAGCCAAGAGCGATAGCGGGAACGACGAGCGTTCGGCGCGGCGATACGAGCGGATTCATTCAGCGGGGCCTCAGAGCGATGTGTACACAGTATAGGGTTCGACGCGGCGCGATTGCTCAAACTTTGAATCCCGCCAGCCAGCCAATGCAAAGCATGGCCTGCGTCAACACCAATCCTCCCGTCAGCGCCAGCATCAGGCGGTGGCGGCGCTGCGATTTGCGGGAGGCGTCGAGCGCGTCGGCCAGGACTCCGCCGATGAAAGTGAACAGGAAGGGCAACGCCCACAGCCAGGGTGCGCTGGTGGTCTGCGTCGTGTAGAGCGGTGTCAGCACGAGCATTATCACCAGGGGTGACGTGTTGCCGAAGTAGCGGCTGGGTTTGCGGGCCACATAAATCCCAAAAGCGGCGACCGTCGCCAACAGGATGGGGCCTTCGGCGGGCAGCGTGGTGTGTGTGAACGGAAATTTCGCGATCGTGGAAACGAACGCGCGCACCCCTTCCAGGCTGAACCAGAAGCGCGCGCCGCCGCCGATGAACACGTATAGGAATGCCGACACGCGAAACGAGAACGATGCGAAGAGGATCGCCAACGCACCGAGAGCTGAGAAGATCAAGACCTGCGAGACGTAACTGCGGCGGCGGTCGGCGAGGTAGAAGAGGAAGATTGTTCCGGCGGCGAACCCCACCAGCGCCGCCAGCAGGTGCGCGCAGGCGGTCAGCCCAAATGCGAAGGTAAGGAGGATGATGCGCGGCTTCCATTTGCGGCGCGGGCCTTGCAGCGCGTGAGCGACGCCGATGGCGGTGTAGACCAGGCCGTAGAGTCCCCACATCGCGAGGACCTCGTTGTTGGGAGTCGACGCAACGCGCACGATCGCCGGGCAAAAGACGTAGAGCGCGAGCGCAAGTCCTCCACCCTCGTTGCCAAACAGCCGCCTCGCGACCCACCAAAGGCCGCCGCCGAGCCACAGCGCAAAGAAGACGAACGGCAGGCGCAGAAGGTCTTTGACGCTGTGCAGTTCGTGGCGCGCCTCCCACGTCGAGCCGTTGAGCGAGCCGCCCGAATAGATGCGGTTCTCTGGCTTGCGAAAATGGTCGGCGGCCAACAGTGCCCAACGCTGCGCGGTCAACGGAAATCCGGCTAGCCGGTAGGCGAACGTGCCATCGCCGTTGAGGTTTCCGCAGGTGGTAAAATAGTCCGCCAGCGGCGACGGCTTCTCCCACATCTCGCGGCCGCAACGCGCGAAGCGGTAATCTTGCGGCGACAGCGGCTGGTGCGCGACCACCCACAGGCACTCGCACAACAGGCAGAGCAGAAGCGCCGCGGCCACGCGCTGCGCCCGCCCAATGTAAAAACCTTTGAATCGCATCGTCAGGCTTGAGTGTATCGAAGTGCGGGGGTTAGGGGCTGGAGATGGAAGCCTATAAACTGGGAGCAATGGATTCGCTAACATTCAAGCCCGGCCGTGCGTTCTTGTCTTCCAATTCACCATCACCGCCGTGGACAGCGGTGTTCGAGGATGAAGGGCCAGCGGGATATTTCTACGCCTGTGATCGCTCCCGCGAGACGCAGGAGGAAAGCATTTTGGACGCGATGCTCATCTACAACGGCGCGGCGCTGGATGAGCCCGAGCGCGAGCGGCTGGCTTCCGTGCAGTGGTCTAAAGATGGGAAGCAGGCCGTGTTTTATCTGGAGGGAACGGCGCAGGCACTGGTCGATTTTGCGGCGAAGACCGGCATTTGCCGTGCCAACTTTCCGAACTTTCTCGACGAGGGCGGGAGCGGATGGCGGAAGGCGTCGCATCAGTGGAGCGATGAGGCATTGCAGCAGTTTGAGGCAGCGCTCTACAGTTAGGAGTTAGGCGAGGCTGGGAGGTTGCGGTCGGATTTGGAATTCACCGTGTTGTGCTCGGGCTTTTACATAGCCTTCGAGCAGCAACGTCGATAGCACGGCGACCAGGCCAGAAAGCTCGCCGTAGATGCGCGTTTCCGGCAACAGGCCGAATACGACCATGGTCAAGACCCAGAGTGGAAGAACGAGAATATAGGCCCGCAAGCGGAACGGAAAAATATAGCGGCGCAGCAAGAGGACGAAAGGCAACATGTACGCGCAGGCGTTGTCGAGCTGCGGCCAGAATTTGGGCTGTAGCAGGTATCTGAAGTTCAAGTGCCGATGGGTCGCGTCTGGATTCCAGGTCTGCGGATAGAATTCGCCATGATTGCCGCGAAAACGATGCAGGATGTAGACGTGAATCGCCAGCCAGATTGCGCTTAGCGCGAGAGTTTGTGCTGGAAGTGAAAACTTCTTCAACCGCTTCCAGTCGAAGTG
>JBBRCA010000170.1:0-6167 GCA_038205325.1 Terriglobales bacterium | reverse complement strand
GGGATAAAAGACCTTGTCCGCCCCCAGCCGATCCACCAGAAAGGCGGCAACGGCGCGGCCATTCTGGTCGTGCTGCTCCATCCGCACCGCGAGCGTCTTCACTCCACGCAGCAGCAAATACGAATCGAACGGCGACAAAATTCCGCCTGTACATTTCTGCACGAATCGAAACGTCTCCGCGTGTTCCGGCTTCGTGCCCACCAGTACGCCGCCCAATCCGTCTGAATGTCCGTTCAAAAATTTCGTCGTTGAGTGCATCACAATATCCGCGCCCAACTCGATCGGTCGTTGTAGATAGGGCGATAGGAACGTGTTGTCGACGCTCAACTCGACGCCCTTTGCATGGCAGGCGTCCGCGACCGCGCGAATGTCGGTGATCGACATCATTGGATTGGTGGGCGTCTCGATATGCACGAGCTTAGTCTCGGGTCGAATCGCCGCCGCCACCGCCGCCACTTCTCGCGTGTCGACGTAGGTAAACGTCAGTCCATAATTCGTCAGAACCTTATCGAAAAGCCGGCCCGTTCCCCCGTACATGTTGTCGGAGCACACCACATGGTCGCCCGTTTTCATCATCGTGAACATGGCCGTAATCGCGGCCATACCCGACCCAAAACAGTGCGCGCTCGTCCCATCCTCCAGCGAACACAGACTCTCTTCCAACGCGTCCCGCGTCGGATTGGTCAGCCGGGCATACTCGTGGCCCTTGTTCTGCCCAATCGCTTCTTGCTTGTACGTCGATGTCAGGTAAATCGGCACGTTCACCGCGCCCGTCAGCGGGTCGGGGGGCTGCCCATCGTGAATCGCCCGCGTTGCAAATCCGTGCTTCCGTTCCGCCATCGACACTCCGTCCTTCCGCGAACAACCCGCCTTGTCATTTTATCGGATGGACGCCTCCCGCTACTGCGCTCCACGCTTCTTCGCCGGATGGTCCCCACTCTGGTGCAACACCAACGACGTCACCGTGCCCTTCGCGTCCGTTACAAACTCCAGTTCAACATCGTCCTTCATCAACACAAAGCGAGGATGTCCTTCCGCCAAACCCTCATACATCATCGGCTCCGACTCCTGACCCGGGCCCTGCGCCGTCAACGACTCCCCACTGACGGCGATGGTCAGCGCATAGGTCGGTGCCAGGTCATACACCCCCACAAATTTCTCCAACTCGGACTTTGCAATCGGCACCGGTTTCCGTTCGCTCTGAAGGACCACGGCTTTGCCCATCGCGACCATCAGCAGTTTCCCCGCCATGCTGCCCGGCGCGGAGCCATTCACATTGCTCAACACGACGACCGCGATCTTCCGCTCCGGCACATAGGTCAACTGGGTATTGAACCCCTCTATGCCGCCGCCGTGGAGCACCGTTTTCACGCCTTCCGTCTGGCCGACTCCGATTCCCAATCCGTAGTCGCCTTTGCCCGCAGTGGTCATCGTTTTCAGCGAAGCTTCGTTCAAAATCTTTCCGCCGAAGAGTCCTCGCTCCCACCGCAGCAGGTCTCCCGTCGTCGAGTACATCGACCCTGCCGCCCACGGCACCGACATCGACTCCGACCGCGCCACCACAAGTCCATCCTTCGCCAGCATGTACCCCTGCGCCCGTTTGGGCAAGACCAGTTCGTCGCTGTCGAGGCCCGTGTCCTTCATCCCCAGCGGCTCGAAAATCCGCTTGCGCAACAGGTCGCCATATTTCTCGCCGCTCACCTTTTCGATCACAACTCCAAGCACCTCGAAGTTCGAGTTGCTGTAGTCGAACTTGGTCCCCGGCTCAAAATCGAGCGGCTTGTCCCGAAAAAACGCAAGCTCTTCCTCATGCGTGCGTGCATTCATGCTCCACGGCCCGAACTCCTTGCCGTTTGTGAAGTTTGGAATGCCCGACGTATGCCCCAACAGGTTCGTCAGCGTGATTTTTTGCCAGCTCTTAGGCGCATCCGGCAAATACTTGCTCACCGGATCTGCGATATTCAGCTTGCCGTCCTGTTGGAGTAAAAGCACCAGCGTCGCCGTAAACTGTTTTGTCAGCGACCCCAGCCGAAACTTAACATCCGGAGCGTCCGGAATATTCCACTCCAGGTTGGCCATGCCGTATCCCTTGTCCAGCAGCGTCCGATCGCCATCCACCACAAGCACCGCACCCATGAACGCATTGCCTGCGGTGTAGGACTTCGCTACGGCGTCCAGCCGTTCCTTGACGGCTGTCGAGTCCGCGCTCTGCGCCGCAGCGGCGATGGCCCCGAGCAGACAAGCTGCGGTTACACTCACGATCTTCAATTTCAGACGCTTCATGAGGACTCTCCTGTATCTTCATTATCGTACTCGGGAAACATTCACAGCATTGAAAGTCAGCATCCCTTAGGGCCGATTGCGCCTGAGACTGCATTTTTTTTGTAGTCACGATCCGCGCCTCGCACTCTCTACGAAAGGCACACCCTGAAAAGCGACCGGCACAGCGCGATCCGCGATCTCCTGGCGAAGACCACCGCTGCCAGCCGCATCATCAATCAGGACGAGTTGCGCCGCAAGCTCGCCAGCAAAGGCTTCCACGTCACGCAGGCAACGCTTTCGCGCGACATCCACGAGCTTAAGCTTTCCAAAGGCCCCAACGGCTACGCGCTACCCGCCAATGCCACGGGCGAAGAAGACGACGACCAGCCCGCCATTCGCGAGGTGCTTGAAAACTTCGGCCTCGAAGCGCGCCAGGCGGCAAACCTGATCGTCGTCATCACACGCACCGGCGGCGCACAGCCCGTCGCCGCCACCATCGACTATGAAGAGTGGCCCGAAGTCGTCGGCTCCATCGCCGGCGACGATACGGTTCTGGTCATCTGTCAGAGTCCGAGCAAGGCCCTCGCTGTCAAGCACCGCATCGAGGCCCACATTGCATAAATCGACGGTCTTGATCTGCCTCCCCAACTCTCCGGCCTGCCCCCGTATTCTCATGCTGCTCGGCGCCAAGCGCATTCTCTCGCACCGCACCCGCATCGGCCTGCAAGCCCGCGCCAAACGCTGATTGAAGAAAACGCCATGTCCGCAATTCTCGAATCCTTACCCGTCGGGCAAAAAGTCGGCATCGCCTTCTCCGGCGGTCTGGACACCAGCGCCGCGCTGCATTGGATGAAGCTGAAAGGCGCTCTACCGTGCGCCTATACCGCCAACCTCGGCCAGCCGGACGAAGCCGACTATGACGAAATTCCGCGCAAAGCGCTCGAATACGGCGCGGAAAAAGCCCGCCTCATCGACTGCCGCGAGCCTCTCGTCCGCGAAGGCATCGCCGCGCTTCAGTCGGGCGCGTTCCACATCAGCACCGCCGGCGTCCCCTACTTCAACACCACGCCCATCGGCCGGGCTGTGACCGGCACAATGTTGGTGACGGCGATGAAAGAAGACGACGTCAACATCTGGGGCGACGGCTCCACTTACAAAGGCAACGACATCGAGCGCTTCTACCGCTACGGCCTGCTGGCAAATCCCGCTCTCAAGGTTTACAAGCCGTGGCTCGACCCGGCCTTCATCGACGAGCTTGGCGGACGCGCTGAAATGTCCGCCTTCATGACCAAGTCCGGCTTCGGCTACAAGATGTCCGCCGAAAGGGCCTACTCAACGGACTCCAACATCCTCGGGGCTACGCACGAAGCTAAGGACCTTGAGTTTCTATCGTCGTCGATGAAAATTGTCGAGCCCATTATGGGCACCGCGTTCTGGAGCGACGAGGTCACGATCCCGCGCGAAGAGATCACTGTCCGCTTTGAAGAAGGATTCCCGATCGCGCTCAACGGCAAAGAATTCCGTGACCCTGTAGCCCTGATGCTTGAAGCCAACACGATTGGTGGCCGTCACGGCCTCGGCATGAGCGATCAAATCGAAAACCGCATCATTGAAGCAAAGTCTCGCGGCATCTACGAGGCGCCCGGTATGGCTCTGCTTTTCATCGCCTACGAACGCCTCATCACTGGCATCCACAACGAAGACACCATCGAGCAGTATCGCGAAAGCGGTCGCAGGCTGGGCCGCCTCCTCTATCAGGGCCGATGGTTTGACCCCCAGGCCATCATGCTGCGCGAAGCCGCCCAACGCTGGGTCGCCAAGCCCATCACAGGCGAAGTCACCCTGGAACTCCGTCGCGGCAACGACTACACCATCCTGAATACCGCATCGGCGAACCTCACCTTCCACCCCGAGCGACTCACCATGGAAAAGGGCGGGTCCGCCTTCTCCCCACGCGACCGCATTGGCCAACTTACCCTGCGCAATCTCGATATCGCGGACACCCGCGCCAAGCTGCTGACCTATGCCAAAACCGGGCTACTCACGCTCAGCAAAGGCACCGAGATGCCGCAACTCATCAGCAATACCGAAGTAAAGAAGTAGCTAAGTCACTTTTTGTTTGTCATTCCCGAAGGGAATTTGTTGTTGCTAACTTCTAACCCACCAAGAACGGTAGGTCATGGCTTCAGTCGTGACATTCAGCAACGACGAAGATTGCGGCTTTAGCCGCTAGGTACGCAAGCATAATGTCTAGGCAAAGCCAATTTCGTTTGACGCAACGTTTGAACATGACCTTGCTCGTCTCAAATGCGATTGGTGCCTTCGTTTACGTTGCCGAAGCTTCGAACAGTTGGGCAATACCCGAAGAGCACTGCGTTGTCCCCGTCACAGGAGAGCCGTTAGTCTGGTTTACTTACGTCGCACCGGTCTTCGCTGTTTTTACTGTAGTGAACATGATTTGGGGAGCATTTATCCTGCGCGACCGCCAATGGCAAAGCGGTCGATTATGGCTGCTAGCAGGACTAATTTGGCTCGTTGGCATCGTGATAGATTTCGCGCACCATTGCTGACATTTACCACAAGTCATACTACGTTTTAACCGTTGAGGGTAAACAATCACAATGCCCGAACAGAAACAACCCGCAAAAATGTGGTCCGGACGTTTCCGCGAACCTCTCGACCGCACCTTCGAGCAGTGGCAGCGCAGCTTCCCCTTCGACTGGCGTCTCCTGCCTCACGAAGTTGCGGCCTCGCAAGCACACGCGCAGACCATCGCCGCAGCAGGCATCCTCACGCCCGACGAACTCGAAAAAACTCTTTCCGGCCTCGCGCGCGTAGCCCAAAGAGCCGACAACTGGGCGCACCGTATCTCCGCCACATCCGGCGAAGTCGATTACGCGACCTCCACCCAACAAATCGGCGCGGCCCTCGTCGCCTCCGCCCCGCAAGCCGAAGACATTCACCACTACGTCGAACTCGAACTCACCCGTGAAATCGGCGCGCTCGCCCTCAAGCTGCACACTGGCCGCAGCCGCAACGAACAAATCGCCACCGACATGCGCCTCTTCGTCCGCGATGCCATCGATGCCACCCTCAGCGGCCTGCACGCGTGGCTCGCCGCGCTCATCGCGCTCGCCGAATCCACAGGCACAAACGTCATGCCCAGCTACACGCACCTCCAGCGTGCCGAGCCGGTGCTGGTCGCGCATTGGCTGCTCGCGTACGTCTGCATGATCGAACGCGACTACTGCCGCCTCACCGACGCACGCAAGCGCATGAACTTTTGCTCGCTCGGCTCCGGTGCGGTCGCTGGTGCGACCCTTGCGCTTGACCGCAGCATTGCCGCACGCGCTCTCGGCTTCGACGCGCCCACGCCCAACAGTATGGACGCGACATCCGATCGCGACTTCGCCCTCGACTTCACGCAAGCTGTCTCAACTCTCGGCCTGCACATCTCGCGCTTCGCCGAAGAACTCACTCTCTACGCAGCGGCGGAATTTGGATTCTTAGACCTGCCCGAAGCCTTCTCAACCGGCTCAAGCGCAATGCCGCAGAAAAAAAATCCCGACCTCACAGAACTCATCCGCGGCAAATCCGCGCGCTTGCTTGGAAACGCGACGACCCTTGCGATGCTACTGAAAGGCCTCCCCTTGGCCTACAACAAAGACTTCCAGGAAACTCAAGAGCCTGTCTTTGATTCCGCCGACACCATCGCCGGAATCCTCTCCGTCCTGCCCGCCTTCACGCGCTCCTTGAAGTTCCGCTTCGACCGCATGAACGCGGCCGCGCAAACCGGCTACCTCAACGCCATGGCTGCGGCCACCTACCTCACGCACAAAGGCGTCCCCTTCCGCACCGCGCACGAAATCGTCGGCAACGCCGTGCGCCTCGGCCTCGAACGCAAT
>JBBRCA010000169.1:0-6174 GCA_038205325.1 Terriglobales bacterium | reverse complement strand
CGATCAATTGGGAGTACTTCAGCCAGCCGGTCGGCGTGGTTCCATTCAAGGACGCGATCACTGGCACGTGCAGCGCCTGCTTAAGTTTATGAACGTGCTCCAGATAGCCATCCGGTCTGTAGGGAAATTCATTCGATTTTGGAAAGTACGGCAGCGCTTTCGGAGACTGCTCACGTTCAATTTGCTCCTCAAACAGCGAATGCAGCACGATCATTGCCGCGCCTGCGTCCTCCAAGCGCCGTGCTGAGTCTAAAGTCTCGGCTAGTGGGCTGGCACCGCAGATGAATGGGTGCGGAAGAGTAAACCCCATATATTTTGTCGATAGGTCCATAAGCAATACCCCGCGTTCGCCTTCGTCCTAGTCCCCCACACAACTGTGCCAGAGGCCTAACGTGGAATCTATCTTGTGCTTGCGAGCTAGAATAATTTAGCAAAAGGAATGCCAAGACCGTGATACTACTCAAGAACCCTTGACATATTCATACGGCAATTTGCAATTTGATGTTCCTAAAGACTGAAACAATGCCGATATTCGACCTGGATCGAAAGATTCGCCCACTGAGGCAAGAATACCGTAAGCTAGTCACACAATGGATGTTCGTCGTGGACGACTCCGGGTGATAGGCGTGATCAGCACTTTCGATATCTTGCGAAAGCTCAAGCTTTGAGTTTCTCGCCCGCTTAGTTCCATGCGGGCGGCTTGCAATGGTACCCGGAGCGGCAGAATGAGTGATCACCACGCACAGCCGAAGATCAGGCACGACGGAGACCTTGATTCCATATTTCGTCCGCGAAGCGTTGCCGTCATCGGAGCGACCGAAGCCGAAGGCAGCGTCGGGCGAACGATTTTCGAGAACCTGCGAGCTACTCCGTTCGGTGGACCGGTCTTCCCGGTAAATCCAAAGCGCACGTCGGTCCGGGGCGTGAAAGCTCTCCCGAGCGTCATGGCAATCGACGGTCCGGTGGACCTGGCCGTGATCGCGGTCCCGGCGGCAAAGGTTCCCGCCATCGTTGCCGAGTGCATTCAGGCCGGTGCGACCGGGGCCATCATCATTTCGGCGGGGTTCCGGGAGACCGGTCCTGCCGGCCGCGAGCTTGAGCGTCAAGTGACTGAAGTGGCGCACGGAAAAATGAGAATCATTGGCCCCAACTGCCTGGGGGTGATGAATCCCATCACGGGGCTCAACGCCACTTTTGCCAGCGCGGTGGCGCTGCCCGGCAGTGTCGGGTTCATCAGCCAAAGCGGCGCGCTCTGTACGGCAATTCTCGATTGGAGTCTAAAGGAGAACGTCGGATTCAGCGCCTTCGTGTCCACTGGCGCGATGCTCGATGTCGGTTGGGGCGACCTGATCCGCTACCTGGGCCTCGACCCGCACACCAAGAGCATCGTCGTTTACATGGAATCGATCGGCGACGCAGCATCATTCCTGGCGGCCGCGCGGGAAGTTGCCAACCATAAGCCGATCATCGTTATCAAGGCTGGGCGCACCGAAGCCGCTGCGAAGGCCGCAACGTCGCACACCGGGGCCATGTCCGGAAGCGATGAAGTGCTGGACGTCGCGTTCCGCCGCAGCGGTGTCCTTCGCGTCAATTCCATTGCTGAACTCTTCTACATGGCCGAGGTGCTCTCGAATCAGCCACGGACCAAAGGCTCGCGACTGACGATCCTCACCAATGCAGGCGGCCCCGGTGTTTTGGCCACCGACGCATTGATCGCCAGCGGTGGAACGCTCGCGCATTTGTCGCCGTCCGCAATCGAACACCTCAACGCAGCATTACCGAGCCAATGGAGTCATGGCAATCCGATCGACGTACTGGGAGACGCTGACCCGGAACGATTTGCGCGGGCCTTCCAGATTGCTGCCGAGGACCCCAATAGCGACGGCATCCTTGCCATCGTTACGCCCCAAGCAATGACCGATCCCACCCGGTTTGCCGCGAGCGTTGCCCCCATTGCCAAGCTGAGCGGGAAACCGATTCTGGCCAGTTGGATGGGCGGAGGCAGCGTCGCGGGCGGCGTTGAATTGCTGCACAAAGCCGGCATTCCCACGTTTCCTTACCCAGATACCGCTGCACGGATTTTTGAGTACATGTCGCAGTACAGCGCCAACCTCGACAGGCTCCACGAGGTTCCGTGCCTTCCTTCAGACGCCGAATGTGGAGCGCCGGATCGAAAAACTGCAGGGCGAATTATTCAGTCGGCGTTGGATGCCCGGCGGACGTTACTGACGGAATTGGAATCCAAAAACGTGCTTTCCGCCTATTGCATTCCATCGATTCCCACCGACTTCGCAGCGAACGAAAACGATGCCGTGCGGCTGGCGGAACTCATCCGTTTTCCAGTCGTGCTCAAACTTCATTCGCAATCGATCACCCATAAATCCGATATCGGCGGCGTCCGCTTGAACCTGAAAAACGACGCCGACGTGCTGCGCGCATTTCGAGCCATTCGCGAGTCGGCCGGACACGCCGGACCCGGACATTTCCTGGGAGTAACCGTCCAGCCAATGTGCGATCTGAGGAGCGGTTATGAAGTCATTCTGGGCAGCAGCGTCGACGATCAGTTCGGCCCCGTACTGCTTTTTGGGTGGGGTGGGGAGTTTGTTGAAGTGTTAGGTGATCGCTCGCTCGCCCTCCCGCCGCTCAATGAAAAACTGGCGCGGCAAACCATCGAGCGTACGCGTGTTTTCAGCGCGCTAAAGGGCGTGCGTGGAAGGAAACCGGCCAACTTCACCAAACTGGAGCAGATCATGGTCCGCTTCAGCCAACTTGTTGCCGAACAGCCGCGCATCAAGGAAATCGAGATCAATCCGCTGCTCGTATCGTCAGTCGAAGTTCTGGCTCTCGATGCCCGCGTCGTGCTGCACGACAAGAACATCGCCGATAACAAATTGCCCCGACCGGCGTTGTTGGCTTGATCGAACGTTCACATTATCCAAGTTCTTAATCAATCGCCCAGGCAGATGCCCAGTTCGCGGGCATTCAGAACCGTGTCTGAATTGATATCGACGCATTTTCGCCCGTGTAGGCGTAGGTCTCCATTGCAATGCCCAGAGGTTCTCTCGCCGCAAATGGATTAAACATCGCCGCGGATGCGTAAGCGGAGCATGCCGGCCAAGGAATGGCCGATAACGCTTTCATCATCGGTTCCCTTTTGGATTTTATTTTTCAGCCAATACCTGTCTCAAGCGCTTCGCGGCGATTCGCCGCACTTCGATCGACTTATGATCCAGCGCCACTACCAGTATTTTTACGTCCGTGGCGTACTTTACGGCCGCGGACGCGATTTCCGAATTCTCGAGCTGCGCCAATTTGTGAACAATGTCCTTTGCATCCGCATGCCAACCGAGCGGCGGCCCTCTTTGGATGGACTTAAACACTACCGCAATGGCCAACGCCCGGCCGGCGCCGGAAAGCGCTTCATCCCGCAGCGCATTTAGAAAAAACGCGTGTGCGCCGGTACTCCCGAGGTATTCCAGCAGATCTGATTCCGAGTCCGTGTCGGCGGTTTGCAGACTGATCAGCAGCGTTCGCTCCAGTAAATTCGAGTCCATCGTTCTCTCCTTCAGGGGTGAGGTCGTCATCTTCATTCAGTACAGCGCTATATTCAGGTCTGTTCCATCGCGCTGCTGTATTCCCCGCGACGCGCGGCGCAGTTGCAACGAGCGCGATGATACAGTGCGCGCTGCGCGGCACCGACTTGAGCATCATCGCCCTTCCACAGTTCCAGCGCGGGTTGCTGGATGGCTCGGGCGTACGAAAATGCCAGCGCCCAGGGCAGCCGCGATTTGATGCTCACGTTCATCGCATTCAAGCGCGCGGATGCCAGGCCGCTGGATTGGCCGCCCGATAAAAAGGCAATACCTGGGACGGCCGCGGGGACGCCGCGCAAGAGACAGTTGACAGTCGCGTCGGCGACTACATTCACCGATTCCTGAAAAGGACATTCCAGTCCCGGAAGCACCATATTTGGCTTCAGAACCATTCCTTCGAGCATGACGCGCTGGATGAAAAGCTGCTCAAAGACTGCGCGTAAAACTTGTTCTGTGACCGCGCTGCACCGCGCCAGGGTGTGTGCGCCGTCCATCAGCACTTCCGGCTCAACGATGGGCACGATTCCAGCTTCCTGGGAGAGGGCGGCATAGCGTGCCAGGGTTTGAGCGTTGGCTTCGATGCATCCGCGGCTAGGAATACCGTCGCCAATCACAATGACGGCGCGCCACTTGGCAAAACGGGCGCCGATCTGAAAGTACTCCGCCAGCCGTTCACGCAAACCGTCCAGGCCTTCTGTGATTTTTTCGTGAGGATGTCCGGCGAGAGCCTTCGCACCGGCGTCCACTTTGATGCCAGGCACAATTCCCGCATCGGTGAGGACGCGAACGAAGGAGGTGCCGTCCTTCCTGCGCTGCCGCAGGGTTTCGTCGCAGAGAATCGCGCCGCTAATGCATTGGTTGAGCTGCGGCGTGGTGACAATCAAATCGCGGTACGCACGCCGGGCGTCCTCGGTCTGAGGAATTCCCAACGTTGCGAAGCGCGAGTTGCAGGTTGAAATGCTTTCGTCCATCGCCAGCAGACCCTTGTCGCCGGCAAACAGCTTCTTCGCGGTGTCCCGCAGCGCTTGAGTACTCATTTTGAGCTGCTCCATTTCCAGTTCCGGACCTCGGGCAGATCCCGGCCGTATTTGTCGATGTAGAGTTTGTGTTCAATCAGTTTGTCCTGGAGTTGCTGTTTCAGATATACGCCTCTGTCGCCGATCTGCGGCAGGCGGTCGATGGTATCCATCACCAGATGAAAACGGTCCAGATCGTTCAACACCGTCATGTCGAAGGGCGTGGTGATGGTGCCCTCTTCCTTGTAGCCACGCACGTGGATGTTGCGGTGATTGGTGCGCCGGTACGTGAGCCGGTGGATCAGCCAGGGGTACGCATGGAACGCGAAGATAACGGGCTTGTCCCGCGTGAAAAGCCCGTCGAAATCGACATCGCTCAACCCATGTGGATGTTCGGACTGCGGCTGCAAGCGCATGAGGTCGACGACGTTGACCACCCGGATTCGCAAGTCCGGCAGATGCTCGCGAAGGATGGAGACAGCGGCGAGTGTTTCGAGCGTCGGCACGTCGCCGCAGCACGCCATGACCACGTCGGGCGCGGCGTTCTGATCGCTGCTGGCCCACTGCCAGATGCCGATGCCTTCGGTGCAGTGCTTGACGGCGGCGTCCATCGTAAGCCATTGCGGCGCGGGATGTTTGCCGGCAATGACGACGTTGACGTAGTGACGGCTGCGCAGGCAATGATCCATCACCGACAGCAGGCAGTTTGCGTCTGGCGGTAAATAAACTCGAACGATTTCAGACTTTTTATTTACGACATGATCGATGAAGCCGGGATCCTGGTGCGTGAACCCATTGTGGTCCTGCCGCCAGACGTGGGACGCCAGCAGGTAATTGAGCGACGCAATCTTCCGCCGCCACGGCAATTTCGACGTAACCTTTAGCCATTTGGCGTGCTGGTTAAACATCGAATCGATGATGTGAATGAAAGCCTCGTAACAGTTGAAAAGACCGTGGCGGCCCGTGAGCAAATAACCTTCGAGCCAGCCTTCGCACTGATGCTCGCTCAGCATTTCCATCACGCGTCCGGCTGGCGCAAGGAATTCGTCATGGGGCACTGTTGCGGCGTCCCATTGTCGCGCGGTCGTTTCGAAAATCGCTTCAAGTCCGTTGGAGAGCGTCTCGTCGGGGCCGAAGACTCGGAAGTTGCGCTGCTCGCGATTGAGCTTCACGACGTCGCGAAGGAAACGTCCGAGTTCATGCGTGTCGCCGATGCCGCGAACGCCCGGCGCCGGCACGTCGACGGCATAATCTCGGAAATCCGGCATCCGCAGATCGCGGAGCAGCAGGCCGCCGTTGGCGTGTGGATTGGCGCCCATGCGCCGCGTACCCTTGGGGGCCAGTTCGGCGAGTTCCGGCTTGAGGCGGCCTTGCTCGTCGAAGAGTTCCTCCGGCCGGTAGCTCTTCAGCCAATCCTCGAGCAACTTGAGGTGCTCGGGATGCGTGGCCGGGTCGGAGAGTGGCACCTGATGCGCCCGGAACGTGCCTTCCACCTGACGTCCGTCAACGACTTTCGGCCCGGTCCAGCCCTTGGGTGAATTCAGCACGATCATCGGCCAGCGCGG
>JBBRCA010000168.1:0-6245 GCA_038205325.1 Terriglobales bacterium | reverse complement strand
CAGAAACTTCAGCGTCAGTATAACCAAGCGGCTTTGACAAACCGTAAGGCGGCAGGCGGTCCTCGCGATAAGCTGGGTGGGTACGAGGGCGGCGACGTGGCGCGGAAGGCAATCGTTATCGGAGCGGGGCCTGCGGGGCTGACGGCCGCGCTGGAGTTCCTGCGCAAGACCGACGTGCATCCGATTGTGCTTGAAGCGTCCGCGGAGATCGGTGGGATTTCGCGCACCATCCGCTACAAGGGCAATCGGATGGACATTGGGGGCCACCGCTTTTTTTCAAAGAGCGACCGCGTGATGCAGTGGTGGATCGACCTGATGCCGCCGGAGACGGATGCCGCTCAGATCAGTTATCAGGGCAAATCCCGGATTGTTGCGGTGCCCGCGCATCTGCCCCAGGAACCTGTGCTGCGCGGGGTGGGGCCGATCGTTTCAACAATTTCGCGGGATGAAGAAACTGTCGTGGAGGACGCGGAGGGCGACGTGCTGGACGATGTGGTGACGCACGCCGAGGTGCGCGCGCAGCCTGATAATCCCGACCTGGTGATGCTAATCCGGCCGCGCAAGAGTCGCATTTATTATCTGCGGAAGTTCTTCGATTACCCGATTACGCTGACCGGAGGCACGATCAGGAACCTCGGCCCAGTGCGGATGGCGAAGGTTGGGGTGAGTTATCTGGCGACGAAATTTCATCAGATTGAGCCGGAGAAATCGCTCGAAGATTTTTTGATCAATCGCTTTGGGCGTGAACTTTACCAGACGTTCTTCAAGAGTTATACGGAGAAGGTTTGGGGCACTCCGTGTGACCAGATTTCGGCGGAGTGGGGGGCGCAACGGATCAAGGGGCTTTCGTTGACGACCGCTGTCAAGCATTTTGTGAAGAAGACATTTGCGGGCAAGCCAAAGACTGCCGGAGACATCGCGCAGAAGGGCACGGACACGTCGCTGATCGAACGTTTTCTTTATCCGAAGTTTGGGCCGGGGCAACTCTGGGAGCACGTTGCCGATAAGGTGGCCGAGGGTGGCGGCGAGATTCACATGGGATGGAGGGTGGACAGCATCGAGTGCGATGGGAAGCGGATCGTTGCGGTCGATGCCGTGAACGCAGAGGGAGAGCGACGACGCTTTGAAGGCGACTACTTTCTTTCGACCATGCCGATGCGCGACCTGGTGCGCGCGCTTAAAACAGATGTCCCCGCGAACGTGCGCGAGGTCAGCGAAGGGCTGCAGTATCGTGACTTCATCACGGTGGGAATATTGGCGAACAAGCTTAGCGTGACCGAAAAGGACGGCGGCCTGATTCGGGACACGTGGATTTATATTCAGGAGCCAGACGTGCTGCTGGGGCGGTTACAGGTTTTCAATAACTGGAGTCCGTACATGGTTCAGGACCCGACGAAAGTTTGGCTTGGGCTGGAATATTTTTGCTATGAAACGGACCCGTTGTGGGCGATGCCGGACGAGAAGTTGAAGCAGTTTGCGGCAGCGGAGTTGGAGAAGATCGGGATTTTGAAAACTGCCGATGTACTGGACGGACATGTGGTCCGGGTACCCAAAACCTACCCGGCGTATTTTGGGACTTACAATCGTTTTGACGAATTGCGGGCGTGGACGGATGGATTCGAGAACCTGTTTCTGGTGGGCCGCAACGGTATGCACAAGTACAACAATCAGGACCATTCCATGCTGACCGCAATGGCGGTGGTTGATGGGGTCGCGGCGGGCGGGGTGGACAAGTCGGCCTTGTGGAGCATAAACACAGAGCAGGAATATCACGAAGAGAAAAGCTGATTTATGAGAAAGTTTCGAAGACGGGTCATGCAGGCCGTGTTTCTGTTGTTCGTCGTGTTCGCGGCGTTCGTCGTGTCGCACCGGCGGACGCTTTATCTGCGCGACCCGCTGGGAAAGGTCAGTATTGACGGCATGAAGAAAGATGGAGCGCAGGTGTACATCAACTACTCGAACGACGTTGTGCTCGACTGTCCCGATGTCGCGAGTTATCGCCTGCTCGTGCAACACGGAGAACACGCAGGCAGGCCGGATTACTTGGGATGCTTTCGCCGTTTTGCGTGCATGACCGATGAGGACGTCCCCGTGTTGAGCGTTCCGATGCAGGTGCATGTGAGCCAGATGACGGGCAAGGCTGTTGAGTTTCGTGATGGATCGGGGCGGCAGGTCGCGGTGGCGCTGCGGTAGCGCTACGCAGCCGGGTGCGATTACATTGGGTGGATGGTCACTAATATCTTCTCGCGCTGTGCCGTTCTGGCACTCACCTTTGCGTTTGTACTGACCTCCGGATCGGTTGCGCAAACTGCAGCGAGTCCGGTGCGCGCGGACCATGCGATGGTGGTCAGCATTCATCATGAAGCGACCGATGCGGGTGTTGAAGTTTTGCGCGAGGGCGGCAACGCCGTCGATGCGGCGGTGGCGGTAGGGTTTGCGCTGGCCGTGGTGTATCCGGCGGCGGGCAATATTGGCGGTGGGGGCTTCATGCTCATTCGCCCGGCTTCGGTGAAGTTGGCCCAAGGGCAGGCGCGCTTTCTGGACTATCGCGAGAAGGCCCCGGCAGCGGCGAGCGCGGACATGTACCTCGATGCGCAGGGGAACGTTGTTCCCAAAATGTCGATTGTGGGCGCGAAGGCCAGTGGCGTCCCGGGAACTGTCGCGGGGTTGGCGATGGCTGAGAGGAAGTACGGGCGGTTGGGACTGACCAAGGTGATGGCTCCGGCGATTCGGCTGGCCCGCGACGGGTACGTGTTGTCGGAGGAAGAGGCGCGAGGATTTCATGCGGAGTTG
Organism: Terriglobales bacterium; assembly: GCA_038205325.1. Taxonomy (GTDB): domain Bacteria; phylum Acidobacteriota; class Terriglobia; order Terriglobales; family Acidobacteriaceae; genus Granulicella. The sequence continues at coordinate 3,452 of JBBRCA010000168.1, read as the reverse complement.
CTGGCGCAGTTTCCTGAGTCGCACCGGATATTTCAGCGCGACGGGAAGTTCTACGCTGCGGGCGAGCGGTTTCAGCAGCCTGACTTGGCGCACACGTTGGAGCGCATCGCGGCCAATCCGGATGATTTTTACAAGGGCAAGATGGCGGCGGAGATCGCGGGCTTCGAGGCCAAGAATGGCGGAAACATTACTGTTGCCGATTTGGCCGCGTATGAGTGCAAAGAGCGCACGCCGCTGGTGGGCCACTATCGCGGCTATGAGGTGCTGACGTCGCCGCCGCCAAGTTCGGGTGGGATTGCGCTGATCGAAATTCTCAACATCCTGGGTGGATACGATCTTCGGAAGCTGGGTGCGGACCGTTCGCCGGCGCAGGTCCACATCATTGCAGAGGCGTTTCGCAGAGCGTACATGGATCGCGGCGACTATCTGGGCGATCCCGATTTTACGCACATGCCGCTCAAAGATATGGCGAACCCGGCCTACGCCGCGGCGTGGCGCAAGACCATCGACGCGACGAAGCCTTCACTCTCGGCGACGTTGGTGCGCCCGGCGGGGTTCATGCCAGAGCCTCCGAAGCCGAAGGCCGCGCCGCATGAGTCGCCGCAGACGACGCACTACTCTGTCGTTGATGCAGATGGCAATGCGGTTTCGACCACCTACACGCTGAACTTTGGATTCGGTTCGGGGATGACGGTGGAGGGGTTGGGATTTCTGCTCAACGATGAGATGGACGACTTCGCCTCGAAGATGGGTGTGCCCAATGGCTTCGGCCTGATTCAAGGACCGGCAAACGCGATTGCGCCGGGCAAACGGCCGCTCTCGAGCATGACGCCGACGATCGTGTCGACGATTGCGCCGAAGGGAAAGCGCGGCAAGCTGCGGCTGGTGCTGGGGTCGCCGGGCGGCTCGACCATCATCACCACGGTCGCGAACGACCTGATCAGCGTGCTCGACAACGGGCTTGATATTCAGGCCGCCGCGGACGCTCCGAGGTTTCATCACCAATATTTGCCGGACATCCTGCAGTTCGAGAAGAGCTTTCCGGTGGAGGTTGTCGAGGCCATGAAGGCGGCCGGATACACGACGAAGCGCGAAGCCGAGTTTGATGAAAAAAGCGCGGGCGTGTGGGGCGATAGCGAGTTGATCGCCGTCGATCCGAAGACCGGCGAATTGCTCGGCGGGCAGGACAAACGCCATCATGTGGGCAAAGCCGCCGGATATTGAGCGGTGTCTTGATGGTGTGCATCAAACCGGAATGATATGGGTCTGATCGCGATTTTCAGTAAAGTTTGGAATCCAGCCTTTGCGCTATTTGTCGGCATCATGCTTCCTATGGCAACAAGCGCGTCACCACAAGCCGCTACCGACGTCGCGCCGCCGCTCCGCATTCAGGTTCTCAATGGCCGGACTGGACGGCCTGTTACAGGTCGGCACTTGATATTGACGAACAAGGACGGCCACCCGCTGGAGGGCAATGGCGTCGGCAAGAAGGCCGAAACGACCGACGGCGAAGGGTATGCCCCGATTCCGAATAGGGATGTTGGCCTGGATCGCGTGGTCGTCAATGTCGAAGAGCACCGGCCTTGCTCGAAGACCGCGAAGCACGAGTTTTCGCTGGTGAAGGTGCGGACGACAGGTGTGGTGAGTGAAAATTCGTGCCGCTCGCGGATTACGCTGTTTCCGCAACCGGGGACGCTGATCTTCTTCATTCGCGAAGAGACGTTTCTGGAGAGGATGCGGCACTAGCGGATACGGGGCATCACCTTCGACTTGGTTCTGCGTCAGGATGACGGCGCGAAACATACAACGACAAAGCAGATCCCTACGGGATGACAGAAAGAAAAGCACGACAAAACCTGCTACAGGCCTATGTCAGCAGTCGCAGTGTGGCGGCGATGGGTAGACCGACGACGTTGAAGTAGTCGCCTTCGATGCGTGGTATCCAGCGCGCGGCGAAGCCCTGGATGCCGTAGGCGCCGGCTTTGCCGAGCGGCTCTCCCGACGAGATGTAGCGGGCAAGGTCTTGCTCGCCAATATTTGAGAACGTGACGTGCGTAGTTTCGACGTGGACGCGCTGCGCGGTGGTGGTGACTACAGCGACTCCCGTATAGACCTGGTGCGTTTGGCCGGACAGCAGGCGCAACATGCGCTCTGCGTCGGCGCCATCGGCCGGCTTATTGAAAATTTCGCCGTCGAGGGCGACGGTTGTGTCGGCCCCGAGGACGGTCGCTTTGGGAAAGCGAGCGTGGATGGCCTGAGCCTTTTCGAGCGCGAGGCGCTGGACATAAGTGGAGGCGGCCTCGTCGGGGCGGCGCGACTCATTGATGTCCGCGGGCTGTACGTCGAAGGTGAGTCCAGCCTGGGCGAGGAGTTCGCGGCGGCGGGGCGAAGCAGAAGCCAGGATGAGCATCCCTAGAAGCTATCAGCAGAAAGGGCGTCCGTCGTCGATTGCAGAACGCTGGCCTTGGCGCGTCTCACAAAATGTACCGGCTCAGATCCTGGTTCTTTACAATCTCCGCCACCTGCTGCTGCACATACTCGCGATCTACCACTACCACGCGTTCGACGACGCCCTTATCGGTTGCCCGCTCCACCAATTTCGGCACCTTCGTTGCGGCAACGACACCCTCCGCCGGTTTCACTAGGTCCGGCGCATGGAAACTGATTTCGTCCAGTACCTTCTCCATGATGGTGTGCAGCCGACGTGCGCCGATGTTCTCCGTCTGCTCGTTGACCCGGAAAGCAAAGTCCGCCATATCACTCAGCGCCTCGGGCGTGAACTCGAGTTTTAGCCCTTCCGTTTCAAGCAGCGCCACAGCCTGCTTCACCAGCGACGCGCGCGGCTCGGTCAGGATGCGCAGGAAATCTTCGACTGTGAGGGCCAGCAATTCGACGCGAATCGGAAAGCGTCCCTGCAACTCAGGGATCAAATCGCTTGGCTTGGACACATGAAACGCGCCCGCCGCGATAAACAGAATGTGGTCGGTCGAAACGCTTCCATACTTGGTGTTCACGGTTGTTCCTTCGACGATCGGAAGGATGTCCCGCTGCACGCCTTCGCGCGAAATGTCCGGCCCGTGTCCGCCCTCGCGACCGGCTATCTTGTCGATCTCGTCGAGAAACACGATGCCCGAATCTTCCACGCGCTCGACGGCAATGCGCGTGACGTGATCCATATCGACTAGCCGCTGCTCTTCTTCCTGGACAAGATAGTCGAATGCGTCGGCGACCTTCATTGTGCGCTTCCGGCTGCGCTGTCCGAACAGGCCCGACATCATGTCCTTCAGGCCGCTCTGGTCAAATTCCTCGGGGACTTGGTTGGAGATGATTTCAAAGTGCGGCATGTTGCGGTCGCGCACATCCATCTCGACCGAGCGCTCATCGAGCTTGCCCTCGCGAAACTGCTGCCGCAGCCGTTCTTTCGCCTTCGTCAGAATGGGGGGCTGATCTTC
>JBBRCA010000167.1:0-6251 GCA_038205325.1 Terriglobales bacterium | reverse complement strand
CCGTGCAGCGACGCGAATCCTCGAAAGCCGAGACCGCGTCGTCCATATCCAAGGCAACGCCGGCACTGGCAAATCGGCGATGCTGGCGCCGGTTGCACGCATGGTTGAAGCAGAGGGCCGGACCGTGATCGGGCTGGCAGTGTCGAATGCCATCACCAACCGGCTGAAGGCCGATGTCAAAATCCCGGCGATGACGGTGGCGCGGTTCGTCCGCGAGCATGGCGCACTGTTGTCGAATACCGCACCGCGCGAACAGCGGGATGCAGCTATCGCCTCACTGAAAGGCGCCCTGATCGTCGTCGACGAGGCGTCGATGCTGTCGACCCGCGATGCGGCGAAACTTGTTGCCATTGCTAACGCCGCCGAGGTCGGCCGCCTGGCGCTGATCGGTGATACCAAACAGCTTGGCGCGGTCGAGGCTGGCAAGCCGTTCGCGCTCGGTCAGGATGCAGCGACGGTCGTGATGGACGAGAACCTTCGCGCCAAATCGCCCGAAATGCTCGCGCTGCACAAGGCCGCGCAATCGCATGACGTCGCGCAACTGGTCAGGCTGGTGGAACCAAACGCCGTTGAGGCGCCGGGCGCCGCAGCCGCGACCGCTGCACGAATGTGGGTCGAACTGCCGCAGGCCGAACGCGACCGCACTGCAATCTTCGTCTCGGGCCGGCAGCTCCGCAATGACGTCAATCGCGAGGTCCAGAACCTGCGGCACCAGCGCGGCGAACTTGGCGAAGCGCTGAACATCAAGGACACGCTGGTCCCGATCCACCTAACCCGCGAGGAACAGAAGCATCCCCAAAGCTACCGCGTCGGCCAGGTCATCGAACTGTCGCGTCCGTTGCCTTCGCAGGGGCTGCCGGCCGGGCAAATGAAGGTGATGGCAACGCGGCCCGGCGGCGAAATCATCGTGCAACTTACCGGCAGCAAAGGCGCGCTGTTCCGGCCGGGGCGGCTTGCCGGCAATCGGGTGGAAGATGCGGTCCGCGTGTTCGACGTCCAAGACCTGGCCTTGATGGTCGGCGATCCGGTTCGCTGGACTGCAAACGATCACACCAGAGGTCTCGCCAATGCCGAGACGGCAAGGTTCGAAGGCTTCGACCGAAGCGGCCTGCTGTTCAGAACCGCCGAGGGGAACAATGTGGCGCTCCCGCACGAAGATCCCATGCTCAAACGGATCGACCTCGCCTATGCCGCCAACGCTCATGCCTCGCAGGGCGCTACCGCCGACATGGCGATCGTCGTCGCGCAAAGTACCGAGGGCGCATTGATCAACCGATCACTTGTCGGTGCCCTATTCACCCGCACGCGTGAGCGGGTGACATTTGTCGTCGACAACCTTTCCAGTTTCGAACGGCGAGCGCGAGAGAATGCCGGAGAGAAAGCATCGGCGATCGAGATTGCCGGACAACCAACTGATCGCAACCCCGCGAACAGCGCTGGCGAGAAACAGTCGTCGGATCCGAAACCCTCGGGGAGGCGCCTTCCTATCGGGATGTGGGAGTCGACGCCAGAACCGGACAGACCCAAGATTATCTGGCCGGAACGCGAACCTGCCCCGGAGCAATACAATTTTCCCCTGCCCGAGAGGCAGCGCGACTGGGGTCTTTGAACATACAATTGTTAGCGTCGCCAAAACAGTATTTTTAAAGCCAAATATGAATGGAATTTGGCTAGCTGCCCAACAGCCAATTTCCTCCAGCTACGAGACGTTGCTACATAGAGTACCGCGTCACGGCGATCACGTGCTTGAACTGCGAGGATGAGTTCCGGGGCCATCTCGGCTGCCCATTGTACCTGGTTGGCATCGATCCAGTAGTGGGATCGGCAAGGAAAGCTCCAGTTTCCGATTGAAGGCGCCAAAGTTATCTTGCCCGCACGCTCTGTAAAGCGCCACTTTGCCCGGTTAAGCGGTGTCACAACTTCCCTCTCGCACCCACAGCAGCACAAATGTGATGCTGTTGCGTATCGTCGCGAAATATACAGCACGCCAGATTTTAACTGATCTGGAATGAATTCAACAAATTTAGGCGTGATGTGCGATGCATTTTTCATTCGGCACCTTCATGCACGATCTCCCCGGATCCGATTGAATAGCCGGTGTAGAAATGACCGCGGGCCTCGCGATAGATCCCAAAAAGCTGCTTCCAACGCATGACGGCAAGTGAAGCGTTTAACGAGTTTAACTCGGCAATCTGGATATTCGTGGCGTACTCGTTGGCAGCACCTTCGTCATCGGCATATGATATGTGTGGAGCTGCTTCTTCTCGGGTTTCCGCCGTGCTAGTTGTGAGACGCACTATGCCGCCGAGCTGCCCGTCATTGAGCAACACGCCCAAGCCGACGTCAACGAACGGGGTACCATTGGCCACGAGACGCTGCACAATGGCCCGTTTGACGGGGCCCCGGTCGAGGCAAACAAACACAAAGTCCAGACCGTCTAGCAGCGATACATTTGATTCGTTGAGGAAAACGTCATGTGCGACGATTCCCTTGTGCATATTCGAATACAGGGTCGAGAAATACGAGACTTTCTGAGGCCTAATTCCAAGGTCGACGAGCGATGGCGCTCCAGGTGCGCGAAATGCGTTGTGCTGGGAAAATGTGTCGCCGTCGATGATATGAATTTCTGCTACGGCATTCTTCGCTACGAGGTCAAGAATGTAAGCGCCTGTTCCGCCGAGCCCCGCAATGCCGATACGCTGCCCGGCAATCTTGCCGTTGATCGCCCCAATGCCAGCGCGGCTTGTCGCCGTGTCGACATACTTGAAGACGCATGTTTCGTCGTCCGCAGGAATGGCAGGGTAGGTGCGAGCAACGACACGATCGTCGAGCTTGTGGGCCTCCCCAGTTATGCGCGCGATGTAACTCGTCATCTTGTGGTGGTAGTCGCGGTAATCCGCCTTCGCCGAAAATGTATGCTGGGCTAGGACGCCGTCGCCAAAATCCTGAGCAGCGGAGCTGTTCTGGATAGCCGTTATCTTGCTGCCGTCGCTGTGGCAGGGATGCTCTCCCGTCCAGTATGCGACGTGGTCAGTCGGTTTGGCGGTCTTGTCTCCCGACAGCTCCAGTCGTGAAATCAGAACACCAAGACGAATGGCTGCCGACGAATCGACATACGGAACGTCCCTGATTAGCAGGTAGCCGCCACGTATATCGAGGTTGTAACCCTCGTTCTGAAGCCGGAGAAGGTCGGGACTAAGAGCGATTGGTCGACGTGACATCAAATTCCATCCCTTCCTTGATTTTGACAGACTGCCCTTCGACAAGCGTACCTGCGGGCTTGTCGCCGTGGCCGCGCGTGTACTGGACCGTATACTGGATGCCGTCGCCGGACGGCGGGTTCTCGAAGGCCAGGGCGATGACCTCTTCGAATGTCAGCACTTCCTTTTTCGGCAGCGTCTTCCGGCGGCCATTGATGACGATAGTGACGGTCTTCGGCCGGTCTTCACGGTCGGGAGCATTCATGGGTAAGCCTTTCTGGCGGAGCGCCGCCGGTCGAATGTTCAGTTGCGATTGCGATTTAGCAACGGATTTGATAATACAATCTCTGGAGTATAATTGCAAGTTCGCAATCGATTTTATTTTCGCAACGGAGAGAACATGACTGACCGGTTTGATAGCGACGCGTTCTACGCTGCCCTGAACGCTGCGCGACTCAGCCGTCAGAAAACCTGGAAGGATGTAGCCGAGGAGGCCGGGGTCAACGCGTCCACGCTGTCCAGGATCGGTCAGGGTGCCAAGCCGGATGTCAACGGCCTTGCGGCGCTTCTGTCGTGGTCAAATCTCAAGGCAGAATTGTTTATTCGGGGCGGGGAGCCACACGAAGCAGAGCCGATAGCCAAGATCACGGCCCTGCTCAGAGCTGACCCGAAACTGTCGTCAACAAATGCCAAGTTAATCGAGGAGATAGTGATCAGCACCTACAACAACTTACGGGGAAAATGAGTTGAATTGGCGGCGCGGATTTAAAACGGAAGCTAACCGCATTGCTTTGAGGGTGCGCGAGCAGATGGGCTTGCCCCCTGAATCGGCTATTGATCCGGTGCTGGTTTGTGAGCGATATGAAATTCGGCTCATCGGTCTTAGTGAAATTGACTTCAAATCGCCGTTCCTCAGAAAGGACAACTCGTGCTTTTCAGCTGTGACAGTGCCTTGCGGGCTCCACACGGCGATCGTGCACAATGATTCTCATCATCTGTATCGCCAGCGCAGCAATATCTGCCATGAACTGGCGCACTGCTTTCTTGGGCACGAATGCGCGCCGCCGCTGACGGCTGCAGGAGAACGCGCCCATGACGGCGGTATCGAGGCAGAAGCCAACTATCTTGCGGGCACGCTACTGTTGACGAATGAAGGGGCATGGCACGTGATGTGCCGGCAGCTTGTCGCCGAAGCGCAGCACCTTTATGGAATCAGCGGCTCGATGCTCAGCTATCGTCTGCGCGTGAGCGGCGCGCAAACAAGGTACAGCCGTTCCGGGGCGTATCTGGTCGGCGCGCGCTAGGTCCTGACCGGAATTTCGATCACTGGCCGCAATGGCTCCAACTGGGTCGCATATTTACGAACCACCTCGTCGTAAAAATCGGCGATGCCCTTTGCCCGCACCGTGACCGCCAGCGCGTAGGGGAGCTTCTCTGTTGGCGTGAAGTTTCGGCCCTCCAAGCGAGCGTTGTAGTGGATGTCAAAGCAGGGATTGCGCAGGCTTGATCCTCGAAAGGTGCGAGTGGCGTGCAAACAGTTTTCCCACTTCCACGCATCCCGCCGAAGTTCTTCTTCATCGCCGCCCGATCGAATACCGGAGAAAAAGCTCTTCGGATCGGCGTGTAGCTGCTCACCCCGTTTGAATTTCCCGTCATGCGGGCGGAAAGTGACGTCAAGCCCGGCCCTCGTGTAATTGCCCGGATGGTGAGGATCGGTGAGGCACTTGTAGGAAAGCGTGGCGGAGATTTCGGCGTTGCCGGCAATCCCGCCTTCCGGCAAGGGGATCGGCGCGCGGATGTACTTCGCCGGAGAAATGTCGCCTTGGTAGATGACCCTGATAGTATCGTCGTCGCAGACAACAATGTCTTCGAGAGTCCGTGCAACTCGGCCCCAGCCGACCTCCCGGTAGGGATGAAGTGATGCTTCGGCTGAATGGATAAGCAGTGTGCGCACGGCAAGCAGCCCAATACTGTTGCCGAAGTGAGCCCTTATGCCAGCGCCCAGGCGCAATGTGCTGGGCGCCGCAAATGACGTGCCGCCAGTGGCTTCAAGAGTGAGTTTACTACCCCCGCCGACCACGAGGAACGGTCTCTGGAGCGATCCGCCGAACTGAACGAGATCAGGCTTCATCAGGCCTGGGCTTCGTCCCGGGCCGACCGAACTGTAAGGAGCTCTTGCCCACTTCTCGCCCGGTGAATCAGCGGCACCGACAGCAAGGGCGTTGACGCAGTCAGACGGTACCTGCACGCGGTTGAGATTCAGCTCTTCGTCGCCTTCTCCGTTGTTTCCGACGGCAACGGCGGCAAGCGTGTCCGCTCGGGCGAAACGGTCGTCGAGAACGGCAGTCCACGCGTGAACGTCATCGTCTTCGATCGTGAGCGACGGTCCGATACTCAGATTGATGAAGTCGTATTGCTTCTGGTCCAGTGCACTCATTATGCGGCCGAGAACTTCATACAACTCATGCAGGTTCTGGCTGGGGTGGCCGTCGAGGACCCGGTAGTGATCGACATTCGAATAGGGCCGCGGGAGAGGTTTTGAAGGGTCGATCGCACCGAACAGGTACGCCGACGTAACCCCGATTCCGTGGTCCAGGAACTCTCCGACAGCCGGGCCGGTTCCGACGATCTCATAGGGCGATGCCCAAGCCGACAGGGGATGAGACGACGGCAGGCCGCCGTCGAATATTGCAGCATTGATCGACGGGTCCATGGCAGCGACCGGCGGCAATTCGACGGCGACGGATGGAATACCGGACGTGCGGAAAGCCGGTTTCAGGACGCGGAGTTGCGGCATTTGCCGGACGGCGCGGACAATTGAGAACAGCGCAATCGATCCAGCGAGTGCGGCCGGGGCCTCCAGCTCAACGAAGCACAATCCGCCTGCATAGAATCGGTGGTTCAGACTGGCTTCGATACCGAGCCCCCGAAGATAGCGACTGAATTCCGGAAGCATGGCACGCTCGCCGTCAATGCCTTCCGTATGGAGAACGACCTCGAAGATAGTATCGCCGCGCGCTGGGATGATCCCCTTGATTTTGTCCGCAATAC
>JBBRCA010000166.1:0-6321 GCA_038205325.1 Terriglobales bacterium | reverse complement strand
GGCTGTCGCGGCGGCAGTGGTTGGGGATGGCCGTAGCGGTTGGAGCCGTGGCGATGATTAGCTTCTAGACCTTTAGACTTTTGGCGTTTCGTCGGGTTTGGGGGTGACGTTGTGAGCGGTTTCGCCGGGCTTGGGGGTGGCGTCTGGCTCGTTGCCGGTCATGCCCTTGAGTCCGTCCTTGAAGCCGCGCAGGCCTTCGCCGAGACCCTTGCCCAGCTCAGGCAACTTGCGCCCGCCGAACAACACTACTGCCACGATCGCAAGAAGTCCAAGGTGCCAGGGTGTGAATAGTTCTCCCATACGATTTACTCTCCTGCCGCTGCGCAACCTGGCGCGAATGGTCATAGCCATTGTCGCACGATGGACGCTTGGCTGCGTGGCTTCAGCGAAGCTGCGCTATGGAGAGAAGGCCGATGCACCGTAAATCTCAAGTCGATTGAGCAGGTCGTCCGGTGGAGAGTGCCTCTTGCTCCGGGCGGCGTCTATACGTTATATCTTTGACGAAGCGCTCGGGCGAAGGCTGCGAGTGAGAGAAGAAAGATGCGCTCCCGCGCCTGCAAATGAGGAAGATGCTCTACGCGAAGAAATTGGAAGTGAACTCCAGGGAATTGACTCCGGGGCTAAAGCCCTTCGTTTTTTGCGGGTTTTACCGCAGGCTGAAGCCCGCTGCTACTCCGGTATGCGCTGTTACTTCGGTAAGGTGGTTGGGCGTGGCGTTGCTGGCAGTACTAACGGTTGCGCCGGGGACGTTTGCGCAGGACAATCCGGCTCCGGGCCCAACTCCGGCACCGTCCGCGACACCAGCACCAGCTCCCGCTCCAACTCCGGCGCCGGTCGCGACGCCCGCACCGGCTGCCCCGCAGGCCACCCGCACGGCCAGAATTGGGCCCGGTCGCGCCGCCAGCTATGACAACAGGTACGAAGTTTATGGCGGCATCGGCTTTATGAATGGGCAAGCCGGCCAGAACCTTCCGAAGCGCTACAACCTGGGCGTTGCGGAGGTGATGGGCACGTACTGGCTTGGCGAACATCTGGGCGTGGCCGCCGATTATCGATTTGCCGGGGGAACGACGCCGCTATTTCCGAACCCGTACTACAACCGTGTGCAGGTGACGCAGAACATTTTCTCCGGCGGCGTGCAGTGGCGCGGACCGAAGAATCGTTATGCCGCCATCGACTACCATGCGCTCGCGGGTGCGACGCACGGCACATTCGACCACGCCATTCTGAACTTTCCCGGGGGTAGCCCGATTTCGGCGACCGGCCTGGGGCTATATGCGAACAAGACGAGTCCGTGGGGCGCGGTGGGCGGGAGCGTTGACTTCAACTACTCGGCCAACATTGCGATACGGTTGCAGCCGGACCTCATCTTCGAGCACTTTGGGACCGAGACGCGGGAGTTTTTTGCGATTTCTGGGGGAGTGGTTTATCGGTTCGGGATGAGATAGAGAGCAGGAAACAGTACACAAAGAGACCGCCCGATGATGGCGGTCTTTCTGTGTACTGGCGACTATTTCCTACCCTCCTACCAGCCTTCGCTCTCGCTGAGGAACTCAGGCGAGACCGGGTTCTCGTAGACGGAGTAGTCGCGCGTGACGACCGTCAATCCGCTTTCGGAAACGAAGTAGTTTTTCTTGTCCTCGGCGGGGTCGTAGCCGATGACGGTGCCGTCGGGGATGTGGCAGTCGCGATCGATGATGGCGTGGCGAATGCGGCAGTGGCGGCCGATGTTGACGTGCGAAAAAATGACGCTGGAGTCGATGTCTGCATAACTGTTGATGCGCACGTCGTGCGAGAGCACGGAGTTGCGTACGACCGCGCCCGAAACAATGGAGCCCGCCGAGACGATGGAGTTGATGGCCATGCCCGTGCGCCCTGGCTCGCCGAAAACGAACTTGGCGGGCGGATATTGGTGCGACCGCGTGCGCATGGGCCACGCCTTGTCGTAAAGGTTGAAGGTGGGGGCAACGGCCGAGATGTCCATGTTGGCTTCGTAGTAGGCGTCGAGCGTCCCCACGTCGCGCCAGTAGAGTGCGTGCGTCTTGTTCTCGTCGACGAAGTTATAGGCGCGCATTTTTACGCGGCCAAGAATTTTGGGCAGGATGTCGTGGCCGAAGTCGTGCCGGGAGTCGGGGTCTTCGGCGTCACGCATAAGCTCGGGAATCAGGATGTCGGTGTTGAAGAGATAGATGCCCATCGAGACGTCGACCATGTCGGGTCTGAAGGGCGAGCGGAGGTCGGTTTCTTTCGGCTTCTCGACAAAGCCAGTGACTTCGCCGTCGCGAGCGACCTCGACGACGCCGAACTGCGAAACTTCGGAGGGCGTAACGGTCAAGGTGGCAATGGTGACATCCGCGCCGGAGTCGCAGTGCTGCTGCTTCATGAGCGCGTAGTTCATCTTGTAGATGTGATCGCCGGACAAGATGAGCACGTGCTGCGGCTCTTCGGAGCCGATGGAGTAAATGTTCTGGAAAACGGCGTCGGCGGTGCCCTGGTACCAGCTTTTGGAGACGCGCTGCATGGGCGGAAGGATTTCGATGAACTCACCGAGTTCGGACGCGACCACCGACCCCCAGCCTTCGCGGATGTGGCGGTTGAGCGAGAGCGCCTTGTACTGAGTGAGGATGTAGACGTGGCGCAGGTCGGAGTTGATGCAGTTGGAGAGGGTGATGTCGATGATGCGGTACTGGCCCGCGAAGGGCACGGCGGGCTTGGCGCGGTCGCGGGTCAGGGGAAAAAGCCGTTCGCCAGCGCCCCCGGCGAGTAGAACACCCAGCGTATCTCTCATGGTCAGGCCACCTCACCTTGCGTCGCATTTGTATAGTTGCAAACACAGATGCAAAAATCGCACCCGTGACGAAAGGACGGACGCGTGTCTAGCATAGCGTAATGGTAGTGCGGTGTCAGTCGCTGGTGCTCTCGCCGCCGCCGGTGCGCTCTTCGGTGGTGATGCGCAGCGACCTCAGGAACGTGAGGTCGTTGTGAGTGAATGAGCCCACTTCAACGGTCTCGCCTTCTTCAAGGGCTGGGTTCGCAGCGTCGTTGTCCACCTCGTTGAGCCCAATGGTGGCTTCGAGCATGAGCAGGACGTCGAAGCCCTGCTCGCGGATCTCACGGACGACGCCCGAGATTTGGTCGGACTCGGAGACAGTCTCGTGGATGGCCTCGCCGAGTTTCTGAATAAGGTCTTTTACTTGTTGTTTCAATGCCACCTCCCGGCTCGCTGGAGTTACCCCTCTATTATTGCCATGCATTGGGTATTCACCGGCAACGTCCGGGGAACGGCAATCGCGCGTATATCTTTCCAATTGCAGACTATGCTCTAGCGAACGCGCGCGCAAAGCAAGCCGGACCTGTGGAGAATCGGACGGAACGAAGTTTCAACCAAACCCTCATGATTGCCCTCAGCAGCTCTAGACCATCGTATGATGGTCGCCCCAGGCTTCTTCCAGCCGGTGCGCGAGTTCCTGCACAGGCTGAACGCGCTTCGGTCCCCATACCAAAAATCCAGCGACGGCCGCACACGCTCCGCCGACCATCCACATAATGCTTTTCATGTTGGCTGCTCTCCCTGTATTACGTTGACCGCTCATTGCAACTTGGATGCAGGATATTCGGAGAACGGTCACGCGGGCCTCTTCGAACGACGGCAGGTTTCCTGCGGGAATGACAGAAAGAAAAGCGAGAGCAACAACAACGGCAGAGCGGACACAGAAGTCGGCGAATACACTGACAGAATGGATAGGGTTCGGTTTGGACGGGCGTTAGGAGTGGGGGCGAGGGCGGCTGCGAAGTCGCTGATGAGCGCGGCGGAGGCTGCCGCTGCGCCCGCTCCGGCCACTCCTGGAGCCAAGCCAGTTGTTAGGCCCGCTTCGACAGTCTTGCCTGCTGCGAGGCCAGCGACGACTGCCAGAATGAAACCCGATGCGCGCGTGGTTAAGACGCAGGCGCGGACATTGGGCCGATCAGTGTGGAAGCCGTTGGCGCGATTCTCGAGCGTTCTGTGGCTGGAAGTGACGGGAACATTTTTCGCCATCTTCGCGTTGATCGCCGGCAATCAGGTTTGGAAGGCGCGCGCGGCGGTGCGCCTGTCGCCCAACGCGCCCGACGCTCAGCGGCTTTATGTTTACGTTCTCGTTTTCGTTGTGTTCGGTTACTTCGCGGTCAGCAGCTTCGTTCGGGCGAACCGGCGGCAGGGGCGATAATCGACTGCATCGGGATTTAGGATAGAAGAATGTCCGATCTCGCCACGCCCATTTCGTTGCGCAAAACTTCCCTCAATACCACCCACCGTTCGCACAAAGCGAAGATGGTCGACTTCGGCGGATGGGACATGCCGGTGCAATACTCCGGGCTGATCGACGAGCACATGGCGGTGCGCGAGCGGGTGGGCGTGTTCGACGTATCGCACATGGGTGACATCCAGTTGCGCGGGCCGAACTCGCTGGCCGCTGTGCAGAAGCTGCTGATGAACGATGCGAGCAAACTGCAGATTGGGCAGGCGCACTACTCGGCGATGTTGTATGAGAACGGCACGTTCGTCGACGATGTGGTGCTGCACAAGCTGGGCGAGAACGATTTCCTGATCGTCATCAACGCCGGGACGCGCGAGAAGGACGTGCAATGGGTGCGCAAGGTCCTCGGCGGTATGAGCGGCGTGCATGTGACCGACGTCAGCGACTACTACACGCAGCTTGCGATCCAGGGCCCGAAGGCGATGGCGACGTTGCAAAAACTTACTGGAATCGATCTTGCGCCGATCAAGAACTACTGGTTTACGTGGGGGCAGGTGTGCGGCTGCCATAATGTGCTGATCGCGCGTACGGGGTACACGGGCGAGGACGGCTTCGAGATTTATGTGCCGTCGGACGAGCCGACCAGCGCGAGGGTGTGGAGTGAAGTGCTGGCGGCGGGCGCGGAGTTCGGAATTCTGCCGTGTGGGCTGGGGGCGCGCAATACGCTGCGGCTGGAAGCGTCGATGGCACTCTATGGGCATGAGATTTCGGACAGCATCAATGTGTCGGAGGCGAATCTGGGGCGCTATTGCAAGCTCGACAAGGGAACGGACTTTGTCGGCCGCGAGGCGTTATTTGCAGTGGAGCAGGCCGGTGGACCGGCGCGGAAATTAGTTGGGTTGGAGATGATCGAGCGCGGGATTGGGCGAGACGGATATCCTGTTCTGTCTGTCGACGGCGAGCGCATTGGAGAGGTGACGAGCGGCTCGCCGGGGCCGTTTGTGAAGAAGAATATTGCGCTGGCGTACGTGCCGGTCGCGTACTCAGCGGTTGATGCGGAAGTTGCGGTCGAGGTGCGCGGTCTGCCCGTGAAGGCAAAGGTCGTTGCGACGCCGTTTTACAAGCGGTCGAAGGCGGCAACGCCGCCGATTACCGCGCCGCTGTCGTAAGTCGTGCAGCGCCGATTCCTCTACAATTTTATCGGAGAACAATTCATGGCATATCCCGAGAAGTACCGCTACACGAAAGAGCACGAGTGGCTACTGGCCGACGGTGACACTGGCACCATCGGCATCACGGACTACGCGCAAAGCACGCTGGGCGATATCGTGTTCGTCGAGTTGCCCAGGGTGGGACAGCGTATCGAAGCGGGGTCGACGTTCGGCTCGGTCGAATCGGTGAAGGCGGTCAGCGATCTGTATGCGCCCGTGACCGGCACCGTGACCGAGGTGAACGAAGCGCTGAATGGCGCGCCAGAGACGATCAACACGGCTGCAAATGAGACCTGGATGATCAAGGTCGAATTGCTGAACACAGACGAGGTTGGTACGTTGATGTCTGCTGCGGACTACGACAAATTCGTGAGCGAAGAAACCGGGCACTAATGAATGCGGATTTAGTTATCACGAACTGCGTGATTGTTGCCGGGTTGGCTTTGGTCGTGACTGGCGCCCTGACCAGGACGTTTTATTCCGGCAATAGTTTTTCGGCTAACGACAAGCAGGCGCCGCTGTGGCTGGGTCGAACAGTGTTTATCGGTTTCGGCGCATTTTTTATCTTGATTGGGTTCGCACACCTCTTCTTCAACGTTGGCAAGGTTCGCTAGCAAAGACCGCTTCACAGCTTCATTCGATACGAGACATTTCGCATGCGCTATTTACCCAAATCTCCCGCCGACCGCACCGAGATGCTCGAAGCCATCGGCGTTGCGTCCATCGAAGACCTCTTCGACTCCATTCCCGAGGAGTTTCGTCTGACGCGCGATCTCAATATCCCGCGTCAACACTCGGAGTCTGAGGTGCTTGATCGCTTTCGCGCATTCGCAGCCAATATCGCCAGCGGCGACCCGGACGACCTCGCGAAGCAG
>JBBRCA010000165.1:0-6402 GCA_038205325.1 Terriglobales bacterium | reverse complement strand
CCGCCGCCAGAATCGGGCGGTCTTTTTCGGCCAGCACCACACCGTTCGGAATCAGGAATGTTCCAGGTTCACCCGAGATTTCCATTTGGCTCAGCTGTGCCTGCAAGCGCATGGCTTGGTCTGTCTTTAGGTGTCTACGCGATTCCTCAACGGCGTACGCCGATGTGATGGGCCGAACCTGCCGCATGCGCCAAAGGTCGAGAAACTGACTATCTGCCGATAGACTGGCCGAGATCAAAACATTAGCGTCGAGATAGATTCTCAGCCACGAAGATTGCTCAGGCACTGAGCTTTTGCCTCTCCGGCGTTTGCGCGTCGCGAATCTCATCCCGCCACTCTTGCCGGGTCGGCAGAGACTCTCGCTGGTTGGCGGCTACAAAAGGTATTTTGTGAGGATCAAGACCATCGGCGCGGACCTCTGCCGCAACCTCGTCCCATTCTTCCTGGGTCATCGCATTGTTGAGGAGAAGTTCAGCACGACGCTCCGGCGTATAAATTTCGACGTCGTAAACTACGGCGGGACGAACCTTGATACCGTCTGCGGTCGCTTCAACATTGAGGATCGAGCCATCGGATAAGCCAAATCGTTTCCGGAGATTTGCCGGTAGGACCAGGGTGCCGCGCTTTCCCATTTTAATGGTCGTTGTCATAGCTGAACCTCTGAATATCAGAATATCAGACAATGTGCCTTATTAATACGCAAAGTACATACATAAATTACGGACGTCCTCTTCACATATAGTGGCCAAACTTCATATGGGATGGGCTGAAAGAGATGCGGACACAACGAACATGGCGTGGCGTTTGGACGGAGAGCCTCGCAAGCGGGAGATGCGAGATAAAGATATTTCGGCGGCCATTGAAGAGGCTGAGTTGAGGAGGGAATGAAGCGCACCCGCTTTCCGCATCGTCGCGGGCGTACTCGACGTCATATCCTATACACGATGCCAAATCCCCTCCCCATCGCCATCTACTACGAGCAGCCGAACTGGTTCAAGCCGCTGTTTGCCGAGCTTGACCGCCGCGGTACGCCCTACGTCAAGCTCTTCGCGCCCGACCACTTCTACTCCCCCGAAGAACATCCCGAGGAAAAGTATTCGCTGGTCTTCAACCGCATGAGTCCGAGCGCCTGGAACCGCGACCATGGCGATCAGATTTTCTACACCCTCGGCTTCCTTGAGCACCTCGAATCGCGCGGCGTCAAGGTCATCAACGGCTTCAAGGCGTTCAGCTCTGAACTCTCGAAGGCCGGTCAACTTGTCTTGCTGGACAAGCTGGGGATCGCCTACCCGAAGGCCCGCGTCATCCACCGGGCGTCTCAAGCAGTCGATGCCTCAGCGGGCCTGCGCTGGCCCATCGTCGTCAAGCCGAACATCGGCGGAAGCGGCGCAGGCGTTAAGCGCTTCGACGGGCTCTCGCAACTGCGCGCGGCCATCGCGGAAGGCCCCGGCTCCCCCGACGCCCTGCAGTTCGGCCTCGACTCGACCGCGCTGGTGCAGGAGTTCATCCCGGCGCAGGACGCGCACATCATCCGCGTCGAAGTCCTCAACGGCAAGTTTCTCTACGCCATCAAGATCAACATCACGGGCGAGACCTTCGACCTCTGCCCCGCCGACATTTGCCGAACAACAACCGGCGTTGATTTGAACCGCGCGGCCTGCGCCATCGACGCGCCCAAGTCCGGCATCACGGTCGAAGCCTGCACGCCGCCCGCCGACGCCATCCGCGATGTCGAAACCATCATGCAGCACTCCGGCATCGACATCGGCGGCGTCGAATACATCACCGACTCGCGCCACGAAGCGGGAGAAGCGGGCCAACGCTACTACTACGACACCAACGCCCTCTCGAACTTCGTCGCCGACGGCCCCAACGTCATCGGCTTCGACCCCTTCACGAAACTCGTCGACTGGCTCGAAACCGAAGCCGGCATTGCAGTAACCGTTTAGCTTGTTTCGACCGTGTCGAAAGACTACATTGTTTGTGTGGGCTCGAAGACCTATGACGGCGTTCGATTCTCCGTCTACCCAAACGATCATCTTCCTCCTCACGTTCATGGAACTGCGGAAGGTGTCACAATCATCATCGATTTGCTTGCCGATGGAAACATTGTCTTGTCGAGTCGACGAAAAGCGGTGGTTCCTGAAAATGCAAAGCAAAAGGTAATCGCAAAAATCCGGCGCATGGCAACTGAAAACGCCGATGAATTGTTCATGCTTTGGGAGAAGACGCATGGCACAAAAAGTTAGAGACCTAACCACCGATGCAGACATCGACGCCGCACTTGAGCGCGCTCGCAACGCGCCGCCGGTCCCGCTCGCAATCTCCGCGGAGTACAAACGCGATCTTGATGTCGTCGTCATTCATGTAGACGACGGTCGCCGTCTCTTTATTCCCCGCGAGGAGTTACAGGGCCTCGAAGATGCCACTGCGGAACAACTGGCGGACATCCAAATTTTCGGCGGTCTCGACATAGCGTGGCCCCAACTCGACGTGGACCATTACCTCCTCTATCTCCTCAAAGGGGAGTACAGCACCGAACGCTGGAAGGAAAG
Source organism: Terriglobales bacterium (assembly GCA_038205325.1). Lineage (GTDB taxonomy): Bacteria > Acidobacteriota > Terriglobia > Terriglobales > Acidobacteriaceae > Granulicella. The sequence continues at coordinate 3,847 of JBBRCA010000165.1, read as the reverse complement.
CCGCAAGCGGCAGGCGGTAGCCGCCTGATGCGCTATGGCTTCTGGCTCCCAGTATTCGGCGGTTGGCTTCGCAACGTCGAAGACGAACAAATGCCTCCCACCTGGGATTATGTTCGCGATCTCGCGATCAAGTCCGAGCAGTGGGGCTACGACTGCACGCTCATCGCCGAACTCAACCTCAACGACATCAAGGGCCCGGAGTCCGCGTCGCTCGATGCGTGGTCCACAGCCGCCGCCCTCGCCGCAGTCACGAAGAAGCTGGAGCTGATGGTGGCCGTCCGGCCCACCTTCCACAACCCCGCGCTACTCGCCAAGCAAGCCGCGAATATCGATCTCATTAGCGGCGGGCGTCTGACGCTCAACGTCGTCAGCTCCTGGTGGGCGGACGAAGCCAAGAAGTACGGCATTGCCTTCGACGAGCACGACGACCGCTACGCCCGCACCTCGGAGTGGCTCGACGTGCTCTCCAACTGCTGGTCCTCTCAGCACACCACGCACGACGGCCGCTTCTACAAAATCGACGACAACATCCTCGCCCCCAAGCCTTTCGACACCCGCACATATTCGGGCGCGCCGGCCTCTTCTTTGTTGTCATCCCATAGCACAGCTAGCGCAGCGAAGGGATCTGCTTCTGGAGCGGCGACGACATCGGGTCGCCCCACTCTCTACGCGGGCGGAGAATCCGAAACCGCCAAAGACCTCATCGCCGCAAAGTGCGACGCCTACCTCATGCACGGCGACGACCCCACCACCATCGCCGCCAAAGTCCAGGACATGACGACCCGCCGCGCCAAACACGTGCGTCTCCCGCCGCTCATCTTCGGCGTCACCGGCTACTGCATCGTGCGCGATTCTGAAGCCGAGGCCGAAAAGGAAGTCGCCCGCATCACCGACGTGCAGCAGTTTGCCAAGGGATTTGAGAACTACCAGCAGTGGATTACGGGCTCCCAACTCGAAAAGAAAGTTTCCCTGCGCGACTACTCCGTCTCCAACCGCGGCCTGCAATCGGGCCTGGTCGGCACACCGGAGCAGGTGCGCCAACGCCTCGCCGACTTTGAAGCCGCGGGCTGCTCGCTGGTGCTGTTGCAATCCTCCCCGCAGCACATTGAGATGGAACGCTTCGCGAAACAAGTCATGCAACGTGCCTAGATTTTGTTGTCATTTTGTAGCGAAGCGTAAGAATCTCAGTTGCTATTGCCGTTGCGCTTCTTTCTGTCATTTCGCAGAGCAGCGTAGGAATCTGCTTCCTTCGCGCCACCAAGGCCATCGGTTCGCTCATCCCCCACAAGTAGAATCCCCGCACGCACAAGCGCAAGTTACACTCGTACCTATGTGTGGAATCGTCGGATACATCGGTCCCAAGTCAGTCGTCCCCGTCATTATGGAAGGCCTCGCGCGCCTCGAATACCGCGGCTACGATAGCGCCGGCATCGCGGTCGCCGGAGGCCCCAACAACGAGCTCCAACTCCGCCGCGCCCCCGGCAAGCTCCGCAACCTCGCCGAAGTCCTCGCCGCCAACCCTGTCCACGGCACCTACGGCATCGGCCACACCCGCTGGGCCACCCACGGCCGCCCCACGGAAGAGAACGCCCACCCGCATCGCGACGGCACTGGAACGCTCGTCGTCGTCCACAACGGCATCGTCGAAAATTATCTCGCGCTGAAGAACGCTCTCATCGCCAAGGGCCACCGCTTCGTTTCCGAAACCGACACCGAAATCATCGCGCACGTCATTCAGGACGAGTTCGAACTCGCCGCCTCAGTTAAGAATTGTCATCCTGAGCGCAGCGAAGGACCTGCTTCACCTGCGTCAGCCCGCACCACCACCACCGACCGCGCCGACACCAACGAATCCATAGCCGTCCTCACCGAGAAACACAACACTCCCTCCCCCTCCCTCTCCCTCGAAGAAGCCGTCCGCCGCGCCGTCAAGCGTCTCACCGGCGCCTTCGCCATCGGCGTGCTCTCCGCGCACTCACCCGACAAGATGGTGGCCGCGCGTTTCGGCCCACCCATCGTCCTCGGCATCGGCGACGGCGAGTTCTTCCTCGCCTCCGACGTCCCCGGCATCCTCCACCACACCCGCGACATTTACTTCCTCGAGGACCACGAAGTCGCCACCCTCACAAAACAGGGAATAGCCCTCACCGACTTCGACGGCCACCCTCGCACCATGCAGCCGCAGCGCATCACCTGGGACCCCATCCAGGCCGAAAAGGCGGGCTACAAACATTTCATGCTCAAGGAAATCAACGAGCAGCCGCGCGCCGTCCGCGACACCACCCTCGGCCGCGTCTCGCTCGAAACCGGCCACGTCTTCCTCCCCGACATGACCATCACGCCCGACGAGTTCCGCGCCGCCACCGGCATCACCATCGCCGCCTGCGGCACAAGCTGGCACGCGGGCCTGGCCGGAAAGTTCATGATCGAGCGCCTCGCCCGCCTCCCCGTCGACGTCGACTACGCCAGCGAGTACCGCTACCGCGACCCCATCCCCTCGCCCACCGACATCGGCCTGCTCATCACCCAATCCGGCGAAACCGCCGACACCATCGCCGCGCAGACCGAGCTCATCCACAAAGGCTCAAAGACTCTCGCCATCTGCAACGTCGTCGGCGCAGCCGTCACGCGCAAAGCGGCGGGAACGATCACCACCAACGCCGGCCCCGAAATCGGCGTCGCGTCGACCAAGGCCTTCACCGCGCAACTCACCGCGCTCTTCACCCTCGCGCTCTACCTCGCCCAAACACGCGGAACGATTTCCGACGCCGAGTCGCTCCACCTCGTCACCGAGCTTTCTATGATCCCCGCAAAACTCGAAGAGATTTTGCGGTCAGTAGATGCTCAGTGCCAGCAACTCGCGAAAGCGTTCAGCACCTCGAACGATTTCCTCTTCCTGGGCCGCGGCATCCACTACCCCATCGCTCTCGAAGGCGCGCTCAAGCTCAAGGAAATCTCCTACATCCACGCCGAGGGCTACCCTGCGGGCGAAATGAAGCACGGCCCCAACGCGCTCATCGACGAAACGCTCCCCGTAGTCTGCATCGCGACCAAAGACCCGCACGACCCGTCGTCGGTCTTGAAGTACGAAAAGACCCTCTCCAACATCCAGGAAGTCACCGCGCGTTCCGGCCGCGTAATCGCGATCGCGGTCGAAGGCGATCATGACATTCAGGGGCTTGTCGAGCACGTCATCCACATCCCCCCCACCCACGAACTCCTCCTCCCCATCCTCGAAGTCGTCCCCCTCCAACTCCTCGCCTACCACATCGCCGTCCGCCGCGGCTGCGACGTAGACCAGCCCAGAAATCTTGCCAAGAGTGTGACAGTCGAATAGCTCTTCTTTTCTTTCTGTCATCCCGTAGGGCTCTGCTTCTGCTGTTGCTTCTGTCGTTGCTCTTGCTTTTTTTTTGTCATTCCCGCAGGGAATCTGCTTCTGCTCTCGCCCCTGCCGTTGCCTCTGCTTCCAGGTAGGTCTGGGCTTCAGCCCAGACAACAGAACCCACCACAAACCCGGCTTCAGCCGTTGCAATACGCTCTCTTATCTGAGCGCATAATAAAATAGTTCCCATCGTACTTCTCGCCTATCACATCGCCGTCCGCCGAGGCGGCAACGTCGACCAGTCTAAAAATTGGCGAAAAGCGTGATGGTGGAGTAGAAATTCAACTAGTCATATTTGAGGACACACATGCCCCTACTTAAGAACTACAAGGTCTTTATTAGGGCAATAATATACTTGGCTGACCGTATTTTGTTATGATTCGGCAATGCGTACGCGCGTCATCGATAGAAGTCTAGTTCCGGGAAACATAGATTCCCGTCTGAAGATTGGTTGGGCGAAGCACC
>JBBRCA010000164.1:0-6419 GCA_038205325.1 Terriglobales bacterium | reverse complement strand
ATCGTTACGGGGATCGCCGCACCGGCAAGTTATCGCTACACCGTCGAAGGCTTCGGCGGACACGCTGGCGCGCTGCTCATGCCCGACCGCCGCGATGCGCTGTGCGCGGCGGCGGAGATGATCCTCTCCGTGGAACGTCATGCGCTCGCGGCGAATGCAACGTCCGGCGGCGCTGACACCGTTGCCACGGTCGGCACGGTCGCAGTGCATCCTGGCGCTGTGAATTCCGTGCCGTCTCGCGTGACGCTGATGCTCGATATCCGGGACACCGACGTGGCCCGTCGCGATAGAGTGATGCAAGCGTTCCACACGGATATCGCAGACATTGAGCAGAGGCGCGGCGTAAAGGTCGGCGAGGAGTCGATCAATGCCGACCGGCCCGCGCACAGTTCGATGCACATCGTCGACACGCTCGAAGCCGTTTGCAAGTCAGAGGTCGTAAGTTATAAAAAAATGATGAGCCGCGCGTATCACGATTCGAATTTCATGGCCCGCGTCGCGCCAATCGCCATGCTGTTCATTCCATGCCGCGCGGGCGTTTCGCACCGGCCCGACGAATACACGACTCCCGAGGCCATCGCGCTCGGCACGCGCGTGCTGGCCTTGACGCTAGCCAGACTCGCGGCGGAGTAGACGCATCCAACCGGACTAACTATGCCGATTCAATCCCTCAATCCGGCGACTGGAAAACTCCTCCGCAGCTTCGACCCGCTCTCTGCCAACGCGCTCGAAGCCCGTCTCGCCATCTCCGCCGCGGCGGCCCGCACCTATCCGCTCGAACCTATCGAACATCGCGCGTTCTGGATGCGCCGCCTCGCTACCCTGCTCGAAAGCGACCTGGAGGAGTTGGCCATTATGATGACCGCGGAGATGGGAAAAACACTCGTTTCCGCGCGCGCTGAAGTGAAGAAATGCGCCACCGCTTGTAGCTTTTACGCCGCCAATGGCGAACGCATTCTCGCCGAAGAGTCTATCCCGACCGATCACGCACAGAGCTATGTGCGTTGGGAGCCGCTGGGTGTCGTGCTCGCAGTCATGCCGTGGAATTTTCCGCTTTGGCAGGTATTTCGTTTTCTTGCACCGGCGTTGATGGCTGGCAATGTCGGGCTGTTAAAGCACGCGTCGAACGTGCCGCAATGCGCGCTCGCGATTGAAGCGCTGGTGCGGCGCGCTGGGTTTCCACGCGGAGCATTTCAAACGCTACTGATCGAGGCCTGTGACGTCGAGAATGTGCTCGCCGATGAGCGAGTCGCCGCTGTTACCGTGACTGGTTCCGAAGCCGCAGGTCGCGCGGTCGCGGCCCAGGCAGGGTGGCTTATCAAAAAGACTGTGCTGGAACTGGGCGGGTCCGATCCCTTCATCGTGATGCCGTCGGCAAACTTCGACGTCGCCGTCGCGAACGCGGTGAAAGCGCGCTGTATCAACAACGGCCAGTCCTGCATAGCGGCCAAGCGCTTCATCGTCCATGACGATATTTACGACCGCTTCGAAGCAGCGTATGTCGAAGCCTTCCAAGCTTTGCGCGTGGGCGATCCGATGGACGAAAGCACAGACATCGGGCCGCTGGCGACCCGGAAAACTGTGGACGACCTTCTCGTCCAGGTCCTTGCCGCAACATCTGCCGGTGGACGCGTGCTCACGGGCGGCGACCGGCTTGTGGGCGACGGCAACTATTTTGCGCCGGCAGTGATTGCGGGCGTACCGCGAGACGCGGCAGTGTGTCGCGAGGAAATCTTCGGGCCGGTCGCATTGCTCTTTCGCGCGGCTTCAGTCGATGAGGCCATCATGATTGCAAACGACACGCCCTTCGGGCTGTGCGCCAGCGCCTGGACTGCGGATCCTGAGGAGCAACGGAGGTTCGTTGCGGAATTACAGTGTGGAGGGGTGTTTCTGAATATGCCCGTCGCGAGCGATCCAAGGCTGCCGTTTGGAGGCATCAAGCGGTCGGGCTATGGGCGAGAGTTAAGCGCTGCGGGTATGCGTGAGTTCTTGAATGCAAAGACAATCGTCGTCGCATAAATTTAGATATTAAAAAGATTACAGGGCACCTGGCGCTCAAGAGCGCCGGATACCCTGTAGATGTCCGATAGCCTACAACGCGAAGAAAATCTAAGCCATTAGCCGTTTCTTCATGAAGCCTGCACCGGCAAGAACTGCGGTTCCCAAGAGCGCGATGCTCGAAGGTTCGGGCACGGGGCCACCGTTCGGGCTCCCATTCCCTGGAGCGGATAATGTTCCGCTACCGGAGTAGCTAATGCCGGTTGTTGCATTGCCATTCTCTGTGAAGCTCACGTTGAAGCTGGCGCTGTTCGGTTGGAAGCCAGCCAACGCTCCACTGGGGGTGAAGGTGCCAAACAGAAAGAAATCCACGCTGCTCGACGTACCGGAAGTTCCATTCGTGACAACTACCGGGTTCTTGGTTTCGGTAAACGTTCCAAAACCGGTGATGGTGAAGGAGAACGGTGTGACGCCGTTGCCGCCATTGGCGCCTGCCGGAAAGAGTGTTGCACCGGAAACTTGCGTGGTCACCGGAATAGCGGCGAAATCACCGGTGCCAGTCGAGCTCACAAAGCCAATTGTATAGCTAAGATTGTTAACGCCACTGATTGGGTTTAAAGATGAGTTCGCCGGGGAGACGGTCACATTGAACAAAGCGATAGAATCGCTTCCTGTGACGGGTGTGGCGCTGGCGACCAGAGATGATGCTGCCAATGCACCTGCAAGTGCTAAACGGACAATCAAGTTTTTCATTGTACTTCTCCTGTGTTGAAAATCTGGGGCCATGTTGCTTTTAGTGGCACGTTTTTGATACGTACCACTTATGGGTGATCAATAAGAAGTGTGAACGATTAAGTCTCCCAAAAGTTGCTCCACCCTCAATAATTTAAAGATTGATTTCACTTTACGAAATCTTTGTTTACTTGGAAAACATCGTATCTCGACACAATTTAGGCTACAGCCACCGCGGAAGAAGTGCTTTCCAGCGCTGGAGACAAGCAGTTGAAACAAGTCCGAGGTTCCGCGAAGACAGTGACGGTTGTCCCGCTAGAACAGTCCGCGAAGAACGCTGAATTCCTTAAACCGAAGCCGTGGATTGTGGAGGCGGCGTTGGTGCAGAGGGTTGATGCAGAGCTCCCAGGATGCACTGATAGAGCTTGTTGCGGCGGTCGAAGCGATTGGCCGCGCGCGTCACGTAGCGCACCACCAGGTCGACGTTCTGACCCGAGGGACGAAGATTGACTTCGGGCTGCGCACTGAAGTGGCTCAACCCGTGGCGTTTAGAGGCCTGCTGCCATTCCGCTTCGGCCCGTTTACTGTCCTCGCCAGTTTCATCCGAGACGACCTTTTGGATCCGCGTGACGGCGGCATAGGAGTCTTCGCCTGCCGGTACGGTCACCGTCAACTCGTCCCACATCCACTGCCCAGCGGTCGAAAAATTGAAGAACTGTCCGCTGATTGCGAACTTGTTGTTGAACGCCACGCGCCTTCCCGTCGGGTGTCCCTTGGCCGTCCAGTTGCCGGTTTCGAGCAGCGTCGTGCGGAACAGTCCGATGTCCACGACCTCGCCCGCCACGGCGTTGATCTCGACCACGTCGCCGATGCTGATTCCGCTGCGCCCCATCAGAACGAACCAGCCAACAAAGGCGAGAATAAAATCCTGCAGCGCGACGGTAAGGCCCGCGGTCGCGAGGCCGATGAATGTCGTCACGTGGCTCGGCGCGCCGAAGACGACCAGCAGAATGCCGAGCAGCGCGAGCACCTGAACGAAGATCCTTGCGATCCGCCCCAGCGTTCGCACCCGCCGTTGGTCGAGCGAGTCACGCTCGGCAAAGCGGCTTGCCACGGCGCTTAGAAAGATCGCCACAATCAGAATCACCCCGATCGTCATCATCTGCACCAGAATCAAGTGCAGCAGCGTCCGGCGTTGCAAGGCGATCTGCGCGGCCCACTTCCCGTAGACTTCGGCAAGCTGCTTTTGAGTGGCGATGCGGTCGTTGGAAACGCTCACCAGCTCGCGCTGGAGGCCACTGCGTTTGAGGGCCGCGACCCGGTCCGCCCCCGTTCGTGCCGGATTGCCCGTCGTCGGCTGCGGAAGTTTGGCCTCGGCTTCGAGACCATTATGTTCGGTGGCCAAGGTCATCGCGTCGCGACTGGCGGCCGCTTTGGCCTCCAGCACCAGCGCGTAGCGTGACTTCTGGCGGTTCCACGAGCCGAGCAGGCCCGCCAGCGTGCTGTAGCGATGCGCCGCGACCACGGCCGCTTCCCCGGTTCCGCCTGCGTCATATTTCTTCATTTCGACTTCGCGGGCGGCCAGCTCCTGCTGAATGGTGCCTCGCTTGTCGCCCGAGGCCCGCGCAAGATCTTCGCGGGCATCGTTGAGTTGATCCTGGTCCAACCCGAGTTGGGCCTGGGCGACTTCGAGATCGTCTCCGTCCTTAGGCGTCAGGTCCTTGACCGAAGCCGTGTCCGAAGCCACCAGCCCTTCGAGCATCCTGACATTCTGCTCAACGGCGAGGGCCTCGCCGGCGAGCGCAGGGCGGCGTAGATTGGCTGCGCGCAACGCAGCGGCGAAGGCCTGGTCGACCTCATGGTCGGCGAGACGCTCGGCCTGGCGCGCGTAGCCGAGTTCTTCCTGCGTGACGGCCAGCGCAGTCAGCGCTGCCGCCGTCTTCCACGGCGTCTGGTCAACCAGAGTGGAGCTGCCGTTCGGCTCCACATTGCCCTGCCGATGCAGGAAAGGCAGGTCCGCCATCGCCTCGTTGGTCCGCCAGATGAACACGCCGCAAGCAACCAGGGCGACCGCAATCAGCAGCAGGAACGTCGCGGCAAATCGACCCAGAAGCGGTCTTCGGACGGCAGAGCCGGGCGTTCCGTTGGTTGCGCGTCCCTCTGCCAGCTCGCTGTTGTCCTCAAGATTCTTGGCCCCGTTGCTCATCCGTCTTATTCTCGCACCTGGGGTATTTGACGCTTGCTAAGCCATGCCCCTCCCCCTCTCCCCGGTGTTTTTGCGTAAAGTCCGCACAACAAAGGGCTTAGGCCTGTACATACACTTAGAGGTGTGAGTAAGTCCTGATAATAGGGGACTTGCTTGTAAACTACTCAATAGTAAGGACTTATGTTCAGATCCGAGGATGATGCCAAACTCATGTCAAAAAACTCGGCATTGGGCATCCCGCATTTGTCAAGTTTCGCGACCCCGCATTTTGACAAGTTCGGGAAGGTCAGATTCCTTCGGGGGCCAGTCGCTTTAGAGGGAGGCGTATGCGAACAGTCCGGATGCGCTACCCTAATCCCGATGCGCGGTGGTGCGAGCCTGCAGCCGCGCAATCCCCGATGAGGAGCCTTATGTCCACACCGAAATCCAACGCCGCCCTTCCGCAACACCATCCCGGCTACCAGTCGGGGTTCGGAAACGAGTTTGCCACTGAAGCGTACGCTGGCGCGCTGCCTGTAGGCCAAAATGCGCCGCAGAAAGCGCCGCTCGGCCTCTACACCGAACAGCTCAGCGGCTCGCCGTTCACCGCGCCGCGTCACTTGAACCGACGGACGTGGACGTACAGGATCAGGCCATCGGTGATGCATCCGCCGTTCCGGCGCACGGACAACCGCATGGTGCGGGCGACGCCGTTCAATGAAGTCGAGACGACCCCGTCCCAACTGCGCTGGGACCCCATCCCCGTACCCTCGACGCCGACCGACTTTCTCGACGGCCTGACCACGCTGGCTGGCAACGGCGACCTCACTATGCACTCGGGCTGCGCCATCCACCTCTACGCAGCGAACAAAAGCATGACCGACCGCTTCTTCTATTCGGCGGACGGCGAGCTTCTCTTTGTGCCGCAGCTTGGCGCGTTGAAGCTGCATACGGAGCTTGGAATCATCGACATCGCGAACAGCGAAATCGCCGTGCTTCCGCGCGGTATCAAGTTCCGTGTTGAGCTTATCGACAAGGAGGCACGAGGCTATGTGCTGGAAAACTTCGGCCAGCCGCTGCGCCTGCCCGACCTCGGGCCGATCGGCGCGAACGGCCTCGCGAATACGCGCGACTTCCTGACGCCGGTTGCGGCCTACGACGATCGTGACAATGGAAAATTTGAAGTCGTCGCAAAGTTTCTCGGCAACCTGTGGACGACCGAGTTCGACCACTCGCCCCTCGACGTGGTCGCGTGGCACGGCAATTATGCGCCCTACAAATACGACCTCAACAACTACAACTGCATCAACTCCGTCTCGTTCGACCACCCCGACCCCAGCATCTACACTGTGCTCACGTCGCCGAGCGAACTACCGGGCACCTCAAACGTTGACTTCGCGCTCTTCCCTCCGCGCTGGATGGTGGCCGAGCACACGTTTCGTCCGCCGTGGTTCCATCGCAACTTCATGAACGAGTTCATGGGCCTGGTGCAGGGCGAATACGA
>JBBRCA010000163.1:0-6433 GCA_038205325.1 Terriglobales bacterium | reverse complement strand
GTCGAGTTTCCTCAGGTCGACCTTCGAATCAGACGAGTAGCGTGTGGCGAGCGCTTGAATGTAAGCGCGCTCCCTTTCCGTAGCACCCGGTACGAGTGACAGCGCCTTCTGCACGGCTTCGTACGCCGCTTTTTCATGTGGGGGATCGACATCGAGATTGATGCACGGACCCAGCGCCAATGCCATGCCCCAGAACGTCATCGCTGACTGCGGGTCGAGTTCCGACGCTCGACGGAACGCACGTGCGGCTTCCTCATGGTTGAAAGCGAAGACCAGTGTGAGTCCCTGATCGAAGAATCGCTGCGCTTCAGGGCTTTTCGTGGAGATCATATGGTGATGTTCGCCCAAGCCCGCCATCAGGACGGGAGGTTTCGACTGGGCAAACGAGGGGGAGACAAGTGCGAGCCATACGCCTACCTGCATGAGGGATTTCATTCTGAGCCTCCAGGCGTTCGCGGGGTGTAACAAACCGCCCCAAATGTTCAATTCAGTTCAGATGCTCATACCACTTTGCCACAGGCTGCACCACGTGGGGGTCGGCAACGTGGAAGTTAATCCGGCTAGTCTTGATTGATGGGATAACGACGCCGGCCTCGCGACGGCGCGTGGTATGACGGGTTGCATCCTCGTTGTTCTGTGTTTCGAGTTTCGGGCATTGTGCCTACCCACCCCCCTCTTTTTGCAAAAGAGGCCAGAAAGTATTGAAAACAAAGAAAGTCGATTGCAAAAAGAGGGCCAAGAGACAAAAAGAGACACTGTAAGAGGGAGGTTGAGTGTTGAGGATGGTGATTGCGGAGTGGCGCGAAGGATGCGCGGGTGAACGTCATAAGTATTCCGAATTGTCGAGATACCCCACCCCCCTGTTTTTGCAAAAGGGGCCAGAAGGTATTGAAAATAAAGAACGTTGATTGTGAAAAGAGGGCAAAGAGACAAGAAGAGACACGGTAATAGGGGCCCTGAGCGTTGAGGATTGTGATTTGCGGAGTGGGGTGAAGGATGCACAGGTGGATTAGCGGCACCGAGGAGATTTAAGGCGCGGATGGGCATGAAGAAGTGTACTACATGAGTATATAGCTATCTACTGAACTGAAGGACATTCGTGGGCGGGGAAAAATCACCTGGCTTTTCGCGGGCGAGCCGTCACCCGTACTTGAGCGCGGACGAGGACCGCGCTGTTCCAGGCCATTGGGATCTGCTTAGCGGTTCGGTCACGAAACGCAGCTCGTGCTTGCTGTAACAGCGCTTCAGTACTGCGGGCATGGGCGAACCCCAAGACCCACCCTTGCAAAACAAGGGTGGGGCACCCTCCGCGTCTCTATAGTATTTGAGAAGATATAAGAGGCTATCTCGCGCCTTGGATGGGCGCGAAATAAATCGAGTGGGGCACCCGGCGGAAAGGGCCGTCGAGAAAAATATCAAAAGGGCTAACCAGAAATTACAGATGTACACTATTTTTTCTGTTCTGTAGAACCGGGGGGCGTAACCCCCGGAAACCATAGCACTGCATGTGGCGAAGGATGCGCAAAGGGAACGACCTTCGCCTCATACCTATTTTTCAAAACATCTTTGAATGTGACGGTGTACTCAGTCTGCGAATCCAGTAGGGAATTTAAGTTAACGTCATCGAACAGAAATATGACAAGACCCCAGACTATCGCACCCGGCTGAATAGGCGCTGCGCCCGCTTTTCCCCTGATATCATCCGATGGATAAAAATTTCTCAGTTCTGGCGTGTTTATCGAGATACCTCCGGGGGGTATTGCAAAAGATCTGCCTCTGAAAATCGCACCATTTGCTAACTTAGCCTGTATCTCCCAATTATCGATCGCGGTGGGAAAGGAGCCCTGATTCCGCACCCTCAACATCAACATCGCGTCAGCTTTCGAACCGACGACAGCTGCGTCACCAATCCAGGTGGCATCTATGTCCGCACTCAACTTAGGTGTCGGCTCTAACTCGACCCGTATGAAGGTGACTATCGTTAGCGATATTAGCGCTACGGCAAGCCAATGCCATTTTTGACGAACGATTTTACTACCCCGCGCCCAGAGAACAAATTTTGCGAGGGCTGTTATAAGCACAGTCCAAAACACATTTATAAGGAATTCTTCAAGACTTAAGTGGCGAACGAAACTGTCGAACACCTAGCACCCCAAAACAACACGCTATTCGAAAACCTCTGTCGCTTACGTTGTCCTGCGACTTAGCAGACGATTCACTGAGGTTTCGAGTTCAGCTTTGTCCTTCAGCGCAGTTGAGACACGGTCAGCAAGCTCAGTCAGAACTTCGCGTATGTCGTGTGCAAGCTCCAAACATTCTGCGTCCGACTGTTCGTGCAACCCCTCACTCAGTGCCTTGTATAGCAGCACAAGCGGATTGTGCCCGTCTATCAGTAACGTCTCAGGGATTGCGGATTTTATCTTATCAATCGCCGCACCGAATTGGTTCTCAGTCATCGCTTCTTCAAACGCTTTCAAGATTTCGGGTGCTGCGTCCAATTTATTGGCGACCTTCGCAATTTCTCCAATGATTAAGCCTTTCTGATGTTCGACAATTCTGCGGTAGTAAGCATACGCGCCAATGCCGAGACTCTTATTTTCGGCGCGGCGGCCTTGAAGGTAGAGCTCACGATAGTCTTGCCCGATGAGCTTGAAGAGCCTAGCTGGGGTGGGCGGGCCAAAAGGGGGATATTCGCCAAGTTTACGGACGACGCCTCCTCTCTCATTCCCGTCAACAACCACCGAAAACGTTTTTTGATAATGCTGACAATTACGGCATTCATACGTCAGGTAAATGTAGTTCAAACCGCGACCTAAGCTGTGGATATTTTGCGTTGCGAACCAACGTTCCCCGTCGCAGACTCCGCAGTGAATTTGTATATCGGGTTTATTTGTTAACGAAGGGACAATTTCGCCGTTTGCAGCACGCAATTGACCGGTGCAACGATCAATTACGCGCACGTCATCGTCCGGGGGACTAGTTTCAAGAAAATGCTTGAAGGTACCGGATACATCCAACAGAAGTGCCTCTATGTCTGCGGCACTTGCGCCGGAAGCCTCTTTGGGTTCAGTTGTATCCACTATCGGTCCCCGCGCTTGTTTTAATGTGTTTACCCGAGCTGCTTCTATTCTGCCTGCCAACGCCGACAAATGACGAGCACTTGTGGCCAGCGCACGCCTTACTTGCGCGTTAGGTTTTCACCGATTTCCATTGATGGTATTGGACTTGGAAAGCGCGCTTGCGCTGTACCTCGAGCGGCGTGTCTGCCAGTTCCGCCACGACCACATCGACCTAATCGTAGAGTGCAACGGAAGCACTGTCAAATGACCGGAGCGACGGTACGTCTTATGGTTTCTGGGTTGGCGCGGGCGTAGGTGTGGGTTGTTGTGCTGGAGCTTGCTGAGTGGCCGGCGGGACTTGCGGAGGGGGTTGCGAGACTGGGGAGGTGCCGCCTGACGCGGGGACGGAGCCTGGAGTAGTGATTGGGGTTTTTGGCGTGGGCGCGGGCTTTGCGGGTTGCGAGACTTTTTGGAGGACGGAGCCGCCTTGGATTACGCCGCGATCGGTGCGGAGGACGAGGGCCATGGCGCAGAGCATGAACATTACAGCGCACCAGGTGGTGGCCTTGGACAAGACGTTGGCTGCGCCGCGTGGGCCGAAGGCGGTCTGGCTGCCTGCGCCGCCGAAGGCACCGGCGAGGTCGGCGGCTTTGCCGCTTTGTAAGAGCACCACGATGATGAGGACCAGGCAATTGAGGACGAAGAATCCCGATAACAGCCATCCGGCAAAGCGAAAGCCGAGGACGATGACGCCGACTCCTACCAGCAGTGCTACTACCCACTTCATCCAACCAGGCATGCGATTTTCCTTGCCACGAGGCGATTTGATTCGTTTCGTCGGCGAATGTTTATTTTACGTGTCAAATACCTTAGATCGCGATCGTGATACGACGATTGCGATGTTTGTTTTCCAAAATCCCCACACGCAACTACGGCGTGTGGGGCACCCTACGACTGAATATCACGACTGAACTTTACTGCTGAACCTCGGAAACTCTTTGAGACCGCTACAACTTTTACCTTGACCGCTACTACAGTGGCTTGGCGCCGTTTACGATGGCGGCGAAAGAGTTGGGATCTAGACTGGCGCCGCCAACCAGGGCGCCATCCAATTCTTCCTGGGCCATGAGGCCCTGAATATTTTCCGGTTTGACGCTGCCGCCATAAAGAATACGCAAGGCTGCGGCATGTTCCTGCGAAAACCGCCTGGCCACACACTGACGCAGGTAACGGTGCGAGGCGGCGGCGATTTCAGGAGTAGCAGTGCGACCGGTGCCAATGGCCCACACCGGCTCGTATGCCATCAGAATACGGGAGAACTGTTCGGCGGTCAACGCGCCGAGTCCATTGCTGAGTTGCGATTCGCAGATGCTCTCGGTGTGGCCGCCTTCGCGCTCGGCGAGGGTTTCTCCCACGCAGACGATGGGGGTCAGACCGGCAGCCAGAGCGGCCTTGGTCTTCCTGGCGACCATTTCGTCGGTTTCGCCGAAGAGCTGGCGGCGTTCAGAATGGCCGATGATGACATAGCGGCAGCCGGCCTCGGACAGCATGGCCGGGGAAATTTCTCCGGTGAAGGCGCCTTCTTTTTCCCAGTAAACGTTTTGGCCGGCAATGGCGATGTTCGTGCCTTTGGCGGATTCGACCGCCGCGGGGATGGATGTATACGGAGGGGCTACCACGATGTCGCAGTAGCCGGCTTCGGCGGCGAGGGGCGCGAACGCGGTGAAAAACGCGCGGGTGTCAGCGATAGTTTTGTACATCTTCCAATTGCCGGCGATGACGCGGCGCCTCATGACCTCGCACCGTACTGAGAATTCGCACCGGATTGAGATGGCTTTTCGGTGAGGGCTTCCACGCCGGGGAGTTTTCGGCCGCCCAGAAATTCCAGCGAAGCGCCGCCTCCGGTGGAGATATGCGAGATTTTCGCGGCTACTCCCGATTGGTGGACGGCTGCCACGGAATCGCCGCCGCCAACGATAGAGGTAGCGCCGCCATCGGTAGCGGCGGCCACAGCTTTGGCGATTTCGAGGGTGCCTTTGGCAAACGCGGGCATTTCGAAAACGCCCATCGGGCCATTCCAGACAATCGTTTTTGCATTGGAAATTTCCGCGGCGTATAAGGCGATGGTGCGCGGGCCGATATCGAGTCCCATTTGATCGTCGGGCGTGGCGCCGGCGGCAACGATCGTGGCCGGGGCATCGGCTTTGAACTCCGGAGCAATCACCTGGTCGACCGGGAGCAGGAAGTTGAATTTTTTCTGCCGGGCATCGGCGAGAATTTTCTTTGCCAGATCGAGCTTCTCGTTTTCGACGAGGGATTTGCCGATGGAGTGGCCCTGAGCCTTGAGGAAGGTGTAGGCCATGCCTCCGCCAATCAACATGGCGTCAGCAATGTTCATGAGGTTTTCAACGACTTCAATTTTGTCGCTGACTTTGGCGCCGCCGAGAATGGCGACAAAGGGACGCGCCGGATTGCTGATGGCTTTGCCCAGGTAGGCCAGTTCCCTTTCCATCAGCAGGCCGGCGGCGGATTGCTTCACGAAATGCGTAATGCCCACGACAGAGGCGTGCGCGCGATGGGCCGAGCCGAAGGCGTCGCAGACGAACAGGCCGTCGCACAGAGCGGCGAGCTGCTTGGAGAAGGCTTGGTCATTTTTTTCTTCTTCCGCGTGGAAGCGAACGTTTTCGAGCAACAGCACATCGCCATCTTTCAGCGACGTACTCTTGGTTTCGGCTTCCGGGCCCACGCAGTCGTCTGAAAATTCGACGTGCTTGCCAAGGAGCTCTTCGAGCTTCTTTGCGGCGGGTTTCAGAGAATATTTCTCGTTGCGAGCGCCCTTTGGGCGGCCAAGATGGGAAGCCAGAACGAGACGCGCGCCCTTTTCCATAGCCCGACGCAGAGTGGGAAGCGTTTCGCGAATGCGGGTGTCGTCGGTGACTATGCCGTCTTTCAGCGGAATGTTGAAATCAACGCGGAGAAAGACACGCTTGCCGCGCATGTCGAGATCATTGATGGTCAGTTTGGCCATTTTCTAAGATTCCGGATACCGGAACTAAAACTTTGCGGCCATGAATTTGATCAGGTCGCGGCAGCGGCAGGAATAGCCCCACTCGTTGTCGTACCACGCAAGAATTTTGACGCAGCGGTCGCCGACGACTTTGGTGTATCCGGAATCGACAATCGAAGAATTGGAATTGCCCTTGAAGTCCGCGGAGACCAACTCTTCTTCGGTGTAACCGAGGATGCCTTTCATGGGGCCGTTGGCGGCGGCTTTCAGCGCTGCGTTGACGGATTCCACGGTGGCCGGTTTGTCGACGAAGACGGTGAGGTCGACGACGCTGACGTTTGGTGTCGGCACGCGCATGGCGTAGCCG
>JBBRCA010000162.1:0-6479 GCA_038205325.1 Terriglobales bacterium | reverse complement strand
GATTTTTTGCGCGAGGACTTTGCCCAGCTCGACGCCCCACTGGTCGAACGAATCGATGTTCCAGAGGACGCCTTGCGTGAAGACCGAGTGCTCGTAGAGGGCGATGAGTTTGCCGAGGACTTCGGGCGTAAGCGCTTCGGCGAGGAGGATGTTCGAGGGCCGATTGCCTTCGAAGACCTTGTGCGGAACGAGGGCATCGGGCGTGCCGCTGGCCTTGACCTCCGCGGCGGTCTTGCCGAAGGCGAGGGCTTCGGCTTGCGCGAAGACGTTGGCCATCAGGATGTCGTGGTGGCGACCGAGCGGGTTCAGCCCCTTGAAAAAGCCGATGAAGTCGCAGGGAATGAGGCGTGTTCCTTGATGGATGAGTTGGTAGAAAGAGTGTTGGCCGTTAGTGCCGGGCTCGCCCCAGTAAACGGGGCCGGAGTCGGCGGCCACGCGCGAGCCGTCCAGCGTGACGTGCTTGCCGTTCGATTCCATGGTGAGTTGTTGAAGGTATGCGGGGAAGCGCTTGAGGTATTGCTCGTAAGGCAGGATTGCGATGGTCTGGGCGTCGAAGAAGTCGGTGTACCAGACGGTCAGGAGGCCGAGCAAAACTGGCAGGTTCTGGTCGAAGGGCGTGTTACGGAAATGGACGTCCATCGCATGAAAGCCCGCGAGCATGGCGCGGAAGTTCGCGGGGCCGATGGCGATCATGGTGCTGAGGCCGATGGCCGAATCCATCGAGTAGCGACCGCCGACCCAATCCCAGAAGCCGAACATGTTGGCGGTGTCGATGCCGAACTTGGCGACTTCTTCGGCGTTGGTCGAGATGGCGACGAAGTGCTTCGCGATGGCCTTGTCGTCGCCTAGCTTGGCTAGCGTCCACTCTCGCGCCGAGTGCGCGTTGGTCATGGTTTCGAGCGTGGTGAAGGTCTTGGAGGCGACGAGGAAGAGGGTTTCGTCGGCTTTGAGGTCCTGGACGGCTTCCGCAAAATCCGTTCCGTCGACGTTCGAGACGAAGCGGAAGGTGAGGTCGCGTTGCGAGTAGTGCTTGAGCGCTTCGTAGGCCATGACCGGGCCGAGGTCGGAGCCGCCGATGCCGATGTTGACGACGTTCCGGATGCGCTTGCCGGTGTGGCCTTTCCAGTCGCCCGAGCGGACGCGATCGGCGAAGGCGGACATCTTGTCGAGGACTGCGTGGACGGCGGGCACGACGTCTTCGCCGTCGAGCAGGATGGATTCGGACTTCGGCGCGCGCAGGGCCACGTGCAGAACGGCGCGGTCTTCGGTGATGTTGATCTTCTGCCCGGTGAACATGGCCTCGGTGCGCTCTTTAAGGCCTGATTCTTCGGCAAGCTGGACGAGGAGTTTGAGGGTCTCGGCGGTGATGCGGTTCTTTGAGTAGTCAAGGAAGAGGCCCTCGGCTTCGGCCGTGAAGCGCGTGCCGCGGGCCGGATCTTGCTTGAAAAGGTCGCGGAGGTGGGCTTTGCCGGTCGTTTCGAAGTGGGTTTTGAGGGCTTTCCAGGCGGGCCGATCCGCTAAGACTGTTGCGTTGCTCATTGTGTCGCTCTCCTTAAGGGCTGACGATATAGGAGTAGCGGAGGTTTGGGGAGAAGAATCGCCTCGCCGAACGTAATATTGGGGCCTGGATGCTGCGGTGGAAACCATGTCGGGAAATCCGTACCCATTCGGCAAGCTCAGTGCAGGTTACGGGCACAGCGCATTTTGTTCCACCGATGTGCTTAGAGCCTGTTCACGATCTCTGTTTAGGCCCGTAGACGCTGTCATCTCGACCGAGCCTTCGCATTTGTGAAGGCATAGTGGAGAGACCTGTAGATTTTCCGTGCGACAAAAATATCCGGCTGTGCAGAGAAGCTGCGGGTCTCTCCACTGCCGCGCAAAAAGGCGCCTCCGGTCGAGATGACAGGTTTAGGGCGGCGCAAAAAAAGCGGACTCCGGTCGAGATGACAGCTTTTGATGAGGCGCAAAAGAGATTGTGAACAGGTTTTTAGTTCTTGACCGTCATGGTGTCCGAGTCGACCGCTTTTTTGCCCGTGATGCCTTCCAGTGCGGCCAGGACGCCGCGATATTCATTCTTGTCGCATTGCATAGCGAAGCCGCCCTTCTTGTCGCCATCGGCCCATGTGATGCCGACGAAGTGCTTCTTCGACTTGGAGAGCGCCATCAGCGCGCCGATGCCCAGCGAAATCACAGCGAGCCCGATTGCCGTTCCGATTCTGCGATGCACGTCCTGGCCATAAGAGATTTCGGTGACGCTGGAGGCGGGAAACGTGACCAGCAAAACGCCTTTGCTGTCTCTGATGGTGATGTCCTTGGGTGCGATTTCCAGCTTGGCCGATTGCCCGGATTTGACGCCCAGGATTGAGCCGCCGTCATATTTCACGTCGTAATTGTTGGTTGGTTCTGCCGCAAATGCGACCGTTGGCACAAGAAAGCACAGAAATAGGGCGAGGAACTTACGCATGTAGTCTCCTTGGAAGTGTGGAACAGTTATAGGGATCTACATGCGATTTGGCAAATAGCGGTTTGGTAGAAGAGATGGGTAGGGCGGGCGCGACTGCGGATTCCTCCGCTGCGCTACGGAATGACAGAAAGAAAAGCAAAAGTAAAGGCAGAGATAAAAGCCAGAACACGCGCGTCAGTGGACGGCGCGGATGACCAGCATGTACGGGTAAAGCAGCGAGAACAGAACGAGCGTGATGGCCATCAGGTCCATACAGAGACAGAGCAGTACGCCTGCGTGATAGAGGCTCCAGCGCGGGCGGATGCAGCGGGCCGTGTCGATGGTGCCGAGCAATACTATGGTCGCCGGCAGCAGCAGCAGCAGCGTGGCGCGGTTGTGGGGGAAGTCCGAAAGCCGGAAGGTGAGCAGAACGCTCAAGAAGACCAGCAGATTGCCGCGGGCCAGAGAGGGTCGTCGCAGATGGAGGATTGCGGAGGTCACGGGCCTACTTCGTGGAGGGGGGCGGGGTGGAAGAGGGCGCACCGGCGACCGGAGGCGCGGGGGGTGCGGATGCAGGCGCGGTTTTAGGGGCCGGGACTACCGGCGGAAGGCGCGAGACCATCGTTGTGGGCAACTCGAACACGCCGATGTGGCCGGATGTCGTATCGAGCACGCCGATGCGCAGGAAGCTCTCGCCGCGAGCAGGCACGCTGACCTGCATGTTGAATTGGAGGCCTGATTTCATGAGCGCGGCGTAAGTGGCGGGCTCGAGATTCAGGGTAACGGTGTGGGCCGCGATGTTGAGCAGCTTGCCGTCGGCGTCGTAGACGTAGGCGAGGAACTGAATGCCACCGTGGCGACGGCCGTCGGTCGAGAGCGGGAGTGTGAGGCCGGATGCCAGCGCGCCCAAGCTGACATCATAGCGCCGGAATGGGCCTCTGACGTTGGCGTCGGGGTTGGGCTGGTTATCTTCTGCGACTTTGTCTTCGGTGCTGGGCGAGTCCGGAAGGACGCGTACCTTGAACAGGATTTCGCTGGGTTCGGGCGCGCCTCGCTGCATCGCCCGGTGGACGTAGGCGAGGCTTTCCGTGACCGGCGCGGCGGGCGGTGTGCCGGGTGGGGCCGGGGCGTTGGGTGCTGCCGCCGTGCTGGGTGTTGCTGCGGCGCTGGCTGCTGCCGAAGACGAGACGCGGCGGGTCTTGGGGTTGGCGGCGTAGTAGCCGTGGCGGTAGGAGAGCTTGAGTCCGCGCGCGGCGGCGGCGGATTGCAACTCGACGCGGATGTTGCGGTACTCGCCTTTCGGCTCGCGGTTGGAGGGCGAGTAGGTGAGTGTGTAGAAATTCGACCCGGCTTGAATGGAGCTGGCGACGGCTTCGGCGAGCCCGTTGGTGTTGTAGAAGGCGTGCCCGCCGGTGTCTTCGGCGATCTGCTGCATGGTGAAGTGCTCTTGCGCGTTGGTGGCGTTGAAGGCGCCGATGTCCTCGCCCAGTCTGCCGGGGTTGCGGACGTACTCTTCGCCGGAACGGGAGGCGTCGAACATGGGCAGCGTCTGCAGGCCGCGCGCGTCGATGGGGTAGACGGCCACGCGGGCGCGGTCGAGCAGATTGGTGGTCTGGCGAAGTTCCTCGCTCGCGTTGGCCTGTACCGCGAAGGGGTCGCCGAGGGTGGGGTCGGCGAAGATGGTGAGCGGGAAGGAGCCGGAGAACCAGATGAGGTTCTTGCGGCCCGGGAAGCCGCTCAGATAGTGGGCCAGCGCGTTGAAGGCGTCCAGCGTGTATTGGGTCCGCAACTGGGTTTGAAAGCTGGCGTTCTGGGATTCGAACTGCCGCACGGCTGCGATGGCGCTGGCGCTGGCTCCGGCGGTGCTGAGGGTGTCGGCCACGGAGACGGGGTCGGTGTTGGCCCCGGTGGGGTCGTCGAGCAGAACCGAGGCGCGGGGAATCAGCCGATGCTCGACGGCTGCCTTCAGAGTTTCGGGGTCGGAGGTGAAGCCCTGCAGGAGGACCAATCGCGTCTTGAGGCCGAAGATGGCGATGCGCGTTCCCGGGGTGGCGTGCTTGACGAACTGCTGAAGCTGGTCGCGAACGTAGGCCTGGTCCTGCATGGGCGTGTTCAGCGCATCGAGCAGGAGGACGTTGAGCGTGCTGTCCGGGGGGACGGGCGTGTAGTTGGTGAAGGTGCCGGGCGGGAGCTTGAACGCCGGCGGAGGCGGGGTTTTCGAGTGCGCGAGGTCGGCGGCGGTGTGTTCGTCGAAGCTCTTGATGGCTTCCGGCTTCTTGTTTTCGAGCACTTGGAAGTCGGAGCGTTTGAGGTCGTGGATCGGGTGGCCGGCGCGGTCCTCGACGGTCACATCGACGACGACAAGCTGCGTTCCGGTGGTGAGCGTGATGCCGCTGGAGGGTACGGATTCGGTTTGCGGAGAAGGCTTCTGGGGCGGCGTGGAGGATTGAGTCGGAGATCCAGTTTGCGCGACGGCGGTCCAGCCGAGAATGAAGATCGTGCAGAACAATCTGGCGTACGAGCGCATGGACTTCTCTCCTGTATCTCTCCAGATAGTAGGACATTACCGGAGTTGCTGTACTCTCCGAAAAAAAGACGAGCAACGACAACGGCAAAGAAGAAGCAGACGTCCTTCAGTGCGGCTGGGAATACGACTCCGCGATTGCGCGGATGGCCGCGCCGAAAGGTGCGCGCAAGACGCCGCGTTCGGTGATGATCGCGGCGATGTACTTAGCGGGTGTGACATCGAAGGCGGGGTTCTCAATGGCGACGCCGTTGGGGGTCATCTGGCGTCCATTGGAGTGGGTGACTTCGCGGGGGTCACGCTGTTCGATAGGGATAGCGCTGCCTGTGGCGGTGGCGGGGTCGATGGTGTTGAACGGCGCGGCGACATAGAACGGGATGCCGTGCTCTTTGGCGAGGATGGCGAGGCCGTAGGTGCCGATCTTGTTGGCGGTGTCGCCGTTGGCGGCGATGCGGTCGGCGCCGACGATGACCGCCTGGATGCGGCCCTTCGCCATAAGGTGCGCGGCCATGTTGTCGCACAGTACGCTGACCGGGATGTTGTCCTTCATCAGTTCCCAGGCGGTGAGGCGCGCGCCTTGCAGAAAGGGGCGTGTCTCGTCGGCGAGGACGTCGATTTTGTGGCCGCGTGCAATAGCCGCCCTGATAACTCCCAAGGCTGATCCGTAGCCGCAGGCGGCCAGAGCGCCGGCGTTGCAGTGAGTCAGGACGGTGCCTTGTTGCGGCAGAAGGTCGGCACCGAACGCGCCTAGTTTGCGGCAGTTGGCGATGTCCTCGTCGTAGAGGCGTTTGGCGAGCGCGACAACAGCGAGCTTGATCGCAGGGATGGGCGTGTGGCGTTCGGCGAGCCGGTTATAGCGGTCGCGCACCTGGTCGATGCCCCAGAAGAGGTTGACGGCGGTGGGGCGGGTCGCGGCGAGGGTGTCGCAGATGAGGGCGACTTCGGCGGTAAGGGTGGCGAGGTCCGTTGCGGCGCTGCGCTCAATGCCGAGAGCGACACCCATCGCGCCGGAGACGCCGATGGCCATCGCGCCACGCACCACCATGTCGCGGATGGCGCTGGCGACCTGCTGGTAGTCGGTGGCGAGGACGTAGGTTTCTTCCAAAGGGAGCTTGGTCTGGTCGAGGAAGTTGACGCCAGCGGGCGTCCATTCGAGGGTCGGAATCATGCCATGTCTAGTGTAGCGGCAAGTAAAAAGATCAACGTTTATCGTTCATCGCCAGAGATCTCAATCGCGGTGGCTAGCGGCTAGGGAGGATGAGGCGGAAGCTGCGGGCCGCGATGGCCAGCGTCGTTTCGATGCTGGGTCGACGCAAGTTCTTGCGGGCGCTTCCGTTCCGCCGGACGAAGAAGGACAACGGTGCGTGCAGGTGCGGTTTGTGACGCGCTGGCCATGGATCAAGCATGTGCATACTGCCCGGAGATCACAACTTGTCGAGATGGTGGAAGCCCGCGGTGGCGATTACGACTTCGATGAAGATGAGGGCGTCGTAGGCAATGTGGACCAGCGTC
>JBBRCA010000161.1:0-6568 GCA_038205325.1 Terriglobales bacterium | reverse complement strand
TCGCAGCCGATTGCCGCTTTGGTAGCCGGTGCCAGAGTCGCCACCGCGTGGGAAGTCGCACTCAAGCCAGCGGTTGCCTACACGGCGTAGCCGAAATACGCTAGGTCTTCGCCGAACACCCGTTCGGCAATGGCCTTTTCATCGGGGGTCATCTCCGCCTCCCATCTCGGGACAGTCCCGGTCTTGACCGAAGTGCGGTGCTCGACCGTGGCATCGGCATCCTTGTTCGATGCCGCGGCCGTCACCGCACCGACTCGGAGCGACGAGCCGTCAATCCCGAGGAAGTCGAACAACCGCGAAAGCGTCGTGTGCGGATCGCGGATAAGGTCTTCGTAGCGCACGACCTGCGCCTGCCCGCCGGCCGCTCCATGTGCCAGGCGCATCTGCCGGCTGCTGAAGGCCAAACCTTCCATCCACGCCCGGTCGTTCGGAAATTGATTCCTCTGGAAAGATTCGCGACCGCGCTTGAGGTTGAAACTGCGCGCCGACAGCCACACGTCGCGAAAATCGCGAACAAGAATTATCTCTCGTGCCTGCGCATAGATGTTCGAGACGAAGTACCGCGTGGGCGTGATGAGCATCTTCTGGGCGACGAAGCGTGGAACCGTCGGGCGGCCTTCCACACAGCGATCCGAGAAATCGTCGACCTGCTCCTTGCAGAAATCGATGCAAGCTAAGGGCAGTTCCTCCTCCTGCCACGCCATGGCAGCATCAGCTCCAGCAACCTTTTCCCAGTCGCGGCTTCGATAAGGGTTGTAGCCAAGCCATTCAACTCTTTCCGCCTCAAGGCCGTCGGGCTGCATTGAGGTCATGCTTCCGGGCGCCGACATCACGCTCGCGGCATGCCAGAGCCACACCGGCTGCCGCATTTCGTACGGGTAAGGCCCGGGCACGAGAATTTCCGGGTGTGCGGCCAAGAGCTGCATCATATACGTCGTGCCAGACCTGCCCATCCCAAGCAGCAGCAAAGGATTGAATCGCTCGGCGTAACGCATTGTCATCGCCGGGGCCGGCAACCCGGTGACCGTGCCAAGCGCGACGCGCCCAGGTTCTCCGGATTCAAGCTCTTCCCAAAGCTGAAGGTCGAGCTTTGCGCCACGAGGCAGGGTCAGTTTTGAGATTCGCAAGTGGAACCCGCACAACAGGGGAGTGCCAGGCTGGTCGAGCGCCGTCACGACATCCGGACGCTCAATGTTGAGAGCGGCGGATGTGAGCAGCGTGCCATGCAGGTAGAACTCGACGGCGACTGCGCGGCCCGTGGTCGAGACTGCCCAGCCGAACATGGCGAGAGAGTATGCGCGGTCTCCTTCACCGTCCCAATCCCGCAGTTCAATGCTGAAATGCGCTTTAGACGCTATGACAGCCGGCGCGGGGGAGAAGCTAAAACCTATGATTTCCTACCTGGTTTTGCGCAAACCTGTACAAGTCAAGTCGCAACCTGACAGCCTTTTATCAGCTAATGCCTTCTATCCAAGCAGACTGTTTATATATGAGTCGGGATTCGCGCGACGTCAATAACGCAGGGCCTGGCATTCGAAGGATACGGCGTCTGCGCACAGTTGGAGTAACAAACCGCAGGGCGCAACGAATAGACCGTAACATCTAATTGCAGAACGTCCCTGTTGACGGGTCGCCAACGCCTCTCCGCCGCTGTCACTGGGTCATCCATCTGCACGTCCCCCTTGCTCATAGCAATTCTGGGTAATTCAGCCCCTCTTTTTAAATATCGCCAGGGCGCCATATAGCAAAGTACGCCCCTTCCAGGGGTCGAATCTTACTACCACGCTACTGCGGCGAATTATAGCTCAGTGGTGGGTCACCGGACTGGGCTTTATGTCGTCAAAATAAGCGAGGCTCCAAGCCTTGATCTCGGCCTTTGTCGCAACGCGAATGTGACGGAGACTGCTGCCCCCGATTCCAGGTCCCGTTAAGTCCGAGATGCTGCTAGCGTGCCTACGCGGCGCGGGCGCCGGCGAGCCAACCTTGCCACCGCTCCGCTTCACTCAGAGTCGCAGCTGTTCCGGCCCGGCCCTCGAGGTGGCCGGTATTAACAAAATGCTGCCTTAAACCGACCGCGTCGTGTGCAGCGTACACGTCTGCGAGATCGACGTAGTGACTGTAGTACCAATCGGCATCAAACGGAATTTCATAAGGCAGCCGGCCTTCCAGATAACCCGTCTCAACGAAATGCGAATGGAGCGAGGGCACAACCCCGGAAAGCCGGGCGCCCTCGATATCGCGATAATTCTCAGAATAGTAAGTCTCGTCGAATTTTTGAAATTTTGCAATTTCAGAAATAATTTTCAGTAGAAAGTCGACCTTAATGGTTGCAATATCGCGATGAAGGTCAGCCTCAGTCAGCCCAAGTCCCTTCAGTATGAGAGCACAAGGAAGAAAATAAGACTCGCTCTTATTCTCTTTTTTTCCCCCTTCGTATTTGAAAAAAGAGTCCAACGACTTTGCATCGCTACGTTCCATTATAGTCTCCTGTCTGACCGAGATCAGATGTTGTATGCGCCTTGATCGGTTGAACGGGATGTTATATGCGCTTTCATCGGTTGAAAAGAAGGTAATTGCTCGCCCGGGGTCGCTATGGCCGCTTTTTTTGAGGTTCGAAAATGGCAGCCGGAACGGTTTGCCATGAGCTTTGCATTACCTGCCGATGGAGCAGAAGGCAGTGTAGGTGGCCACGCCCATTCGGTGCAAAAGATGGTGCTCGGCCGAGCTGCTGTTGGTAGCGAGGATATCGCGTTCTGTCCCTGACGATGAGAAGCGCCGACGGCGTCCGGCTACCCCCAAGCACATGTTTGTCTTCGTCACTGACGGCCATTCGACGTCCGGACTCTGCCCGAGCATCGTAAACCGGCCCCGCAGACCGCAAAGCCGGCGCTGAAAGGACCCGAACTCCGACGCAGGACACGCGCGCTTTCGCCAAATATCGCACTCTCAACGTCAATACGGGTGATGGGATTGTTCGTGGTGCCCATATGCAAACCGGGTCAGAGGCGATACGATATCTGTGATCGACAGGTCCTTAAGAAAAAGTCCTCTATGAAGAAAGTTATCCACAGACCCGTCGTTTTCACCATCGTTTCGGCGAACTATATTGGATTTGCGGCGACCCTCATGCAGTCGGTCCGGGAGCAGCACCCTGAGGTTGCGCGCTACATCATCTTGTCGGATGCCTATCATAATTTCTCTGGGGTTGATCTTGCCGCCGACGTGATCGCTTGTGACGATCTCGATATTAACTTGATCGAAAATATGAAGCTCTGGTATACTGTTGTTGAATTTAATACATCGGTAAAACCGTTCGCTTTTAGACACATGTTCCAGAAACTAGGTTACACGACTGCACTTTACATCGATCCCGATATATACCTATACTCGCCACTCGGCGAAGTTTATGACGCACTCAAGACCCACAGCATCGTGCTGACGCCGCATATGATGAAGCCGTTGCAGGACGGAAAAGAACCGTCCGATCTCACGATCATGAAGTCCGGCGTCTACAACCTTGGCTTTCTCGGCGCTCGCAACAACGCCGATTGCGGTGGACTGATGGATTGGTGGTGCGACCGACTGTTCGCTCACTGCCGCTCCGACGTCCCCGGCAACATGTTCACCGATCAGCGGTGGATGGACCTCGCGCCCGTTCTGGTCAATCGGCCGTACATCCTCCGCCACCCCGGCTACAACGTCGCCTACTGGAACATTGCGCACCGCGTCGTCGAGCAGGCGGAGGATGGAAAGTGGACGGTCAACGGTCAGACACTGCGGTTTTTCCACTTTAGCGGCATAAAGCCGGACGACAGCGTGGTGTATTCGAAGCATCAGAACCGTTTCACATACGAGAACATGGGCATTGTGCGGGAGCTGTGTACCGAATACCGCGAGGCAGTGCTGGCCAACCGATGGTACGAGTTCAGTAAGGTCGACTACGCCTATGGTAAATTTCGGGATGGCCGCAAAATCAGCGATACCGCCCGGCACTGGGTGCTGCGCGCGATCGACGCCGGCAAACTTTCCCCGAAAAAGTCCTTGCGCATCGGATCGACCTTTTTCGACGAGGCCGACGACGACATCGCGATGGGTGCGACCCGCATCACGCGATTCGCCTACCAGTTTTGGCTCGACCGCCCTGATCTACGGCATGCGTTCGACTTGAGCCACGCGCAGGGTTTCAACGGTTACCTGGATTGGTTCTGCGGCGCTGGCGCCGAGGCCGAGGGCGTGAACTCGCTGGACCTCCAGGCTGCCCGGCAGCTGCGCAGCAACGCCGAAATCGGCGCGATCCCTGTGCCGAAGCGGACCGCACCGCCGCCCTGGGCGCCCATCGCATCCTCGTCCTGGGATGGCGCTGCCCGGTCCGTGCAAGCTTGGCTTCGCGCTGACGTCATATTTAATATCGGCTCGTTTCGCACGAAATTGCCCAAACAGGTCGCGCTTCTGTGGGAGCGCCGGGCCGACCTCCAGCAACATTTCCCCATGACAGACAGTCTGGAACAGACCGACGCATTCTTGACCTGGGCCCTCACGGAAGGCCTCATTGAAAGGTCAATCGATGCCCACCTGTTCAGCGATGAGTTCCTGGACGAGTTTGTCTCCGTGTCCGGGATCTCCAGCCACTATGGCGATGTTCCGATCACGCGTGGTCTGATCTTGACCCGGACGGCGGCCCGGTCGCGCGAGGGACTCGAAACCTGGCGGCAATTCCCTGTCGAAAAACAGGCCCGCGCCGAACATGGTTTCTGGTTTTCATATATCGCGCCGGGCCTCTACGGCTGGGCACCGGAGTTCTATGCTCCGGTCAAGGCCTATTTCGACCGCCGCTCCCACATGACGCTCGACGGCTACTCTTTCACATTTGGGATGCTGACGTTGTGGGAAGCGCGCAAGGACCTGCAGCGCACATTTCATCTCGGCACTGCAAATTCCCGAGCCGCCTATCTGCG
The DNA here is from genome assembly GCA_038205325.1 of Terriglobales bacterium. GTDB lineage: Bacteria > Acidobacteriota > Terriglobia > Terriglobales > Acidobacteriaceae > Granulicella. The sequence goes on along the minus strand of JBBRCA010000161.1, from coordinate 1,613 downwards.
TTGGCTGGTCTTTCATGCCCCGCGTGAGTTCAAGGTCAATTGCGAGCTGCTCTGCCCGGGAATCCGGGACTTCCTGGTCAATTCACAAGGGTTTCATAAGGGTTTGAGCCGGCTGTTGGAGTTCGTCTACGAGGAACGCCACGACCTGCAGTCTTCGTTCGACCTCGATACGGACGAAGGGATTGCAGCACTGCTCGATTGGTCCGAGGCCCATTTGCAGCAGTACCTAATCTATGTGGGTCTCGGCATCCTCGCCGCACCCTCGCTGCTCAACATCGAGGAGCCGCCGCCGGAAGTCATCCGCGCCCATGTCGCGCTCACCGGTCATTGGGATGCGTCTTCGGGTCTTGGGGAGGACATGCGCAGCTCGGTCGCAGCACTCGATGCGTGCGGCTACAGCGACTATGTCATCGTAAATTTAGACGCCGACACCATGCTCACGGCCGCAAAGGCCCTGATACCGGCTGGCGCGACGCTTGAAGTCGCGTGGAACATAGTCCACCGCAATGCGGAAACGAGCATCGAAGATTGGCATAGTATGCGCCGCTTGCGAATTCTTGCCGAGAAAACCGTCGGGCATTGGCACTGGGAACTGGATCGTCTGCCTTCTGCCTGGGCCCATGCCTATTCGTATTACGACGAGATCTGGGCATCATCGCGGTTCGCCATGGATGCGTTCGCCATCAGCGGAGCCCGCCCCGTGCGGCTCCTCCCCGGCGCGGTGACGGCACCGGTCGTCGGCCACGAAGTCTCTCGCGCCGCACTCGGACTGAAAGAGTCCGCGACGCTGTTTCTGTTCATGTTCGACTTCGCGTCCTATGCGACCAGAAAGAACCCCCATGCTGTAATCGCCGCTTTCGAGATGGCCTTCCCCAAGGGCGATGAGGACGTCCAACTTGTCATCAAGACCCAGAACGCCCGCAAGATGCCAGCGCTGTCTGCCGAACTTGGCGCACTGGCGCAGGACGGCCGAGTTATTCTGAAGGACGCCAAACTGAGCCGTGAAGAGCTGGTAAGCCTGATAGGGACGGCGAATGCCTTCGTCTCGCTGACTCGATCTGAGGGGTACGGGCGGGCCCCGGCAGAGGCGATGCTGCTCGGGCGGCCAGTAATCCTGACCGGCTATTCAGGAACCAATGACTTTGCCGATGCCGACACAGCCTGTGTGGTCAATTATACTCTGGTACCGGTTCAGCCGAATGAATATCCCGGCGTCGAGGGCCAAAGTTGGGCCGAGGCGGACGTGGCGCATGCTGCGCACTACATGCGATGGGTCCATCACGACCCTGCGGCGGCCCGCGCCCTGGGCGAACGTGGGCGGAAGAAAGTCTCGGAAATGCTGGCGCCGGAAAAGGTCGGCCGCGCCATGCTGGAACTGCTCTGCGTGAAACTGACCGAGCCTGCGTCAGGGCCAGCAGTCCCGCAATGAGGGCCGGGTCGTCGTATGACAGCTAATATTCGGTGGGTGGCTTTTATACCAGGACTCTATAATCAGAACCCATGGGCCCACTCCCTCAACCCGAGGGACATGATTTTCCAAGGCTGATCGACGAGCTTGTTCCATGCGTGGCAGCAGTGATCGAGGATATCGTCGTATGACGTGAACACGCGGT
>JBBRCA010000160.1:0-6586 GCA_038205325.1 Terriglobales bacterium | reverse complement strand
GATCGAAAAGCGACAAGATTGAATCAGGGCGAAGATCCTGTCGAGCCGCGCGTCCCCACCGGGTATAGCTAATGTGACGAAAGGAGTAAGACCCAGTTGCGTCAATCCCACGATGTAAGCGAGATAGAGCGGCTCGAAGGGCCGGTCGTAAGGGACGTTCAGGAAGACGCTTTTGCTATCCAGCGGGGGGAGGGCCAATTAGGCGGCCTTGCTTGTTAGCCCGCGGCTTTTCATAACTGTCGGCCGTCGGGAGCGCTTGATTTCCAAGCTTCGTGCGGCCTCTTCCACGATTCGCTCAAGGTCTCTACGGCGTTTCCCTGAGATGCCCAGCTCCTTGGCGACTTCGTCGAGGGTCGGCATCGGTGTCGTGATTTTGACTGAAATTCCCATAGGTCAACTATAAACCCGCCTGCTTCAGGCGGCGCGAGCGCGGGCCTGGATTTCGAGGAAGCATTGAACGAGCGAGACCGCCGCAGGCGTGACGCCCGACATACGGCTGGCCTGGCCTAGCGTGGAGGGACGCACGCGGCTTAGTTTTTCGACCATCTCGCGGGAGAGGCCGCTACAGGCCGCGTAGTCGAACCAGGCGGGAATAGCGCGCCGTTCGTCGTTGCGAAGACGTTGCATGGAACGCTGCTGCTGCGCGAGGTAGCCCGCGAATTTGATGCCGGTTTCGACGGTCTTCATTTCATTGCGCACCCAGACGGGGAGTTTCGTTGGGTTCGCGTCGATGGCGAGCGCCCAGGAAGAGAGTTCAGGTGTGGCGCGGAGGCGGTCGATCAATGCGGGGATGAGTTGTTCGATGGCGATGGAGGGCCGCTTGAGGAGCTGGGCGAAGCGGTCGCCCTTAATGAGCGGTTGTGCCGGAGCGGTGCCCCACGTCTCAGAATCGAGACGTGGGGCACTCAGATTTGTGGCGGGCTGAGATCCAGCGTTTTCAAAGAGCTTAGGGCTTAGCGTGGCGATGTCGGCGGCAGTGATTTTTGTCGCTTCGAGCAGTTGATTGAACGCGGCGGCGCGGGCCTGTTTGGCTTCGTAGACCGCCCAGGCCGCGTCGTCGATCAGGCCAAGCCGGCGGCCGTGGGGAGTGAGGCGGGTGTCGGCGTTGTCGATGCGCAAGTGCAGGCGGAACTCGGCGCGCGAGGTGAACATGCGGTACGGCTCGTCGGTGCCCTTAGAGATGAGGTCGTCAATGAGGATGCCGGTGTAAGCTTCGGTGCGGTCGAGGGTGAAGGTGTCCTCGCCCCGCACATAGAGCGCCGCATTGATGCCGGCCATCAGGCCCTGGCACGCGGCCTCTTCATAGCCGGAAGTTCCGTTGATCTGTCCTGCGAGGTAGAGGCTTTCAAACTTCTTCACCTGTAGCGTGCGGTCGAGTTCGGTGGGATCGATGGCGTCGTACTCGACGGCGTAGCCGGGGCGCAGCATCTCCGCGTTTTCGAGCCCCGGAATGCTGTGTACTATTTGCGTTTGGACCTCCATCGGCAACGACGTACTCATGCCGTTGATGTAGACCTCGTGCGTGCTGAGACCTTCGGGTTCAAGGAAGAACTGGTGCTGCGTCTTGTCCGGAAAGCGGACGATCTTGTCTTCGATCGACGGGCAATAGCGCGGGCCGACGGCTTCGATTTGCCCGGTGTACATGGGCGAGCGGTGGACGTTGGCGCGGATGAGATCGAGGGTCGCGGGGGTCGTCGAGGCGATGTAGCAGGAGATTTGGCGTAGGGGTGGAGTCCACGCGCCGTCGCTTCCCGTTGATGACCGAAAACTGAACGGGGTGGGGTCGGCGTCGCCGGGTTGTTCTTCAAACTTCGCCCAGTCGATGCTGCGGCCGTCGAGGCGGGGTGGCGTTCCGGTCTTGAGGCGGCACTCGCGCAGGCCGAGCTTCTTCAAGGACTCGCCGAGCAACACGCTCGCTGGCTCACCCGACCGCCCGGCGGTGTATTGCTGCTCGCCGCAGTGGATGAGGCCGTTGAGGAAGGTGCCCGTGGTGACGATGACGGCGCGCGCAGCGATGGTGCGACCGTCGCGCAGCAGGACGCCAGTGCAGCGGGGGCGAGCTTCGGGCTCTCCTTCGCCGAACACCAGATCGACCACTTCGGCCTGCTTGATGAAGAGGTTCGGAATCGACTCCAGCTTTTCGCGCATTTTGACGCGGTAGAGGGCCTTGTCGCACTGCGCGCGGGGCGACCAGACGGCGGGGCCGCGCGAGGTGTTCAGCAGCCGAAACTGGATGCCGCAGGCGTCGGCAACTTCGCCCATGATGCCGCCCAGAGCGTCGACTTCGCGGACCAGATGACCCTTGGCCACACCGCCGACGGCCGGGTTGCAGGACATCTGCGCGATCAGGTCGAGGTTCAACGTACACAGTGCCGTGCGCAGTCCCATGCGCGCGGCGGCGGCGGCGGCTTCGCAACCGGCGTGGCCTGCGCCGACGATGAGGACGTCGAACTGTTCGGAAAACGGCATCTATGCCATTCTATGCGGTTCGGAGCATATTCGACCTGCGACGAGCAGGCTTGGAGTTCGACACCTATATTTCGTTTCGGCGCTTCGCATTAGCAAGAAACAAAGGCCGCGCCCAATCGTCTATGCTGGAGGCGTCGCTGCGCGCTGGCGCGAGGCGTGCCCCAAGGAGATTTCCCCCATGAAGTTTTGTCCGAAGAGTCTGGCCGCGCTTGCGCTGGCCGGTTGTGTTGCGTTGGGTACGTCGGCGAACGCGCAGGATGCCAAGCTGAAACTACCCGAGATCAAGTATGAAACCTACACGCTGCCCAATGGCTTGAAGGTCATCACGCATGAAGACCATCGCTTGCCGCTGGTGGCCGTCGATCTCTGGTATCACGTCGGTCCGCTGAACGAGCGCGCGGGCCGCACTGGTTTCGCGCACCTGTTCGAGCACATGATGTTCGAGGGCTCCGAGCATGTCGGCGAAAAAGCCCACATCAAGTATGTGGAGGGCGCGGGCGCGACGGACGTGAATGGCACCACCAGCTTCGACCGCACCAACTACTTCGAGACGCTGCCTAGCAATCAGCTGGAGCTTGGCTTGTGGCTGGAGAGCGACCGCATGGGTTTCCTGATGGAAGGCCTCGACCGCACCAAGCTGGCCAACCAGCGCGACGTGGTGCGCAACGAGCGTCGCCAGGGCGAGGGCCAGCCTTACGACCTCGCCGACGAGGCGATGTATCACGCGATATTTCCCAAGAGCCACCCGTACTATGGCGACGTGATCGGCAGCCATGCGGACGTTGAGGCCGCGCGCATCGCGGACGTGCGCGACTTTCATCAGCAGTTCTACACGCCCAACAATGCGTCTATCGCCATTGCGGGCGACTTCGACGCCAGGCAACTAAAGGAAATGCTGACCAAGTATTTTGGGCCAATTCCAGCCGGACCGAAGGTCGAGCCAGTCACCACCGCAACGCCAGCGATTACATCGCAAAAGCGTGTGACCGTGACCGACACGGTGAAACTGCCGCAGCTCATTATCGCCTGGCTCACGCCGCCCTTGTACACGCCGGGGTCGAAGGATACGGACGTTGCGATGTTCGCACTGGGCGGGGCGAAGGCCAGCCGCCTCGACCAGGCGCTGGTCTACAAAACGCAGGTAGCCCAGAATGTGCGCTGCGGCAACGACTCGCAGAAGCTCACTGGCATCGCCGAATGCACCGTCACGGCCAAGCCGGGCGTGAAGCTTGAGGACCTCGAAGCCACCGTGTGGAAAGAGATCGCGAAGTTGCAGGCCGAAGGGCCTACAGCAGAGGAAGTCGAAGCGGCAAAAGCCACGGAATTGACTCGGAAAATTGCGGGATTGCAACGTCTGGGCGGCTTTGGCGGCATCGCCGATACACTCGACCAATACAACCAGTACACCGGCGACCCCGGTTATCTGCCCAAGGACATCGCGGCCACCGAAGCGGTGACGATCGCGAGTGCCAAGGCTGCCGCGAACAAATACTTTACCAAGGACTCGGCCGTGGTGGTCTACACCGTCCCCGGCAAGAAAGTGCTTGACGACGTTCCGCGCAGTCCGGAGAACACCGATGCGGACGTGAAGATCGTGAACCCCTACACGCCGGACTTCGAGACGGCGCAGAATTGGCGCAAGGCCGTCCCCGTGGCCGGTCCGGCGAGGACGTTCCGTCTGTCGGTGCCGAAGACGTTTGCACTGTCGAACGGCATGAAGGTGTACTTCGTCGAAGACAAGGCGTTGCCAGTGCTCTCAGCTTCGCTGGCGGTGCGCGCGGGAAGCGAGAACAATCCTGTGGGTCAGGGTGGAGTAGCTACGCTGACGGCTTCGGCGATGGGCGAGGCTACGCAGACGCGCGACCTCACCAAACTGGCCGAAGACCAGGAACGCATTGGGACAACCGTCCGCGCGTTTGCGACAATGGACGGCGCGAGCGCTGGCATGACGGTGTTGACCAACCACACCGCCGAAGGCATGGAGTTGCTGGCCGATGTTGTTCAGCATCCGGCGTTCAAGGCCGAGGATGTCGAACGGCTGCGCAAGCAGCGGCTGGTCGGGTTCGCGCAGGAAGGCGACTCGGTCGGCGCGATTGCGGCGCGCGTCGGGCCAAAGCTGGTCTACGGTGATCAGCCGTATGGCGCTGCGCCGACGGGCACGGTGGCCAGCGTGCAGAAGCTGACTCGCGACGACGTTGCGGCCTTCTATGAGGCGCACTACGGGCCCGCGGATGCCGCGTTGGTGCTGGTCGGCGACGTGACCGAGGCCGAGGCGAAAAAGATCGCCGAGCGCAGCTTCGGCGCGTGGAGTGGCACGGCCAAGTCGGGGATAACGATTCCTCCCGCTCCGAAGATGGATGCGACCCATGTGGTCATCGTGGACAAGCCGGGCGCGCCGCAGTCGGCGCTGTTCGCAATGGCCATCGGCGTGCCAATTACGACGCCCGATCTACAGGCGATCCAGGTCATGAACTACACGCTGGGTGGCAGCTTCGGCAGTCGCATCAACATGAACCTGCGCGAGGAGCATGGTTACACCTACGGGGCCAACTCGGGCTTCCGGACGTATCGCGAAGGCGGTCCGTTCGTGTCCAGCAGCCTGGTTCGCACCGATGTTACGGGCCTCGCGGCCAAGGAGATGATGCATGAGATTGCGACGTTCGCAGCCAATCCTCCAACCGAGGCCGAGCTGAAGATGGCCAAGGACTCGAGCGTGCGGTCGATCCCCGCGCTGTTCGAGACGACGGGCGCGGCGGCAGGCGCGTTGCAGGGCATTTGGCTCTACAACCGGCCTCTGGACTACTACTCCACATTGCCAGCCAAATACGAGGCGGTGACGGCGGCGGACGTGGAACGGGTCGCGAAGGAAGACGTGCATACGGGCAATATGGTGATCCTGGTGGTAGGCGATCGCGCCAAGATCGAGCCACAGATGAAGGCCGTGAATCTCGGGCCGATCGAAGTCCGCGACGGCCAGGGAACGCTGCTCAGGGACAAGAAGTAGAGCGTTTTACCCATGCAATGACAAGAGGCGCGGCCTGCGGGCTGCGCCTCCTTTTTGTGCCCCTGGTAAAACACTCAGTCCTCCGCCACAACGACGGCCATCGACATTTCGCGGGAGTGTGTCAGGCTCAACGAAATGCGCCGCACACCCAACGCCTCCGCGATCTCCGCGGCGCGTCCGCTCAGGTGCAACTCCGGCCTCTGTCCCCGCAGCCGCCGCACCTCGAACTCCTTCCAGCCGACGCCCCGGCTCAGGCCAGTCCCCAGTGCCTTGGCCCCAGCCTCCTTCGCCGCAAAGCGCGCCGCGAAGCTTTCCGCTGAAGTCCTCTTGGCCTGGCAGTAGGCAATCTCGCCGGGCGTGAACACTCGATTCAAAAACTGCTCGCCAAACCGCACCACGCTGCGCTCGATTCGCGCAATCTCGATCAGGTCGGTGCCGAGGCCAATCACCATCGCCCCAGTCTATCCGCACGTCCCCAATAGTTGCCATTCCGCACCCTGAGCGAAGTCGAAGGGGGAGAATTTGCTTTTGGGGTCTCGACACACCCAAAGTAACTTGTTCGACGCCAAATAGATGTGTTGACAAGAGGGCCGTCTGCGCTAAGATTGTCAAACAATCTAACAATCTCATTGTGGGAGTTCGTCATGCGTCTAGATTTGGCCCTCGGGTTTCTTGCTTTAGCTCTGGCGGTGCCCACTCTGGCATCCGCTACGCCAATTGCTTATACCCAAACATCCATTGCCAGCGGCAAGATTGGCACCACCACGTTCACCGACGCCACCGTAACCATCACTCAGGTTTCGGACACAACCGCCGTTGTAACGATTAGTCGCTTCATCTTCAACCTCGGCGGCGTTTCGACCGTGACCATCGCCGGCATCGGAACGGCCACCTTCACAATGGCCGGATTTATCGAAAGCCCTACTCTAAGATTGGAAGCCTTCTTTGATCCGGCGACCCGCTTTTTCCTTGGAATCCAAGACCCCGCCCTCGGCACTTACAACCTGCAAACCTCGATCGGCCCGATCACCAGCACATTGATACAAAGTACAGGTGCGGTCGCGTCGACGACACTTGGAGACTTCTCGATTTCCAGCAGTTCGAATCCAACGT
>JBBRCA010000159.1:0-6727 GCA_038205325.1 Terriglobales bacterium | reverse complement strand
GCAGCTCTTCGTGGGCTGTTTTGCAGTCGACAACATCAATACGTCCCTTCTGCGTCGCTAGGACATAAACCCCAAAAACCTCCGATTCCGCTCGGAGGAAATACGCTTTACCACTCTCGAGAGTGAGGGACAATTGCGAGTTGGCAGCAGGATGCTTGCAAAACAGATTGGCCGAAAAGGTATGCAGACCAACTGCGGCGCGGATGGTGATGAACCGATCTCTTGTGAACAGAACCACAGGCTTCTCATTGTCGAAAATACATCCGCCGAACATCGCAGACTTTGTGACGGGCGCCATCAACTTCGCCACGCTCCCACCGGAGTAGATAGTCACCTTCGCTTCCTGTGCGCGCATAGTCGACGAGCCAATGAAAACTAGCGCTATGACAACAGTTTCACGCATTATTCGTAGGCTGCTGGCCACACGTTCTCCCAATCTGACATTCTCTATGTTGGCATCCTACAATGAGCAAAGCTATATATGCCCTCGAAATCCGACAAGCCGCCCATCTACCTGCTCGACTCGATGGCCTTCATCTTCCGCGCGTATCACGCGATGCAGCGCTCGCGACCTATGACTACGCGCACCGGTATTCCAACGGCGGCGACGTATGTTTTCGTCAACATGATCAACAAACTTCGCAAGGACTTCGCGCCGCAGTACCTCGCCGCGGTCTACGATGTGGGCGCGCCGGTCCACCGCAACGAACTCGCCGCGCAGATGAAGGACGTGCAGAAGTTCAACATCAAAACGCAGCAATTCGAGACCATCGAATACGGCGGCTACAAAGCCAACCGCGTCGAAACACCCCCCGACCTCATCCAGCAGCACCCCTACATCCGCCGCGCGCTCGAAGCCTTCCGCATCCCCATCCTGTTCTACGAGGGCTTCGAAGCCGACGACGTGATCGGCACGCTCTCCTGCCAGCTTTCCGCGCTCGGTCACCATGTGTACGTTGTCTCCTCGGACAAGGACATGATGCAGCTGGTCAACGAAAACGTCTCCATCCTCAACCCCACGAAAGACAATCTAATTCTCAATTCCGCGGGCGTCGAAGAAATTCTCGGCGTCCCGCCACAGCGCGTGATCGACGTGATGGCGTTGCGCGGCGACGCGATCGACAACATACCGGGCGCGCCTGGCATCGGCGACAAGGGCTCCGTCGAACTCATCCAAACCTTCGGCACCGTCGAAGCCGCGCTCGACCGCGCCGATGAAGTCAAGAAGAAAACTTACCGCGAGTCGCTTCAAAATAATCGCGACAACATTCTGCTCTCGAAGGAGCTCGTCACCATCCACACCGGCGTCCCCATCGAGTTCACGCTCGACGCGATGCGTACACAGCCCGTCGACAACGCCGCCTGCCGCGCCCTCTTTACCGAGCTCGAATTCACGACGATGCTCAAAGAACTCGCCCCTGACGTGCAGGCCGCGAAGACTACCTACAACGCCCGCGCCACCGCCGCCGACCTCGCCGCGCTGCTCGCTGAAGCCCGCACGGCCACCGGATCGGGTGCCGCAGGTCTCGCACCTGAGACCTGGGTTTCCACTGCGACCCCCGGCCTCTCCATCGCCCTCGTCGAATCCGCCAGCGTCGTCGCCGCCGAAGTCCAGGCCGACCCCGCTGACCCAGACGCCAACCCCGACATCGAAGCCGAGCCGGAGCCAGCCCCCGCTCGATCCATGTCCCTCTTCGACGAGACGGAAGAGCCTTCTCCTTCTCTCTTCACTCTTCCCTCTATGCCTCCCGACCCCGCCTGCCGCCTCGGCCTCGCCGTCACCTCAACGCACGCTATCGAAGTCTCGCTCGACACCCCCGGCCTCCGCGAAGCTCTCGCCGACCCCACGCTTCCCAAGCGCGTTCACGACCTGAAAGCCGTCCTCCGCGCGCTCGCTCCGCACGGCGTCACACTCGCCGGCCCCGTCAGCGATGTCATGCTGCAAAGCTATCTACTGAACCCCACGCACGGCTCGCACACCCTCATCGACATCGCCGCGCGCAGCACCTCGCTCGCACTCCTGCACCAGCCGACGAAGGAGAATCCCGCCGACCCTCTCCGCCTTCCCGAGGCCGCCGCCGCCATCGTTCGCCTCGCCGACACTCTCACCGCGCAGCTTCTCGAACCGCCCACCACCACCATCGTTCCCAAAGACGACCCCTCCCTCGGCGGCGCCGCCACGCGCGAAATGCTCTTTCCGGAGATGGCTCAACAGCCTGCCATCTCGGCCAAAGCGCAGCCCTCCCCAGCTGTCAGCTCGACCGAAGCGCAGCGAAGTGGAGAGACCCGCAGCATTTCCTTCCGCGCGACACAATCGCTCAACGAACACTCCACGCTCACCGACGTCTACACCCACCTCGATCTCCCGCTCGTCCCGGTCCTCCTGCGCATGGAGCAAAACGGCGTCCGCATCGACCCTGCCCTGCTGCGCGAAATGTCCTCGCGCCTCGCGGTGACAATCGACGACCTCGCCGAGCGCATTTACGCGTCTACCGGACATCGATTCAATATCAATTCGCCCAAGCAGCTCGGCGACGTACTCTTCACCAAAATGGGCCTCCCCCAGCCCATCAAGTATGGCAAGGGCAAAGTCATCTCAACGGCGGTCGATATCCTCGAGGGCCTCGCCGCCGAACACGAAGTCCCCGCCTGGGTCCTCGAACACCGCCAACTCCAGAAGCTCAAGGGCACCTACCTCGATGCGCTTCCTGTCCTGGCCGATGCCGAAGGCCGCATCCACACCACCTTCAACCAGGTAGGAACATCGACGGGTCGCCTAAGCTCCGTCAACCCGAACCTGCAGAACATCCCCATCCGCACCGCCGTCGGTCGCGAAATCCGTGCCGGCTTTATCGCTGCGCCGGGGAATCTGTTGATGTCCGCCGACTACTCGCAGATCGAACTCCGCCTGATGGCGCACTTTTCGCAAGACCCCCTGCTGCTCGACGCCTACCGCACCGGCAAGGACATCCACACCCTCACCGCCGCCGAGGTCTTCGGCGTCGACGCCGCCACGATGTCCAAAGAAACCCGCGCCCGCGCCAAGGCCGTCAACTTCGGCATCGTCTACGGCATCTCGCCGTTCGGCCTGGCGGCGCAACTCTCGATCGACCAGAAGACCGCGAAGCAATACATCGAAACCTACTTTGAGAGGTACAAGGGGGTTGCTGAGTTTATTGCTCGCACCCTCGAAATCGTCCGCCGCGACCAGGCGGTCCGCACCGCCTTCGGACGCTCCCGCCCCATCCCCGACATCCACTCCCGCAACCCCAACCAGCGCGGCTTCGCGGAGCGCACCGCCGTCAACACGCCTCTACAAGGCACCGCCGCCGACCTCATCAAGATCGCCATGCTCCGCATCGACGCCGAAATCTCCCGCCGCCAACTCAAGTCCCTGATGACCCTCCAGGTCCACGACGAACTCCTCTTCGATGTTGTCCCCTCCGAAGCCGAAGTGATGCAAACACTCGTCAAAACCGAAATGGAATCCGCCGCAACCTTCACCATCCCCATCGTCGCGGATGTGGGGTTAGGCGATAATTGGCGGGATATCAAGTAATCGCCGTCCCCCTATGCTTCTATTCCTGTCCCTTTCAGGGTGAAAAGGAGCGACGAACAAGCCAGGTGATAACCTTTTTCCCATCCCAAATGTGGAGTCTGCATGAACCTTTCTCGCTTCGCACTTGCCTTGTCGCTCGCCCTGAATACAGCACAAGCCCAAGTCCCCAAGCTTCCGCTGCAAGGCCCCAAGCAACCGCCAACGGCGCCCATTCCTGTCCCGCCACCCAATCCGGCGTCAACCGCGTCACTCACGCCGCAAGATGTCGGCGCATTTTTCGACGGCTTCCTTCCGCTGCAACTTCAACGCGACGACGTTGCCGGCGCTACGATTTCGATCACTCAAAAAGGCCAGCCGCTGCTGCTCAAAGGCTACGGCTATGCGGACTGGAAACAGAAGACGCCGGTCGATCCCGTCACGACCACCTTCCGCCCCGGTTCGGTTTCCAAGCTCTTCGTCTACGTTTCGATGATGCAACTCGTCGAGCAGGGCAAGCTCGACCTCGACACAGATGTCAGCAAGTATCTCGACTTCACCATTAGCCCTGGACCGAGCGGCATTGGCAACGCGCCCATCACGCTGCGCAACCTGGCCACGCATACTGCCGGATTTGAAGAGGAGTTGCATGACCTCGGCTCCGACAAGTCGGGCAAGCTGCCTCTCAACCTCCGCGACTTCCTGCTGCGCAACCAGCCGCACCGCTTCGCGGCCCCAGGCAAGGCGCTTGCGTACTCGAATTACGGCATCAGCATCATCGGCTACATCGTGCAACGCGTCTCGGGCGAGCCGTTCGCGGACTACGTGCAACATCATATCTTCACGCCTCTGGGCATGACGCACTCGACGTTCGTGCAGCCGTTGCCTGCGGGCTTCGCGCGATCTCTCGGCTACAAAACTACATCCAAGCCCGACCTCGGCTTCGAGGGTTTCACTGAAGCGCCTGCGGGTGGGCTCTCATCCACTGCCGCCGACATGGCGCTGTTTGGCGAGATGCTGCTCGCTGGAGGATCACTGAACGGCCAGACCGTTTTGCAACCGGCGTCGGTCGCCACGCTGTTCACGCCGCAGTTCTCCCCTGCGCCGGGCGTCTCGCCGTGGTGCCTTGGCTTCTACGACGAGCAGCGCAACGGCCTTACCTTCACCGGCCATGGCGGCGACCTCATCGGCTTCCACTCCCAGTTCTGGGTCGAGCCAACGCATCAGTTGACCTTCTTCATTAGCTACAATTCCGCCAACGCCGCCACCAACGCGCGCGAAGAACTCTTCCGCGCCTTCGTCGACCGTTACCTCCCCGGCGCGCCCAATCCGAACCCGGCGTACCTTAAGCTCTCCGCAAAGGATCTCGCGCCCTACACCGGCTACTTTCTCTCGTCCCGCCGCGAGGACAGCACGAAGCTGCGGCTCTTCAATGCCTTCGGGCCGCGCGAAGTCGACGCGACCAAGGACGGCGAGCTGACCGTCTCCAACGCGAAAGATTTTCGCCAAGAACTGCTAAAGTTCCATCCCATCGGCAGCGACTCGTTCTATGAAGAGCAGGGGCAAAGCACGCTACACTTCGAGCGCGGCGCCGATGGCCGCATTATCGGCTACGCTGGCCCCAGCCACTCCGACCGCGCACCGTTCATGCTTCATCCGATGGTGCTCAACACGCTGACCGGCTTCTGCATGCTGACCCTGCTTCTAGTGTGCCTGGCGCCGGCCGAGCGTCTCTACCGCCGCGTCTTTCATCGCCGCCGTGCTGACGTCGCTCCGCAACCCGGAACACGCTGGATCACGCTTCCGCTGCAACTTGCCTGCCTGCTGTCGCTGGTCGTGGTGGTTCAACTGGCTATTCGGTTGGTATCGGTGAGCGAGTTCACGAACTTCTATCAGATCGGCCATCTCGACGGTACCTTCATGCTCCAGAATGTGCTCACGACGATCGCCCTGCTCGCGATCGTTGGCGGTCTGGCGAGCGCGTGGGGCGTGCTCCGCGAGCCGCTGCGAGCCATTACTAAGGTGAAGTTCGTGCTGGTGTCGCTGGCGTGCCTCTACTTCGCATGGTTCGCAATTTTCTTCCACTTTATCGGGAGCGCGAATCGCTATTGAAGACGCTCTACACGCCCAACTCCGCCCTGATGGCTCCCGCAATCGCCTCCGCGTGGCGCGTCATGGCCTCCGCGCTTTCGGCCTCGATCATCACTCGCGCCAGCGCCTCGGTGCCGGAGTAGCGAATCACCACGCGGCCCGAATCCCGCAACTCCTCCTCCGCCGCGACGATCGCGAGAACCACCGCAGGAAAATCTCCGAGCGGCTTCTTTTCGCGCACTTTCACGTTCAAAATCACTTGCGGAAAATTTTGCAAGTCGGCGATCAATTCGCCCAGCGTTTTGCCGCTGCGATGCACCACGTCGAGCACCAGCAGCGCCGTCAGCAACCCATCCCCGGTCGTCGCTTTGGCGGGGAAAAGGATGTGCCCCGACTGCTCGCCGCCCAGCGACGCGCCCGACTTGCGCATCTCTTCGAGCACGTATTTATCGCCCACCGGCGCGCGCAGCATGGAGATGCCTGAGCGCTTGAACGCTGCCTCCAAGCCCATGTTGGACATCGTTGTAGCGACCACCATATCGCCCGCGAGCAAGCCGCGCGCCTGCAAATCGCGCGCGCACACCAGCATCACAGCGTCGCCGTTGACCACATTGCCGTGTTCGTCGGCGAACAGCGCGCGGTCGGCGTCGCCGTCGAACGTCATCCCCATCGACGCGCCGTAACGCTTCACCTCGGCGGCGACGATCTCCGGATGCATCGCGCCGCATTGATCGTTGATGTTGCGGCCGTTGGGCGAAGCGTGCGTCACCTCAACCGTGCCGCCCATCCCGGCGAACAACTCCGGCGCGACCGCGCTCGCCGCGCCGTTCGCGCAGTCGATCACAATGCTGCGATTGTCGAGCGAGATATCCGGCACCGCATCGAGCAGAAACCGCACATACTCCGCGCGATAGCTCTCATTGACTTCGGGCAGGAGATCGAGGTCTCTGCCTGTGCCGTTGCTATCGCTTTTGTTGTCTCTGCTTTTCTTTCTGTCCTCCCCAAAGGGAGCCCGCTTTTCTTCCGCGTCCCCAACCCTCTCAGCCAGCACGCGCTCGATCTCCGCCTCAATCCCCAACTCCACGTCGTCGGGCAGCTTGT
>JBBRCA010000158.1:0-6759 GCA_038205325.1 Terriglobales bacterium | reverse complement strand
CTCCGTAGCCATTAATAATCCACCTTGAAAGGACTCATGTCCCAAGCCGCAAAGCTGGCCAATGCTTCCTCTGGCAACAAACGCGTGATCGGAATGGAGCGGTCCTCAAGAGGTTTCTTCACCTCTGCGTAGAGAAAGGTATCGTCGAAGCCGGCGCGCGCGGCGTCCTCTGCGCTGTTGCCATAAAAAATCGCCGCGCAGCGCGACCAGTAGAGCGCGCCCAGGCACATCGGGCACGGCTCGCAACTGGTGTAAATCTCGCAGCCGTCGAGCTGAAATTTTGCGAGCGTCGCGCAGGCATTGCGAATGGCAACAACCTCCGCATGAGCGGTCGGATCGTTCGACGCCGTGACCTGATTGGTGCCAGTGGCAATGACTTTGCCGTCTCGCACGATCACAGCGCCGAACGGGCCACCGCGTCCGCTGACGACGTTCTCGGTGGCAAGCGCGATGGCCTGCTGCATGAATTGAGCGTTTCCCTGCATAATCAGGTTCATGGTACATGCTCTGCGTTCCCGCCGGGTCGTCACGCCGCAAGGCGAACGCGACGCCGTCGTGGTGATCGAGGATGGAATGATCGCCGGCGTTCACGACGCCGCAGAGTTCGCTGCCAACATGCCGCTCGAAGACCTCGGCGATGTTGCTCTGCTGCCGGGATTGGTAGACACGCATGTCCACATCAACGAGCCAGGTCGCACCGAATGGGAAGGCTTTGCAACGGCAACGCGCGCTGCGGCGGCAGGTGGCTTCACGACGCTGGTCGACATGCCGCTGAACTGCCTACCCGAGACCACGGATGTTGAGGCGTTAGAGTTGAAGCGCGAAGCCGCGCGCGGACAATGCATGGTCGACTATGCGCTGTGGGGCGGCGCGGTCGACGGCAATCAGGGCGCGCTTGAGCCCCTTGCGCTTGCGGGCGTTCCAGGATTCAAGTGCTTCTTGATCTATCCCGGCTGCGACGGTTTTACGGCGATCGATCGCGCCAATCTTGAGCGCGCATTGCCGCACATTGCGCGCACCGGTCTGCCGCTCCTTGTTCATGCGGAACTGGCTAGCCCCATCGACGCAGCCGTTGCTCGGTTGAACGCCAGCGGCGCGGATTGGCGCAAGTATGCGACCTACCTGGCGTCGCGTCCCGATGAGGCCGAGCTTGAAGCCATCTCCATGCTGCTCGAACTCTGCCGCGCCTATCGCTTCCGTCTGCACATCGTGCATCTGGCTACGGCGAAGGCGCTGCCCATGCTGGCTGCGGCCAAGCGCGAAGGCTTGCCGGTGACGGTCGAGACCTGCCCGCACTACCTGCACTGCGCGGCGGAAGAAATCGCCGATGGAGCAACGTTGTTCAAGTGCGCACCGCCTATTCGCAACTCCGCGAATCGCGAAGCGCTCTGGCAAGGCTTGCGCGACGGCGTCATCGACTTCATTGCGACTGACCACTCACCGTGCTTGCCGCATATGAAGCGGCTTGAAGCCACGCAGCCGGGCGAAGAGGGTGGGCGGTTCGACGAGGCCTGGGGCGGTATTGCGTCTCTTTCGCTTGCGCTGCCGCTTGTGTGGACGGACTGCGTGCGCCGCAGGATTCCGCTAACCCAGCTTGCGGAGTGGATGTCGGGGGCACCCGCGCGCCTGGCGGGCATACAGGCTCACGTCGGTTCCATCGAACCGGGCAAACACGCAAATTTCGTCGCCTTCGATACGCAGGCAAACTTCACAGTAACGGTCGAAGCGCTCCACTACCGCCACAAAATTTCGCCCTACATGGGCGAGATGCTGAACGGCGTGGTGCGATCAACGTGGCTGCGCGGCGAACGGGTTTTCGCAGGCGGCGAATGCCCAGCCCCGCCACGAGGACGCGAGTACGCGCTATCCTGTCATCTCGCATGAGCCGGGAAATGGAGAAGCGAACGGATGGGTCGACAGCACGCCATTCTCGAACAATGGGACCGCTTGGAGCGGACTGCCGCGACCGAGGCGATTTTGCCGTGCAACGGTTCCCTTGCGTGGGCCTTTGGGATGGTCGACACGCGACCCTTCGAGAAGCCCGAGGGGCTCTTCGCCGCTTCCGATACGGTGTGGCAGGGGCTTACGCCGAGCGGCTGGCAGCAGGCCTTCGACTCGCACCCCCGAATCGGCGAGCACAACGCAAAGACGGCCACGGTGCAGAGTTTGAAGTGGTCTGCGGACGAGCAGAGCGCAGGCGCAATGGATGTTGCGACCGAAGATGCGCTCGCAGCGGCGCTCCAAATCCTGAACAGGGAATACGAACAGAAGTTTGGGCGCATCTTTATCGTTTGCGCGACAGGAAAATCAGCCACAGAGATACTCGGTATTTTGAAAGCGCGACTGGCAAACGATGCCGCAACCGAGTTGGAAGAGGCGGTCGAGCAGCAGCGCCAGATTACGCAGTTGCGGCTACGCAAATGGCTTGGCATCGGATACGATTCCGATTCAATTTCAAAGTTCGAGGACTAATGAGACTTTCAACACACATTCTGGACACCTCGCTGGGACGCCCCGCGGCTGGCCTTTCACTGCACCTTGCGAAGCTTGTGGCCGATACCTGGCGTGACGTTGGAAGCGGCAGTACCGACGCTGATGGCCGTTGCAAGACGCTGCTTGGGGACGCCGCTTTTGAAGCAGCGACGTATCGCATTCGCTTCGGCACCGAAAGCTACTTCGCCGCGCAGGGCCGCGCCTGCCTCTATCCTTATGTGGACATTGTGTTTACCGTCACGGACCCTGCACAGCACTACCACATCCCATTGCTCCTGACGGCTAACGGATACACGACCTATCGAGGAAGCTGAAAGATGCCAGCAAAACTTGCGACCAGTCGTTACGGAAAATCGCGCGTGCGGTTGATGCGTGTGACCAAACATGACGATCGCCACGATCTCGATGAGTGGACTGTGCAGGTTCTACTTTCGGGCGACTTTGAGACCGCGCATACGCTCGGCGACAACTCGAAAATCCTGCCCACCGACACGATGAAAAATACTGTCTACTCCCTCGCGCGCGACTCGAAGGCAGAGAGCATGGAGGAGTATGCGAAGGAGTTGGTGGACTTCCTGCTCTCGCGCAATCGGCAGATCGAGGTCGTCGAGGTGAGCATCGAATCGACGCTCTGGAAGCGGCTTCTGATCGAGGGTAAGCCGTATCCGACAGGCTTCATGCGCGGCTCCGACGAGCGCCAGACGACGACCGTATCGCGCGCGCAAGACGGGTCGTTCGCGATTGCGAGCGGGCTGGATCGCCTGACCATTATGAAGACCGCGCAGTCGGGATTTGTCGGATACATTAAGGACTCGCTCACGACGCTCCGTGAGACGACTGACCGTCTCTTCGCGACAGCGCTAAAGGCTGAGTGGCCATACACCGACAAGGCGATCGCCGAGGGCATCGACTTCAACAAGGTGCGAACACACCTGCGCGAGGCGTTAGTTTCGACGTTCGCGAAGCATGACTCGCTGTCGGTGCAGCAGACGCTCTATGCGATGGCTGAAGCCGCGCTCGTGCATACGGACATCATCGACGAGATCACCATGCTCATGCCGAACAAGCACAATCTGCTGGTCGATCTCGCCCGTTTCGGGCAGACCAACCCGAACCATATCTTTGTGCCTACCGATGAACCGCACGGCACCATCGAAGCCACGGTACGGCGGGCTTGAGTACGCTGAAGAGGAGTTTCTAGCATGATGTTTCCACTTGCGCTGACAGTTTGGCTTGCGATGTTGGCACCATTCAGTCGTACTCTCACCACGCCGCATTTCAGCGTCCACATTACAGAGCTGTGCGAAGAAGGCGTCGTGGGCTGCGACAACGTTGTATATCAGTCCGTCAGCAGCGTAGGACGCACTCTCACGCTACACGGCAAGCAGATTATGCACATGTGCCCCGATGGCGTCACGCCTTGTCATCCGATCGGTTATCAATTTCGCAGCGGTTCTGTCATGTATTGGATAGGCGAAAACGGCACCCTCACTGTAACGCAAGGTAAGAAGACTCTTGTCGACGAAATGGGGAAATGGAGCGAGTAGCCTCAATCTTGCTGGAATCGCGCGCAACTCGCACCGTCACCCGGTGCCGCGAACTGGCGCGCATCACCGACGTTCCCGGCGAAACCACGCGCCTGTTTCTGAGCAAGGCGACCAGAGACGCTCACGCGCTGTTGCTCTCCTGGATGGCGCGCGCGGGGCTTGAGACGCGCACCGACGACGCAGGGAATGTGCGTGGCCTGCGACGTGCGGCAAGCGTCAACGCACCCACACTGCTGCTTTTTTCGCACATCGATACGGTGCCCAACGCCGGAGCATTCGACGGCCCGCTAGGCGTGCTGCTGGCCCTGACGGCGATCGAAGAACTCGACGCGACGCCGCTCCCGTTCGACATTGAGCTCATCGCTTTTTCGGAAGAAGAAGGTGTGCGTTTTGGCTTTCCGTTTCTATCTTCTCTCGCGGTGACTGAACAGCTCACGCAGCAGCAACTCGCAAAGCACGACGCCAATGGCATCAACGTCGAGCAGGCACTAAGAGCTTTCGGACTGCGCCCGGAACGCATCGCCGAAACCTGTCCCCTGCCCTCGCGAACATTCGCCGCACTTGAAGTTCATATCGAACAGGGGCCAGTGCTCGAAGCTGAGGGCGGGTCGCTCGGGGTGGTCGAAAGCATCGTCGGGCAGTCGCGGCTTTTGCTCACCTTCACTGGCCGCGCCAACCACGCCGGTACAACGCCAATGGCCCTGCGCCAAGACGCACTCGCTGCGACGGCCCAGTGGATCGCCGAAGTGGAACGCTTCGCGCTCGACTACAAGCAGCTAGTGGCCACGGTCGGCCACATCGAAGTGCTGCCGGGCACGGCCAACGTTGTCCCCGGAACGGTGCGTGCGACGCTCGACGTTCGGCATCCCAGCGACGAATCGCGTCATGCCGCAGTCGCAATCCTGCTCACCAAGGCGGAGGCCGCGGGAGCGCTGCGCGGAGTCCGTGTTCAGGCGGTGACGAAGTTGCAGCAGAGCACAGTTCCGATGCACCGGACGCTGACAGCACAACTCGCGGAAGCCTCGGCCCGCGCTGGTTTTGCGGCCAAGACGATGTTTTCCGGCGCGGGCCACGACGCCATGATCGTCGCCGCGCACGTGCCGACGACGATGCTCTTTCTGCGCTCGCCGGGCGGCTTGAGTCACCATCCGGAGGAAGACGTTCGCGAGCAGGATGTGGAGGCGGCAATTGCCACGCTGCTTGAATTTGTGACGCGCCTCACACCGCCGCAGTAGAATCGAACGCTATGCATGATCTTGGATTCACGCGCAGCGCAAATCGCCGCGACCACCTTCTGCTCACGCCGGACACATTCATCCGTACACCGCTGCCGGGTCTCACGGGCGGGGCCGTCGTCGTGCATGTCGCTCCCCAGGTGGGCGCGGCGTTTACGCAGATGACGGTAGAGTTTGAACCCGGTGGCACACTCACCGAAGGTCCCGCGCAACGCTTCTTCTACGTCCTCGACGGCGAACTCTCGCTTGCAGAACCCGACTCACGCACGTCGCACCCTTTGACCGCCGGCAGCTTCGCCTTCTGCCCCGCAGGGCACGAGCACATGCTCGCCGCCGACACGAAGGCCCGCGTCGCTATCGTCGAGAAGCCGTTTCAGCCGCTCGCACTCGAACACAGTAAAGCGCTTGCTGCAAGCGACCAAAAAGCGTCTCCCTGGTTCTTCACGGGAAAGGAAACGGACGTAGCCTCCATTGCTCTGAATGGCAATGAGGATTTGCAAGTCCGCGCTCTGCTGCCCGCTTCGCTCGCCTTCGACTTCGCATGCAACACCATGACCTACCAACCGGGCGCGGGCCTCTCGCAGGTCGAGATCCACTACATGGAGCATGGTCTGCTCATGCTCGAAGGCGGCGGCATTTATCGCCTGGGCGACTCGTGGTATCCAACGACCGCGGGCGACTTTATCTGGATGGCTCCATACTGCCCGCAATGGTTTGGTGCGATTGGAAAGAAGCCCGCGAAATATCTCATCTACAAAGATTTCAACCGGCATACACTCGCATAACAGCATTCAAAACCCTGATGAACCTCACCATCAATACCGGCCGTCTGCTCCGCGAGTTGCATCAGCTTGCGCTCATCACCGATTGCCCTCCAACCGAGGATGAATCGCTGCCCGCGCCCACGCAGGCCGTGACCCGCATCGTGTTTACACCGCGCGATCTGGAAGCGCGCGCATGGCTCAACAACCTCGCGACCGGCGCAGGTTTCTCCGTACGCGAGGACGCCATCGGCAACACATTTTTTCGGTGGGAAGGCTCGGAACC
The DNA here is from genome assembly GCA_038205325.1 of Terriglobales bacterium. Lineage (GTDB taxonomy): Bacteria > Acidobacteriota > Terriglobia > Terriglobales > Acidobacteriaceae > Granulicella. Next base: position 437 of record JBBRCA010000158.1, on the reverse strand, counting down.
GGCGCTGCCCGCCGTCGGCACAGGGTCGCATACAGACGCGATCCCTCACGCCGGCATGTACGACGGCACGGTCGGCGTGCTGGGCGGGCTTGAGGCCATGCGCTCTCTGCGGGAAGCAGGTTTCAAGCCGCGCCGTTCCATCGAGACGCTCATGTTGACCAGCGAAGAGCCGACGCGATTCGGAATCGGTTGCATCGGCTCGCGACTGCTCGGCGGTGTCCTCGACCCGAACACGGTAGATGCGCTGCACGATCGCCTACCCGAAACCGATCCAACCGCTCGCGAGGGCCTGACGCTGCAACAGGTCCGCGAAAGCGCGGGCTTTCACGGCGACCTCGCCAGCGTGATGCTTTCCCAGAATTTTTACAGCGCCTGGGTCGAGTTGCACATCGAGCAGGGGCCGCTGTTGGAGCGCGAAGGCATCCAGCTTGGCATCG
>JBBRCA010000157.1:0-6771 GCA_038205325.1 Terriglobales bacterium | reverse complement strand
TGGGGTGCCCATACACCAGCGTTGGGCTGGTGTTGTCCAAAGCCGTCGTAGCCGCGCTGGATGTTCCGGCCACCGTCGCAATCACCTGGTTGCTCTGTAGATTCACCACGCTCACCGAGCCTTCGATACCCGCCGCCGCATTGCCTTGGTTCACCACATACGCCCGGCTGCCATCGCGCAGCGCGTCCACCATCACCGGACTCACGCCCAGCGAAACCGTCGCCACCACCGTCCCAAAGCCCACCGCATCGGTTGGATTGTTCGGGTCGCAATTGGGGTTCGTCACGGGCGTCACCGCATTGCAAAGCGGTATGCTGATCACGCTCAGCGACCCCGCATGGGTTCCATCGCCGGCGTTCACAACCAGAAGCTCCGAAAGCGTCGGAACAATCACCGCCCACACCGGATTCAGCCCCAGCGTTCCCGTCGCCGGGATCGTCGGAGTCGTCGCGTCCAGCGCGTTGGTCTGCACATTGATCACCGAAACGTTCCCCGACCCCTCATTCAGCACATACGCACGCGTTCGCCCAAGGTCCATCACCCCGTACACCGGATTCGCGCCTACGGAAATAGTGTTTGAAATCGTGGGCAGGCTGTTGGTCGTTTCAATGGCCGCGGCCTGCCCACCACCCGCGCCGGTGCTCAGTGCATAGACGCGCGGAGCGCCATCGCTCCCCACCACGTAGGTCGGATTCGAGCCCACGGAAAGGTTTTGCAGCAGCGAAGGTCCATTCGAGTTCAGCGCGGCGACCGATTGGCTCCCCGCCTGCGGAATGAAAATGATGGTCCCCGGCCGTGTGCCCGCAACGGGTGTAATGCTGACCGGGTCCGCCCCGGGCAGCAGTGTCGTTTGTGAAACATCGCTGGTAATCAGCCGCGCCGGATTCCCAACCGAAAAAGTATCTAAAGCCCCAGCGGCGTTGATCACATAGGCCGTTCCGCCGTTCCCAAGCACAAAGTAGGTGGGGTCCCTCAGAATTGACGGCGTCGCCAGCACCGTGTCCCCCGCAAAATCGACGATCGTGACGAGTCCCGGCGCACCCGGCGCAGGGCTGGAAACGGCGACCGCAAACTTGGTCGGCTGCCCCGCCGGGCCAACCGGATTGATCGCGCTGACCACGGGCCGGTACGCCGCGCCGCACCCCGTCGCGAGAACGATGGCGATAGACCCTGCGATGACCGCCCACGCGGCCCGCTGAGTCGCCGCCCGCTGAGTCGTAGCGCCGACTGAATTTACTGCCTGGTTTCCTGCCGATGACGTTCGCTCTCGCTGCAAAAGTTCCCCCGCGACGAGCCGCTGTACACCGGGCTGCCGACATCTGATTGTAAATCAAGACTCCGCGCATAAATCAGCGCAAAACCTGTACAGGAGAGACGGATGAACGAACCGGAAGTCATTCTCGACATGCTCAGCGGCCCCCACCGCGGGCCACGCACCCTCGCCGTCATCGGCCTCTCCGACAATCCCTCCAAGCCCAGCTTCTACGTCTCTCAATACATGCAGCAACATGGCTTCCGCCTGCTCCCCGTCAATCCCGCGCTCGCGTCCGTACTCGGCGAAAAAAGCTACGCCTCACTCACCGACCTTCCCCTCAAACCCGACATCGTTAACGTCTTCCGCCTGCCCACGTTCATCCCGGCAATCGTCGACGAAATGCTCGCGCTCGGCCTCCACAACCTCTGGATCCAACAAGGAATCCTGCACCCCGCTGCCGCCGCCCACGCCGAAGCCACCGGCATCCGCGTCGTCATGGACCGCTGCATCATGGTCGAGCACCGCCGCCTCCACTAATAACTTACTGACGATCTCTCTTGTCTCTCCCCCACAACTGTCATCTCGACCGGAGGCGCGTCTTTTTGCGCCGCAGTACAGAGACCCGCAGCTCTCCGCCGGGTGCCCCATTCATCGCGCCGCACTTTGGCGCGATGGGTGGGGTCTTCATCGCTCTCCGCGCTCCACCTCCGTCTTTCCTCTAAACCCAACGTCTAATCCCGAAGAGCGTCCTACAATACCTCCTATGAAGTTTTCCGCAACGCGAGCCGCGACGACCACCCTCGCGATCCTCCTCTACACCCTCCCTGCCACCGCCCAACTCTCCGAAGTCGGCGACGGCGGCCCCGGCCCCGTCAAGGCCCCGCACCTCACCGCCGAGCTCGTCACCCTCGCCCCCCGCATCGCCTCGGGCGGACAACTGCAAATCGGCCTCTCCCTCACGCTCGAAGAGCATTGGCACGTGTACTGGATCAACGCCGGCGACTCCGGCGAACCGCCCGCCATCAAGTGGACGCTGCCCAAAGGCCTCACCGCCGCGCCTCTCCAGTTCCCCACACCGCAGCGCCTCCCGCTCGGCCCGCTGATGGACTTCGGCTACGAAGACCAGGTCACGTTCCCCATCACCCTCACCGCCGCGCCCAGCATCAAGCCCGGCAAGGCCCATCTCGACGCCCACGTTTCGTGGCTCGTCTGCAGCAGCCAATGCTTCCCCGGCAAAGCCCACCTCGGCATTGACCTTGACGTCGTCCGTGGCCCTCTGCCTGAACCGCCACTAGTCGGCGCGCTCGGGTCGTCCATCTCCGGGCTGCCCAGGCCCCTGCCGTCGGACATGAGCGCGACCGCCATCGCCGACGCCAAGCAAATCGTTGTCACCCTGAAAACCAACAGCAAATCCACCGACCCCGAGTTCTACCCTTTCGATCAGGACCTCATCCAGAACGCCGCCGACCAGACCGTAGAAACCCTGCCCGACGGCTTCCGCCTCCGCATCCCTCGCGCCCCCGAAACCCCCGGCCAAGCCTCCAAACTCCCCAAAGAACTCCACGCCCTCCTCAAGCTCGACAGCAAGGAAGCCTACGAAATCACCATTCCCCTTGCGGCGGGCGTCGTCCCCGCCGCACCCGGCTCCAAAGGCAAGCTGCCCGCCCCCAGCGACGCGTCCGGTCTCAGCCTCTTCGGCGCGCTCGGCCTCGCCTTCGTCGGCGGCATCCTGCTCAACCTCATGCCCTGCGTCTTCCCCGTCCTCTTCCTTAAAGGTCTCGCGCTGGCCAACTCCTCCGGCCACGAGCAACGCCACCAGCGCGCGCACGGCCTGGTTTACACCCTCGGAATCCTGGTCTCGTTCTGGGCTGTCGTCGGCGTCCTCCTCGTATTACGAGCGGGCGGCTCGCAGTTCGGCTGGGGCTTCCAGTTGCAATCGCCCGCGTTCGTCGCGATTCTCGCTTCCCTGCTGTTCTTCTTCGCGCTCTCGCTCGCTGGACAGTTCGACCTCGGCCTCTCGCTCACCAGTACCGGCGGCTCGCTCGCCCAAAAGCGGGGTTACGCGGGCAGCTTCTTCACCGGAGTGCTTGCCACCATCGTCGCCACGCCCTGCACCGCGCCGCTCATGGGCGCCGCCATCGGCTTCGCCCTCGCGCAATCCTCACTGGTCGCCTTCGGAGTCTTCACCGCCCTCGCCCTCGGCCTCGCGCTGCCCTTTCTCGTCCTCAGCTTCCAACCCGCATGGACCAAGCTCCTGCCCCGCCCCGGCGCATGGATGGAGTTGCTCAAACAGATCACCGCCGTGCCCCTCTTCGCCACCGCCATCTGGCTGGCATGGGTCTACGGCTCGCTTTACGTCACAGGCGGCATCGACCACATCGCCTTGCTGCTCGGCTGCTTCCTCGCGTTGGCCATCGCCGGCTGGGCGCTCGGACGCTGGCCCGCACGGTGGGGCTCCGCAATCGCCGCAATCCTCCTGATCGCTGGCGGCCTCACGCTCACGCTGCACCAGCCCAAGCCCGCTTCTGACGCCGAAATCTGGCAGCCCTACACCCTCGCCTCGCTCGACCAGGCCCGCGCCTCCGGCCACCCCGTCTTCGTCGACTTCACCGCCGCCTGGTGTCTGAGCTGCAAGGTCAACGAAGCCGCGGTCCTCAAGTCCGACGACGTCAAGCAGAAGTTCGCCGCCGCCAAGGTCGTCCTGCTCCGCGCCGACTGGACCTCCCGCGACGACTTCATCTCCCAGCAACTCGCCGAACTCGGCCGCAGCGGCGTCCCCACCTACGTCATCTACCCCCCCGGCGAAGACTCCGCCGCCGACGTCCTCCCCGAACTTCTCACCAAGAACATCGTCCTCAACGCGTTGGATAAAGACTTAAAGCTGGCCAAGCCGTAGCGAAGTTGACTTTTTTCCTTGTCATCCCCCGTTTTGTTGTCATTCCCGCAGGGAATCCGCTTTTGCCTTTGCTCTACATCGCGAAACTTTGCCATCTTCATCGCGAACTTTGCGTCAAGGTTGTTGCTTTTGCTGTCGCTTGTTTTCGTCGTCATCCTGAGCGGAGAGAAGGACCCTCGTATTTCGCCCGTGTTTCAAGCAACGCCGGTTTTGCCTTAGGCCTAAACCTGTCAAGCCCCCCAGCCTGTGGAAAACTCACGGAGACCCTATAAACACTGCTCAACATCGCGAAAGAAACTTGGCATACTTATCCCGTCCAACCGTTATAATAGAGATAGAGCAATTCCACCCAGCCCGGCTACTCGCCGGGCTTTTGCATTTAACCCATCAGCTTAGCCGTCGTGACTCTTCAAGGTTCCTTAGCGCTCTTCTTTCTGTCATTCCGTAGCGCAGCGCAGGAATCTGCAGTTGCAAGTCCGGACCTAAGCCCAATCACCTGCGGACTTTACCCCGTTTTACCGGGGAGGGGGTACCACCCTGCCACAAACCTATTTCAGCGAATCACCCGACCCCGAAATGCGCTTCCAATGCCGCCACATCTTCACCGACGGACACCGCTGCGCCAGCCCCACCCTCCGGCAAGAAGAGTTTTGTTACTACCACCACACCACCCGCCAACCCCTCCAAAACCCCAAAGAGCGCAAAGCCCGAATCTCCACCTTCACCCTCCCCAATCCGGAGGACCGCAGTGCGATCCAGCACTGCATCGGCGAAGTCCTCCAGCGCATCGCCGCCCACGAAATTGACCCCCGCCGAGCCGGCCTGCTCCTTTACGGCCTGCAAATCGCCAGCCTCAACCTCCCCAAAACCCAACCCTCCGCCCACCCCCCTCAAACCGTCGAAGAAATCGTCCAAGACCCTCACCACGGCCCCCTCGCCCCGGTCTGCGAGTTCGGAAGATCCGAACACCACATCGGCCCCGCCGAGCTCATGCTCCGAGAACTCGAACGAGAGTTCCCCCAAACCCTCCCCTCCATCCAAGCCGCAGCTTTCGATCCTCAACCCCTCAAACCTCATTGCTCGATGGCAGGACTTCATACGTTGTGTATCAGTGGCGCAGCTTCGCAATCTCTTCCATGCGTTGCGCCAGTAGCCGCTCCCGACCCTCATTGGTCGGGCGATAATACTGCCGGTCGCGCAGGTTCTCCGGCAGACATTCCATCGTCGCCACCTTACCCTCAACATCGTGCGCGTACTGATAACCCTTGCCGTAGTCGAGTTCCTTCATCAGCTTCGTCGGCGCATTGCGCAGATGCAGCGGGACAGGTTGCGCGGGCATCGTCTCAATGTCCGCGCGCACCGCTCCATAAGCCGTATACAGAGCGTTCGACTTCGGGGCTAGCGCAAGGTATACAACAGCCTGTGCGAGCGCAAGCTCGCCTTCAGGAGACCCCAGGAAGTGCATCGCATCGCGCGCCGAGATACACAGATTCAACGCCTCGGGCGCGGCCAGGCCGATGTCCTCAACCGCCATCCGCACCACGCGCCGCGCAATGTACATCGGGTCTTCGCCCGCGACCAGCATCCGCCCCAGCCAGTACAGCGCGGCGTCGGCGTCCGAGTTGCGCACGCTCTTGTGCAGCGCCGAAATAATGTCGTAGTGCTGCTCGCCCTTTTTGTCGTACAGCAATACACGCTGCTGCAAAGCTTCTGCCGCCAGCGTCTTGGTCAACGCTTTTTCGCCGCGGCCTTGGGCCAGCGTCGCCGCCGATTCGAGCGCATTTAACGCATTGCGCGCATCGCCGCTGGAGTAGGAAGCAATGGCCTCCAGCGCGCCCTCCTCAACCGTGAGGTTGCCCGCGCCCAGCCCGCGTTCGCTGTCGCCCAGCGCACGTTTGAGTAGCGCGACAATCTCGTCCTGTCCCAGCGCCAGCAACGTGTAGACGCGGCACCGCGACAGCAGAGCAGCATTGATTTCAAACGAAGGGTTTTCCGTCGTCGCGCCGATCAAGCGAATCGTTCCGCGCTCGACATACGGCAAAAACGCATCTTGCTGCGCTTTGTTGAACCTGTGAATCTCGTCGATGAAGAGGATCGTGCGCGAGCCAAAGCCCGCCGCCTTCTCCGCATCGACCATCACCTGCTTGATTTCCTTAATGCCCGCCATCACCGCGGAAAACTCGATAAACGTCGCCTGCGTTTGCAGCGCGATGATCTTCGCCAACGTCGTCTTGCCCACTCCTGGAGGACCCCAGAACACCAGCGAAGCCGAAGCGCCGCGGCCATCGGATTCGTTGCCCTCAATCTGCAAGCGCAGCGGCTTTCCCGGCCCCAGCAAATGCTGTTGCCCAAAGAACTCATCCAGCGAGCGCGGCCGCATCCGTTCAGCCAGCGGCGCGTTCCTCCGCACAGTCTCATCGGGAGTGCGAAAGTCGGGCGCAAACAGGCTCATGCCGTTCCTTCCGCGCATCTCGACAGGTTCTGCCGCATCGCCTCATACATTAGCGTCGAGCCTGCAATCGCCGCATTCAGTGACTCGACCGCACACGGAATATTGACGCGCACATCTGCCAGCGCGAGTGCGGCGCTTGACAAACCTGCGCCTTCATTGCCGACCATC
>JBBRCA010000156.1:0-6856 GCA_038205325.1 Terriglobales bacterium | reverse complement strand
CCATGCCCACAAGGCAAGGCGCCAGCTTCTCGAAGAACCGCAGAAGCTCGCCACGACGTAGCTTGCGGCGAATTTGCTCTCGACCTTCCGCATCAACGCCATGAACTTGAAAAACATTCTTCGCAAGATCCAAACCGATTGATTGTTTCAACGCGGATCATCGTGCTGTTTCGCTTGGGGTAAATATCGCTTCGCGCAGACTTTCGGCATCGAGATTCTGTTGTTCGAAGTCTTGTCGAAGGGCCTCGATTGCTTCCTTGCCGAGAGTCTTTTCGCTCTCAAGCTTCGCCAAAAATTTTGCGAAGACGGAGGCGACGGTCGATGACAGTGGCGGGAGGGCGTTTGGCATTTGCCAAATCTACACCCAACATCCTGGCGGTGCAATTTATTGGTGTATCAGCCGTCGTTTGTATCCTCGCCTTGGACGAATCCGTAGTGAGGAGCGGAATTATTGCGCTGATCTGGGTCCGCCGAACTCGCCACTACTCGTCTTCTGTATCAATGGCCTCCGGTACAGAGACACGGCGCAATGGGAGCAGTCCTTTGTGCCAAGAATCAAAATGTTTGTAGTGTTCGAGAATGAGCTGTCCCTTATCGCTTAGAATTGCTGAACGACGACCGGTTACAGGAGTGGTTGAAAGAACTGGCTGACGACAAAAGTACCTAAAAGCCGTCTCGCTATTCTTTTTGCCGCCGCTTCCCTTTACTCTTCTTTTCCATCGTTATCGTCATCAACGGCGCAATCATTTTTTCATAAAGGCCAAACAGATGCTCGACGCGTTCGCGATCGCCATTGAAAGGAGCGGGCCGATATAGCCTCTCCACAGCTACATCAAGATTGCGGTGTCCTTTACGCAACTCAGGTTTCATCACCTCAACGTCGTACAATTCCGCCAGAGTCGCTTCGGGAAACTTCGCGCGAGCATCGAGCACACTCTGCGCGAGTTCACGTACTTTTTCTTTCTGACTCTCTGTCGCCACCGGCCATGGAAAAGAGTTGTAATTGACACCAACAGAATATTGAAAATCACTCTTCAAACCACCACCGATAATGCGGGTCCATGCCATGTGCATTCCGCTCGTCAGGACGCCAAATAGCCACAAATCCGCATTTGGAATAAAGCGAATTTTATTGGAGGGAATTAGGGGCGGCTCTAACCATGCCATCGGAATGTAGTCACGCTTCTCTGAACTTACCTCCGGGATTGCCAGAAACGGAGAGGTTGGAATCACCTCGACGTTGTAGCGTTCGGGATAATCAGCAATCGCTCGCGTGCTCGGTCTACTGCTTGCGTGTCGGAACGCCCGCACGGCTTGCATACGTTCCCTCACGCGCGGCATGCCATGCAACTCAGTTGGCGTTGCCTTTTGCAGCGCCAAAATCCAACGGTATTCTCCGTACAGAAAATCATCGCGGCTTGCATAGGGACGGAAGAACTTCTTAGCCTTTGGTTCTTTCGCCAAGAAAGAATCACGTTCTTCTTCAGAAAAAATGTACTGGCCGTCATCAATCGGCTGTGTGCCGGTGACCATCCTCGGCATATGGCAAAGAGACCTACTATGTTCCTCAACAACTAGGTGCCGATCTGTTAGCTGACCAGCATCGAACAAGTATGGCGAAAGCGCTTTATGTCGGCTTTCGACCGGATCGCTGTTGATATCGTCGTAGCTAAAAAGTCTCTTACTTGCCGGTTCCTGCTCGCGTCGCGTAAGACCTATGATCACCACATGCACGTGCGCCTTTCCGCGCGCATCCGAACCCCACGCAAACGTCCGATGCGCAAACGCAATCTCCAGGCCATACCGGCTAAACAATAACGGCCAGAGCTGCGCCACCTGCTCGCCCTGGGTGATTGAGTTTGTCGCGACAAACCCGATCGCAGCGCTCCCCTTTTTCACATACGAGCCTGCCTTGAGGAACCATGCCGTCACATAGTCAAGCGTACCGCCGGAACCTCCTAACTCCGCTATGGCCCGCACCTGCGCGCGTTGCTTTTTCGACTGATACTTCGCTCCGACGAATGGCGGATTGCCCAACACATACGAACATTCTTGGGCAGGAAGGACGTTCTGCCAATCGACTTCAAGAGCATCAGCATTGTGAATATGGGGTGATGCCTTTAGAGGGATGCGCGCGTAGTAATCGCCGAACGCAAGTGAGAGCTTGTTATTCATAATGTGATCCATCATCCACAAGGCGACTTCAGCAATCCGCGTCGGGAACTCAAAAAGTTCGATCCCATAAAATTGATTCACGTCAATGTTTGAGAGCGTCGACACGTCAAGGAATGTCCGTTGTCCAGCATGAAGCTCCTTCAAGAGCTCGATCTCAAGTTCGCGCAATTCACGATAAGCGATGACCAAGAAGTTGCCGCATCCGCAGGCCGGATGGAAGAAGCGCAACTTTCCCAGCTTTTCGTGGAACGTAAGTAGACCGTTACGACGGCCGGTATCGCGCCGTACCTTTAGTCGATCGAACTCCGCCCATAGATCATCGAGAAAGAGCGGCTGGATCACTTTCATAATGTTCTTTTCGGTTGTGTAATGACCGCCCGATGCCCGCCGCTCCGCTTTGTTCATGACCGACTGAAACAGCGAACCAAAGATGGCGGGCGAGATCGCGTCCCATGAGAATTCGCACACTTCGATCAGTCTCTGGCGCATTGGCTCGTCAAAAGCGGGAATTTGCAGGCGCTCTTGAAATAGATCGCCATTAATGTACGGAAACTTTTGCAAGTCTTCGTCGAGGTTCGTCTGGCGCCTCTCAATTGGCATATTGAGCACATCAAAAAGCTGGCTCAAGCTTGCCCCTACGTCGCTTCCGTCTTCTCGCGTCCGCTGGTCGATAAGATCGAAGAAGTTTCCTCGCGGCTCGAATATTTCGGTGTCATCCGCGAATAAGCAAAACAGGAGACGGACGAGAAAGCGTTCAAGATCGTGCCCAGTGTATCCAGCGTCTTTCAGTGCATCGTGGAGCTTCCCCATCAGCTCCGACGCTTCAATATTCACCGGATCCTGGTCTCGGAACTTCCGCTTTTCAACGCCGAGGATGAAGCCAAAATGTTCGACGTGCTTTGGCAACTCCATTAAGGTGAACTGCGCAGGCGGGTTTTCACCGTCGAGATCGTACAGCTCGAAGGTTTGAAAATCGCTCACCAGAATATGTCGTGGAAGTTCCGATTCTTTGAGGCCCGGAAAGTAGTCAAGCGCCTGTTGCTTCGCTTTTGTCAGGTTGCCGCCCGCGCTCTTTTGCTCGACGAGCAAAACTCCTTTCCAGAAGAGGTCAATGAAGCCATATTTGCCGTCGAGCTTCTTAACCGGTTCCTCAAAGCTTGCGACCCGACGGCGCGTTACTCCGAACACTTCAAAAAATTCATTATAGAAAGTCTGCGCTTGACCTTTTTCGTAATAGGCGTCCTTCCACTCATCTGCAAAGTGGGCTGCTCGCGCGCGGATTTCGTTCCATGAGAGCCGCATAAGTAACTACGAGCTAATCTTGCTCCCCCTCCCACGGCCCCTGTCGCGCACCATGGTGAATGTATAAAATCTCCACTGCATCGGCGGTGACCCGATAAAGGATTTTATACGGATACCGTACAAGTGGCACAATGCGCACGCCGGGCCGCTCGGCAACCTCTTCCGCACTCTCCGGCCACGCGCCAATTCGCGCCTCGACTATGCGGAGCCGCTTTTCAAACGCCGCCGATACAGTCGGGTAGGTATGTGCGATGTAGCTGAGAATTTCGTCGAGATTATCGAGCGCTTCGGCCGTATAGACAACCTTCATGCGCGGCGGTGCTTTGCGAGTACCGCTTCGACTTCGTTGCCGGTTGCAATCCGTCCTTCCCGCGCCGCCTTGAGCCCGCGATCGATACCCGCAAGTTCCCCCGGTGTCGCGTGATACATGCCGCCCGCAAGGCCCGCGTCTATTTCTAGGGCGACGGCGGCCAGCTCCTCCTGTGCCTCTTTCGGCCAGGTCTCAACGCGCTCCATTACGTCCTTGAGCATTTTCGCGGTCATAGGATCACTATAGCATAGTCGCCTTGCTTGAGAACGGCCGAAACAGCGGGACCAAGCCGTCGCCCCGCTCCTATAGGGTCGAGCTGGACACGGAGACATTGGTCTGGACGCGGGGCAGGGGGTTTCCGCTCTCGCGCCTGGAAGCGCGGCTCAGGTGCCCCCGGTGCGGCTCGCGCAATGTCGTGGCGCTTTTTCAGCCGCCGACAAATCTTGCTGTGGCCCGAGCCTAGCTATTCCTAGGAGTTGGCCCCATGTGGGGAAGTCGGCCAGCGATCAGGAGACCTACGTGAGCGAAGCGGAAGAGTACATGAGCAAAGCTGCCGACTGCCGTGATAAATCGAGCAAGTCTCCCTACCCGGCCGACAAAGCTTCATGGCTTCACCTAGCGGATCAGTGGACGAGGCGCGCTGAAAGATGCGACGCGGCTGCCCGCATCCCCGTTGCCGGCGCCCGCGAATTTATCGGGCGTTTTTTCAGCGAGAAGTAGGCGCACGATAGTTCCTCGTCAGCTCTTGGCTTGCCCATCTCGGTTGCACGTAAGCGTAGCCCGCTTGCCCGCAACCTACCCTGCCGCTATATATGGCAGGGGCCGCCCCAATCGTTCGGGGCGGCTTCTTTACTCAGGAGGCTAGGCCGAGGCTAGCGAGACGGGCCGATACCGCTAACTCCTTGATCTCTCGCTTCAAGGGCGCATAGCTCAGTTGGTAGAGCAGCTGACTCTTAATCAGCGGGTCCAAGGTTCGAGTCCTTGTGCGCCCACCAATAAAATCAATCACTTAGAGAAACTCTCCGAAGAGCTTAGGCTCGCTATAGGCTCGGGCGCCCGGCGTCGCAGCAGCCTGCCGCGCACCACGCAATCGGTGGACCTGCGAACGATCGATCGCCATCGCGACGCGGCACTAATTCATGCGCGACAACTGGGCTCTCGAACCGCATCTTCAAATCCTACGACGATCTCGTCGACCACTGCTGCGAGGCATGGAACAAGCTCGTCGATTAGCCCTGGCGCATCATGACCATCGGTTTGCGCCGGTGGGCGCACGGGTTCTGATCAACGAGACTTAGTATAACGTCTTGAAGTGCAGTTCCCGGCGGAATTTGCACTCACGCGTTGATTGCGCGATCAGGGGGTCGGTGGCGACTCGTTAGGCGCCTCTTCGCGTGACGCAACAGTCGCCGTGGCAGATCGCGCTACGACAGCATTTCTTCGACGATTTCGCTGATTTCTGAACCTACCTCCGAGGCTTCAAGCCGCTCGCGAATATGCCGGCGTGTTGCCGCAAAATGGAGTTCCGGATCGACTTCGAAGGTTGCGGCGATTGATGCCGCATCTCTGCTGAGCTTGACCAACCGCGTATGTGTTAAATTTTTCGAATCGTACAGCTCAATAGCGAGCTGCCACACGTGCTTATGAATATCGCGCTCGTCCTTTCCATAGGACATGAACGGGCGAAGGCGCTCAGTCGTTACCGCAGAATTCATAATGGCGCACAAATAGTCTGCCTCATCCTCATTATTTATGGTCGCCCAATACAATCCGCTGGAGAAAAGCGCGCGTCGATTTTTGACCTTGGCGGCAACAAGATGCATGCCCGACCTATTGTAGACGAGCCGCATTTGCGGAATTGGAAGTTGTTTGCTCAACTTTGACTGATAGTCGAGTTGCTCAAATAAAGCATCGTACTCGACGCAGTTGGATAAGGCGTTGAGTTGATTCATAAAAGCGATTCTTCGCCTGGCAGCTAAAGGATCGCGCTCATGCAATCGATTTTCTCGAACGCCTTATCCAGGGCGGTAGCAAAACACATCGATTTGTCTGTCACAAGGCGCGAGACGCTGTCGTGGCTTGCGCTGCTGATCATGCAGCATGGCACGATATGCCTGTGGCGGCTGGCGGCTTATGTCGTAAGTGCGGCGCAGACGGCCTCGGTGCAGCGGCGGTTTTACCGGTTCTTCCAGTTTGTGCGGCTTGACGGCGCGCTGGCGGCGCGCGTGGTGGTCGACCTGTTGCGGCTTGCCGGCAAACCATGGGTTCTGGCGATCGACCGCACCAACTGGGATTTCGGCAAGACCACGATCAACATTCTGATGATCTCGGTGGCGTGGAACGGCATGGGCATTCCGCTGCTGTGGATGCTGCTGCCAACGGCGGGAAACTCGAACACGTTGGAGCGCACCGCGCTTCTCGATCGTCTGCGCGCGGCGTTTCCAGACTTGAAGATCGCGGCGCTGATGGGTGATCGCGAGTTCATCGGCGATGCCTGGATGGCCTATCTGCAGCGTGCGAACATCCCTTTCATCCTGCGTCTGCGCGAAAACCAGCATGTCCTGCGCGCGGGCTATGTCAGCTTGCCGATCTGCGTCATCGCACAGCATCTCAAGGTCGGGGAAAAGATGATCGTCAAAGGCGGCTGCCAGCTCGGCCATGCGAACGAGACTTTGTCCGCGCCAGTGCGGCTCGTGGTGATGCGGCTCGCATCAGGCGAGCTGTTGGCCTTGGCCTGTTCCGGCAAGGCACGTCATGCGCTCGCCCGTTATCGCCAACGCTGGACCATCGAGACCATGTTCGGCAATCTCAAAACCAAAGGCTTCGCGCTGGAGGCCACGCACCTGACCGACCCGGACAAATTGTGCACGTTGCTCGCGCTCTTGGCTTTCGCCATGGCGCTGACGGTGAAAACCGGCGTCGCCATGGCGCGTCTGCATCCCATTCCCATCAAAAAACACGGCCGACGCGCTCGCTCGCTGTTCGCTCTCGGCCTGCACACGCTCCGCAAAATCTTTCTGGTTGCAAGTCTCGCTCAAATAATCGAATTCCTCGGTCAACTCTTCTCCG
>JBBRCA010000155.1:0-6934 GCA_038205325.1 Terriglobales bacterium | reverse complement strand
TCGCCGAGCGTTTTTTCGACGAAGGCGGCGGGCAGCAACTCATCCTGCACGCGCCGTTCGGCGGCCGCATCAACAAGGCCTGGGGACTTGCGCTGCGCAAGCGCTTCTGTCGCGGCTTCAACTTCGAACTGCAAGCCGCCGCGACCGATAACGGTATCAACATCTCGCTGGCCGAGCAGCACAGCTTCCCACTCGAAGACGTCTTCAAATTTCTCACCGTAGACACTGCGAAAGAACTTCTCGAACAAGCCTGCATCCCGTCTCCACTGTTCAAGAACCGTTGGCGTTGGGCGGCAGGCCGCTCGCTACAACTGCTGCGCATGTCGAAGGGCAAGCGTATAGCGCCCCAGATCCAGCGCACGCGCTCCGCCGACCTGCTGGCCAGCGTTTTCCCGCACGCTTCCGCCTGCCCCGAGACGATGACTGGCGACATCGAAATCCCCAACCACCCTCTTGTTCGCGAAGTGATGAAGGATACGCTGGGCGAAGCGATGGACCTCGAAGGCCTGCTCGAGGTGCTGCGCGGCATCGACTCGGGCGCGATCCAGTGCATCGCCGTCGACACTCCGGTGCCCTCTCAGTTCGCGCATGAACTCATCAACGCGATGCCCTATGCGTTTCTCGACGACGAGGACGCCGCCGCGCGTCGCGTCCGCGCCGTGTCGCTGCGCCGGGCGTTGCCGGACTCTGTCGCCGACGGCGCTGGACGGCTCGACCAAGCCGCTATTGACACCGTTCGCGTGCAACTCTGGCCCGACATTCGCGACGAGCACGAACTACACGATCTGCTGCTCTCGCTGGTCGCGCTGCCGCTCGCCTACATCGAAGTCGAAGCTACAGGAAAAATACGCAGCACCCAACACTGGCCTCTGTTCTTCTCGCGCCTCGCCGCCCACGGCCGCGTCCACGAAGTCCTGCTTAGCAACGCCCCTGCGTGGATCGCCGCCGAACGCCTCCCCGAAGCGGCACTGCTCTGGCCCGAATCCGAACAATTGTCTAGTGGTTCAGCTTCGGCGACGGTCCTATCGTCGCCAATGGGAGGTCCGCAAGAGGTTTCCACCCACAGCGTCGCTACCGCCCGCCTCGTGCAGGGTTGGCTGCAAATCCTGGGCCCGACAACCTCTTCGCGCCTCGCCGTTCTCACACACATAGAACCCAGCGCTGTCCACCAAGCTATGCTTGCGATGGAGATGCAGGGCCTCGTCCTGCGCGGCGTCTTCGAACGCGCGAAGCCCGTCGACGATACCCCCCACGAAATCGAATGGTGTGAACGGCGCATCCTGCAGCGCATCCATCGCCTCACCCTCGGCACGCTGCGCAAGCTGGTTGAGCCGGTGTCGGCGGCGGTCTTTATGCGCTGGCTGTTCGATTGGCATCACATCGCGCCGCAAACGCAACTTACAGGCGAAGAAGGCGTCCTCGCGGCCATCGAACAGCTCGAAGCCTTTGAAGCTCCTGCGGTCGAATGGGAACGCACTCTGCTGCCTGCACGCGTCGCCAACTACGATCCGCGCTGGCTGGACAATCTCTGCCTCGCCGGCATCATCGGCTGGGGACGCATCTCGCCGCATCCCGCGTGGACGTCAGCCCTTCCCGACCACGCTCTTCCGTGGACAACCACAGCCCGAAAGGGCAAGGTCTCTGACCCTGCCACCCAAAGCGGAAAACGAACAGGGGCTTTCGCCTCGGAGGGCAACGCTGGCCCGCGCCGCGTCATCCCCACCAGCGCCGCCCCCATTACCTTCTTCCTGCGAGAATCGGCCGCGTGGCTGCACCACGCCCTGGCCGCAAAATCCGTCGAAGAAACGACGCTCACCCAATCGCTTTCCCCCGAAGCGCAACAAATTCGCGCCCTCCTCACCGAACGCGGAGCCGCTTTCACCGCCGATCTGCAACGTCTCAGCGGCCTCAGCAAATTGCAAACCACCACCGCACTCTGGGAACTCGCTACTGCGGGCCTCGCTTCCGCCGACGGCTTCGACCAACTCCGCGCCATGATGGATCCGCGCCGCAAATTCGTCGCGCTGGCCCAAACCGCCGTCACCAGCCTGCGCAAGCGGGCCGCCGCCCGCACTACGGCCGGTCGCTGGTCGCTGCTCTCGGATCCGAATGTGACTCCGGGTGGCCCATCTCCAACGACCGTCATGTCGTCGTCTAAGGTGGGTTTGCAGACCGCTGCCGTCGCTGCCGCCAAGCGCGCCGACGCCGCGCTCGACGCCCATGCCCGCATCCTGCTCGGTCGTTATGGAGTGTTGTTCCGCGACCTGCTCGCGCGCGAATCGAACGCCCCCAAGTGGCGCGAACTCGCGCCCATCCTCCGCCGCCTTGAAGCCCGCGGCGAAATTCGCGGAGGGCGTTTCGTCAATGGCCCCTTCGGCGAGCAGTTCGCCCTGCCCGAAGCTGTCGAATCTCTTCGTCAAGCCCGTCGCGAAGCTTCCGCGCGCAGCGCCGAAGTTCCCATCACGGTCGCCGCCGCCGACGCGCTAAACCTCGCCGGAATCCTCGTGCCCGGCGAGCGCGTGTCGGCCATCCCCGGCCGCGAGCTCCAGTTTCAAAACGGCGTCGTCGTTGAAACCACCACCAAGTCGAGTGCCCCATGTCTCGATTCTGAAACTTGGGATTCCATCTCAAAACCCAAGCCCAAGCGCACGCGTTCCATCGCAGACATACTGCGCGCCGATGCCGTTCCCGCGCGCGCCCTCCCGCCCACAGCCTCTCTGGAGTTGTTTTCATGAGCGCGCCAACAGAACGGCCGGAGCAAGCAGTCGTCCCGGAGCCTCGCTCTGTGGAAGTGGAAGTGGAAGCGAACGCTCCGCGTGAGGGCGAATTCTACTTTGAAGGCCCGTACATGATCTTCACCGAGGCGTACCACCTGCGTCGCGGTACCTGCTGCAACTCGGACTGCCGCCACTGCCCTTATCGATAGCGGCGGGGAGTTGCTGTCGTGACGGATCAACGCACCTCACGGTGCGTTGTCAAATCGCGGCGGAGCGGCCTAAAGTGAGTTCATGCGACGAGATACAGATTCCGATGTTCTGCTTCAAGACTGCGCCACCAGAAGGACGTTGGACATGGTCGCGTCGAAATGGAAAGTGTTGATCATTTTTGCTTTGGACAGCGGAACCCAGCGATATAACGACTTGCTGCGCAGGATTGAAGGCGTCTCCCCGAAAATGTTGACACAGACGCTGCGCAGCCTGGAAAAGGACGGCCTTGTTGCAAGAGAGGCGAATAAAGTGGGTGAACAAAAAGTTGAATATTCCCTCACACTTCTTGGAAAAACGATCAATCGTCCGTTGACGGAATTGTGTAGTTGGGCGGAAGAGCAATTGGACGAGTTCGAAGCTAGCGCTCACGCGCAGGCGCAGGTGGGACGACCGACCGAGCCGGTGGAAGAAGCGACGGCCGCCAAGGGCGAGGCGCATGGCCTGACCTAGGGGCCCAGTTGTTACGAGTGATAGTGGCAAACCTAAGCAAGCCACCCGTTAGAGCACAGCAGATTTTGTCCGGTTTTATGTCATCGGATCACCGAGTCAAAAATAGCAACCGACGCTTGGAAACGTGCGATGCCGCATGGAATAAGTGATGAGACGCCGACAATTTTTACTGGGTTCAGGGAGCATTTTGGCCGTCTCAAGCGCTGGGGCGATGGGCATTTTTACGAGATCGATGCACTATACAGGGGATTGTTTTAAGGTCTGCACGCAACCGTTTCTTAGGATGAGGAGAGCAAACATGCAAATCCCGTTTTCTTTTGTCGATGTTTTCGCTGAACATCCGCTGGCTGGCAATCCGCTAGCCGTCGTTCCGCAAGCCGATGCGCTAGATGATTCAACAATGCAACGCATCGCGGCCGAATTCAACCAGGCAGAGACGACGTTTATCGTGCGTGCGAGCCGTAAATCTGCGGATTGGCGCCTGCGTTCCTATACCGCTGCGGGACATGAGATTTTCGGCGCGGGCCACAATTCGCTCGGCGCATGGTGGTGGCTGGCGGAGTCGGGAAAGCTGAATCTCAGCGACGGTCGCAATAACTTCATTCAGGAGATTGGGGATAGTCTTCTGCCTGTAGAGGTCCATTGCAAAGGGCAGCAGATTGAATCCGTGATCTTGACGCAGTCGCCGCCAGTGTTCGGCAACATCTGCGAAGACGTTGCTGAGTTGGCGGCATCTCTGGGACTGGTGAAAGCCGACCTGCTGCCACAGTTGTTTCCGGCGCAGGTAGTTTCCACCGGAGCAGGACACCTGATTGTGCCGGTTCATGCCCGAGCATCTATTGTTCGCGCCAATCCAGATGGTCAACGACTTGCGAAGTTGCTTAAGGTTGTTGGCGGAGAAGGTTGCTATTTGTTCTGCCTGGATCCAGTATCGCCTTCGTCGACTGCTCACGCCAGATTTTTCAACCCGACCGTTGGAATCGTAGAAGACTCCGCTACTGGAACCGCCGCCGGCCCACTGGCATGCCAGTTGGTTAGGCATGGATTAGTTAAGGATGGCGTAACGACAACGATTGAACAGGGCTACGAGATGAAGCGTCCGAGCTTGCTTCGCATCGAGGTGCACGGTGACGCAGTGCGGCTGGCAGGCCGCTGCATTAAAGTCATCGATGGCACGGTGCGAATACAGTGAACCGGCCCAAATGATGACTAGTCGATGTGCCGCTCTTCGCCCGCAGCCCCCAGGCTTTTCGTGGGAGCTGTCGTGGCCACGGAACGCATCTTCATCTGCTGTGCGTTTTTAAGCATCATCAGCACCCGCGGGTCGCGAGCATACGGGCGCAACGCCACATCCTGTACCATCTCGTGCCGCGTGTCGAATCCGGCCTCGGTGGCCTTGGCGAGCCACAGCAGCGTCTCAGCATCGTCGTTGCGCCGCGCGTAAATCTTCGCCATCTCGAACGCCAGTTGCGAGTAGTTCTGCGTCCCGACCACCTGCGCCGTCATGCCGCCGGAGTCGCGACGTTCAAAGGTGTGAGGATCGATCACTAACGCCGCAGCAAATTCCTTGCGCGCGCTCTCAATGTCGCCATTCTCGAAGTACGCCATGCCCAGGTTGGAGCGGAATGCCGCCGAAGTCTTGTCCAGCTTGGCCGCGCGGCGATAGTCACTGATGGCGTTCTTGAACCGCTTGTCGACATATTCGGTCACGCCGAGATTGTTCCAACCGGGTGCGTCCTTCTTCTTGGCGCGCACGGTCTGTTGGAACAACTCATGGGCCAGCGCAGTCTGGTGCAGTTCAAGCCGCACAATGCCCATCTTGTTCAGCAGATTGCTGACCGGCCCCCCACGCGCGATCGCGTACCCGTAGTAGTCGAGCGCGTCTTCCGGAAATCTACGCGCCCGCAACACATCAGCCGCCATTTCCAGTTGCGCCGCGCTGGCCGTCTTTGGATCGGGCAGGTGCGGCGCGATCACCAACCATTGCGGATCGCGATGAAACGACGCGCGCTCCTGAGGCGAAACAGCCTCCGCTTGAGCGCGAGCCCGGGGCGGACTTGCAAGCAAAGGAAAGAGAAGTAAGGAGCTGGCAATCGGGGCCAGTAGTAACGCACGAGGACGCATACGACACCTCCGATGAAATGCGGATGGCTTCAATAATGCTCCTACCACATAAGCGCCGTCAAGCGCTAGAGCAAATTCGACGATGGAATAGACGATTGGTTCACCGGGACGGCATCACCCGAACCGGCGGTCACCGTTCGCCCCACGCGCTGCATGCCCGCAAACTGTCCTCGCTCCACGGACTGCTCCCCCTGCTCCTGCACCGTCGCCCAAAGCGCACGCCGTCGCAACGGCAACAATTCCTCTCTCTGTCTTTGTGCGCACCGGGCATCTGTATCTGCATAAACCACAGGTGCCACGAATTGCACTCAAAATAGCAACCGTATTCGTTGCACATTCATCCAACACCTCGTCAGCGTCCTTCGGTTATAAAACACTATCCGAGTACGTACGACCCACGCTTGCCCAGCTTTTGCCTCTCAAGGCACTGGCATGCCGCACCGAATCGGGGTTGCCCCTTCTGGCAAGGAGATTCTGCATGTTGACCCAGAACGCCATTGGAAATTCTGCCGCCGCGCTGCTCGCGCGCTTTCGGACGGTCCGCTCCGCCACGACGGACTTCTGCGCGCCGCTCACGCCCGAAGACCTCATGGTGCAGTCCTGCGCGGAAGCCTCGCCGGTAAAATGGCACCTCGCGCATACCTCGTGGTTCTTTGAAACCTTCGTGCTGCGCGAGTTC
This sequence comes from Terriglobales bacterium, assembly GCA_038205325.1. Taxonomy (GTDB): domain Bacteria; phylum Acidobacteriota; class Terriglobia; order Terriglobales; family Acidobacteriaceae; genus Granulicella. The sequence continues at coordinate 694 of JBBRCA010000155.1, read as the reverse complement.
GTCGCGGGCTACCGGCCCTTCGACGCCGACTTCCTGTGGCTCTTCAACAGCTACTACAAATCGCTGGGCGACATGCCGGAGAAAAAGCTCCGCGCTTCCTTCTCGCGCCCTCCGCTGGACCGGATATTCGCCTATCGCGAAGTCGTAGACGCGGGAATTGCGCGCCTGCTCGAAAGGACTCCCGAGGACGAAGCCCTGCGCCGCATCGCACTGGGCCTAGAACACGAGCAGCAGCATCTCGAACTCGTCGCCACCGACATCAAGCACGCGCTCTTTACCAACCCGCTGCACCCCGCCTACATATCCCCCTCTACCGTCTCACGCGAAGAAGCGATTGCGCCGCCGCTCGATTGGGTCGGGTTTACGCCCGGCGATCTCGGTCGACCGGGCGTCGTCGATGTTGGCGTCACGCCCGACCCTGGTGCTATTGAGAGCTTCGCCTTCGACAACGAAACTCCGCGCCATCCGGTGTACATTGCGCCCTTTCGTCTCGCCTCTCGCCTGGTCACTTGCGCGGAGTACCTCGACTTCATCGATGAGGACGGCTACTCCAGGCCGGAACTCTGGCTCTCCGAGGGCTGGGACATGATGCGCGCCGAGGGCTGGCAAGCGCCGCTCTACTGGAGTCTGACCGCCGGCCCGAAGCCCGGTTGGAGCGTCTATACTCTGCACGGTTTCCGCCCTCTGGGCGAGA
>JBBRCA010000154.1:0-7014 GCA_038205325.1 Terriglobales bacterium | reverse complement strand
AGCAGGGCGCGGGTCATTCCGGCGTCTTGCGCGGGCAGCCAAGTCAGAAAGCCTTTGAGTCGCACTTGAGACTGTTTTTTCCGACACTGAAATTCCGGGCCGAATGTCCGCTCACAAAAAGGGCTGGCAAGTGCGCGCACGGTCGTTTGTCGATAGGGTCTTGTACCCAATTGTAAGGGGAACTAAAAGCACACATGTCACAGCAAAATGTAGGGGATGCGACGTCACAAAGCGCGGCCGACGATCGTGGAAACCAGAACTTCGGAAGCGAAGATTTTGGAAACCGCGACTCTGGAAACCGCGAGTTCGGTCGCCAGGACTTTGGCAACGAGGACTTGGGCAACCAGGAATCTGGGAATGGCGAAAGCAATGCCTCAGGCGAATCTACGCCGCATGGTCAAGGGCAGTCCAAGAGCAGTCGCCGCCGCCGCCGCAAGCGTAAAGGCAAAGCAGACGGTCCCGGTAACACCGATAGCGCAGGGGCAAGCGAAAGCGAATCTCCCGCACCGGGGGCACCCGTCGTGATGGCGGGCGAAAGCCTCGCGCTGGCCGCTGCTGCCGCGCCTGCGCACCAGCGTCGCCAGAGCGCGACTCAGCAGCCTCAAGGTCAGCCCCAGGGACAGGGTCAGGGCACCGCAGGCAAGCGCTGGAAGAAGAAATTCCGCGACCGCGAGCGCCGACCAGGCACGGCCCGCAACGAGAATCCCGGCAACGACTTCCGCGCCGACGCGGGCAATGGCGGCAGCGGCCAGAACGGCTTCGCGCAGAACAATGGCACCAACTATGGAAGTGGAAGTGGCAACGGCGGCGGCTTCAAGCGCAAGGGCAAACAGGGCCCGCGCAAGGAGCGCGGAGGCTTTGTCGGCCCCATGGACCACAGCTATCGCGAGGTGAACGGCAACTTTTCCGACCCGTCGCAGTCCACCGTGCAGATGAATGGCGCCGCGTTCGGTGGGCGCAAAGGGCATCGCCACCACGGCGATTCTCAACCTATCGACCACTCCATGCCGCGCGCAATTCCGATTGCCGAGAACGCGCAGACCCACATCTATTTCTTCATCGAAGACTTGTTCTTTACCGCGAAGATCCAGGAAACGGCCCGCAAGCAGGGCGTGAAAGTCTCGTTCATCAAGAACGAGAAGGATGCCGTCGCCGAGTTGACTGGCGGCGCGGATGAAAACAAGCCGACGCTGATCGTGTTCGACCTGAACAACATCAACGCCAAGCCGCTCACACTGATTCCAAAGCTCAAAACCAAGCTGAAGAAGACAGTTTCGATCATCGGCTTCCTTTCGCACCTACAGGGCGACCTGAAGGCCAAGGCCGTCGAGGCGGGCTGCGACGCGGTCATGCCGCGGGCCGCTTTCTCGCAGAACCTGCCCAACCTGCTGCGCCGCTACGGCGTGGAAGAGGGCGAAGAAGTGAACTACAACCAGTAGCTGCTGGATTGCATGGATTGCACGAATCGAAGCGTGCCGGATTGTCCCGGCACGCTTTTTCGTTTGTGAACACCCGCAATTTATTGCAGGGCTGGAACGCCTACGGGTAAGACACACACTGATAGAATCGACAACGATGCCAATCGCGACTCCCACGGAAATCGACCGCCGCGTCCCCGGCGAAAAATCCAGCCGCCCGCTGCTGGCCCTGCTGCTCGGCTGGCTTATTCCCGGTGCCGGGCACATTTTTATCGGCAAATACATTCGCGGCGGCCTGCTGTTCGTTTCGGTCCTCGGGATGTTCCTGGTCGGCCTCGGCATGCAAGGCAAAATTTACACGCCCAACAGCGGCGAAATCCTCGACATGCTAGGGTTCGCAGGCCAGCTCGGCCTCGGCGCGCTCTTCGCCCTCGCGCACATCTTCGGTTGGGGCGCGACCACGGTGCTCATCACGATCGGCGATTGGGGCACGAAGTTCATCGTCGTCGCCGGCTTGCTGAACCTGATCTCGGCGGTCGACGCGCATTCTCTGGCCAACGGAAGGAAGGCGTCGTAAATGCTCACCCACTTCAGCGCCGTCCTGGTCTTCGCCCTCTTCACGTCGGTCGTCTTTGGCATCACGCAGCGCGCCGAGCCAAAGATGATGATGCGTTTTGGCGCGTATTGCTTCGTGCTTTTCGTCGGTCTCACCATCGCCGCAAGCTGGCTGATGTGGGCCATCAAGCACTGATGGCAGGAAACGCTAACGAAACCTTTGCGTCCTCCCAATCGCTGTTGCCCTTGCCCGCAGTCGACAAACGATAGGTCGCGGCTTCAGCCGTGACACATAACATGCAAGCGAAGTCGGCGCTGGCCGATGAGGGACATTCTGCGGGCCGCGCGGGGTAGCATCGAAACATGCGGATGGAGCTTTCAACCCCGGTAAAGTTCGTCAAGCGGGTCGGCGAACGTGTTGCCGCGGGCGTCGCCGAGCGCGGCGTCGAAACCATCGAAGACCTGCTCTACCATCTGCCCTTCCGCTACGAAGACCGCCTTCACCCTAAGCCCATCGGCGAACTCCAGCCCGGCGAAACCGCCAGCATCATCGGCGAAGTCCGCGGAACGGTGCTGCTCAAGACACGCAGCGCGCCCATCTTCGAGATGACCGTCGGCCAGGGCCTGCAATCGGTCAAGTGCATGTGGTTTCACGGAACGTATCTGCGGGACAAGTTCCGCGCGGGGCAGATGGTCGCTCTCTACGGCAAGCTTGAAGGCTCGCGCAGCGGCAATGCGCCTGGCGCGGCCGTTGGCTCCTCGCGCCTCAAGATGATTCAGCCTACCTTCGAAATACTCCCCGACGCCAGCGCGACGGGCGAAGACGCCGAGTTCACCATGCTTGAAATGGGCCGCATCGTCCCGGTGTACGAGTCGCTCGGCGGCAAAACCCCATGGGGCGCGAAGCTCACCTCGCGTTGGCTGCGCCGCGTGATGTGGACGGTCTTCCGCGATCTCACCGAATCTGGCGCACACCCCGAAGAAACCCTGCCCCGCGCCCTGCGCGAACGCCTCGGCCTGCCCTCGCGCATGGCCGCGCTCGAAGCCCTGCACTTCCCTCCCGCAGGAACGTCGATGATCGAGCTGATGTCCGCCCGCACGCCTGCGCACAAGCGACTTATCTTTGAAGAGTTCTGGTATCTCGAATTGGGTTTGGAGTTGAAGAGAAGAAGGCTCCGCGAACGCGCCGGCACGGCCTTCGTTACGGACGAAAAAGTCCGCGCGGCACTGAAGCAAGTCTTGCCTTTCAAGCCCACTGCGGCACAGAAGCGCGTGCTCGGCGAAATTGTCTCCGACATGCGCGCGCCGCGCCCCATGCGCCGCCTGTTGCAGGGCGATGTCGGCAGCGGCAAGACCATCGTTGCGCTGCAAGCGGCTTTGGTGGCGATAGAAAACGGCTACCAGGCGGCGTTGATGGCCCCCACTGAAATCCTAGCCACGCAGCACTACTTGTATGCGCGCAAGCTGTTGGCGGATGCGGTTTCGCCGCGCACCGGCGGACCCTACCGCATCACGCTGCTCACCGGCTCGCTCGTCCCACGGTCCAAGCGCGAAGCCCACGCCCGCATTTTCCGAGGCGAAGCCGACCTCGTCCTCGGCACCCACGCGCTCGTCGAAGAGAAAGTGGACTTCGACAACCTCGGCCTGGTCATCGTCGACGAGCAACACCGCTTCGGCGTCCAACAACGCTTCAAGCTCATGCGCAAACCGAAATCTCCGGCTGCCCCATCTTCGCGTGCCCTATCTTTGGATGGCCCATCGTCTCCTGAGATAAGTTCCGCAGCGTCCGATCAGGTCTTCGAACCCGACGTCCTCGTGATGACCGCAACCCCCATCCCGCGCACGCTCGCGTTGACGCTCTACGGCGACCTCGAAGCCAGCGTTATCGATGAGCTTCCCCCCGGCCGCACGCCTATCGTCACGCGCCGCATGACCGAAGAGCGCTCCGCCGAAGTCTGGGCCTTTGTGCGCAAACAAGTAGACGCGGGTCGGCAGGCCTACATCGTCTACCCCATCATCGAAGGCGCAAAAGACGATCAGCCTGAGTTGGACTTCGCGAGGGAGGAGGAGGAGCCTGTTAGTGAGTCGGTGAATCAGCAAGTTAGCAAGCGTATCGGTGCTTCGACAAGAAAAGCAGATTCTTCCGCTGCGCTGCGGAATGACAACCTAAAAAGAAAGGCCACCTCGAAAGCGTCGCTTTTCGCCGACAAGCCGAAGCTCCGTTCCGCCACCGAAATGTACGACGCACTGCGCACCGGCGCGCTCAACGGACTGCGGCTCGGCCTACTGCACGGACGCATGACAGCCGATGAAAAGGACGTCGCCATGGCCCGCTTCAAGCGCGGTGAAATCGATGTGCTGGTCGCAACCACTGTGATCGAAGTCGGCGTCGATGTGTCCAACGCGACGGTCATGGTCATCGAGCACGCCGAGCGCTTCGGCCTCGCGCAGATGCACCAGTTGCGCGGGCGCGTCGGTCGCGGCACAGCCAAAAGCTATTGCGTGCTGCTCACCGGCAGCAGCATTTCACCGCAAGCCGAACAGCGCCTCGACGCCATGGTGCGCACGCAGAACGGCTTCGAGTTGGCCGAGCTCGACCTGCAACTGCGCGGTCCCGGCGAGTTCTTCGGAACGCGCCAAGCGGGCCTGCCCGATCTCCGCGTCGCCAACCTCGCCCGCGACCGCGACTTGCTTGAACTCGCGAAAACCGAAGCCGCCCATTTCGTCGCAGGCCCCCGCGATCCAATGGACCGCGCCGAAATTGACGCTGTCTGGGCTCGTCTCAAACACCAATGGCAACGCCGTTATGGGCTGGTAGAAGCATAGTCCGAACCACCTCTACCACTATCTTTATGAGTCTGGTTCACGATCTGTTTACATCCGTAGACCCTGTCATCTCGACCGGAGCCTTCGCGCATTTGCGAAGGCGTAGTGGAGAGACCTGTAGATTTTCCGTAGTGGCAAGGATGTTCGGCCGCGGAGAAGCTGCGGGTCTCTCCACTACGGCGCAAAAAAACGCGCCTTCGGTCGAGATGACACGGGCCTAACAGAGATCGTGAACAAGCACTCAATACACATCCCGCTGATACCGCTTCTGCGTCTTCATCGCCGCCAGATACTCCGCCGCATTTTCCAGCGTCCCGTTGGATCCTTTAGCAATGCAATCCAGCAGAGAAGACTCCACATCTTTCGCCATGCGCGTCGCATCGCCGCAGACGTAAAAATACGCTCCGCGCTCCAGCCACGCGTATATTTCGGAACAGTTCTCCTGCATCCGATCCTGCACGTAAATCTTCTTGCCCTGGTCGCGCGAAAACGCGGTGTGCAACTTCGTCAGCAGACCGTCCTTCTCCATCGCAAGGAATTGGTCTTTGTACAAATAATCCGACACCGCCCGCTGCTCACCGAAGAAGAGCCAGTTATCGCCCTTGTCTCCGCGCACTTGGCGCTCTTCCAGAAACGCGCGAAACGGCGCGATCCCCGTGCCTGGCCCAATCATGACGATCGGGGCGTTCGGGTCTTCGGGCAGCCGGAAGGCCGTGTTCGCGTGCAAGAAAATCGGCATCGTCGAACTCACCGGAGAGCGTTCGCCCAGATGCCCCGAGCAAATCCCCTGGCGCTCCATCCCATGCGTGTTGTAACGCAGCACGCGCACGGTCGTATGCACCTCGGTCGGATGCGCGGCCTGACTCGATGCGATTGAGTACATGCGCGGCGTCAGGCGTTGCAAAATATTGAACAATTGTTGCGGCTCCGTCACGATGCCCGGAAACTCTCGCGCCAGATCGACAAACTCGCGCCCCCACACATACTCCTCCGCGCGCGCCTTGTTTTCCGGACCCAGCAGCGCCCTCAAAGCCTCCGGCGGATTGTCGCCACACAGCTTCGCAAACTGGTTCAGACTGCCGCGCGCCAATTTTCCGATACTCAACCGCGTGCGCAACGCTTCGTCCAGCGAAATCTCCATTTTGGAATGATCCAGCACGCGCTCGGCCCCGCTAAAACACAGCGCCTTCAGCACCGCATCGATCGCTGCGTCGCGATGGGTCGGAAAGATGCCCACCGCATCGCCCGGCGTGTACGCCATGCCCTCATCCAGCGCCAACTCAATATGGATCGTCTCTTTTTCAGAGTCCGGCCCGGTCAGCCGGTCGTTGACCAGCACTTCGGAAAGATAGGGCCGGTTGCGCGTGTACGCGGCCGCTTGGCCTGCTTCTTCTGGCGCAACGGTGTCGGTGGTCGGTGCAGTCATCTTAGAACCATTGTAAATTGCGGTAAAAAAAATCCGCGTCCTTGCCACCCTTTGTTCATCCAAAGCACTGACATTATTCTCAGGAGCCTCCAGCACTCATGAAATCTTCCGCCCTCCGCCGACCTTCGCGCTGTGTGACAGCTATCGCGGCGGCCATGCTGATGCTGTCCGGCTGCAAGCCAGCGCCGCCTGCCGCTCCCCCGCCGCAGGCCATGCCCGTGCAGGTCCTCGCGGTCGCCGACTCCCCCGTGCCCACCACCGACACCTACGTCGCCACCATCAAGAGCCGCCGTTCCGCCACCATGCAGCCGCAGGTGGACGGCAACCTCACCCGCATCTTCGTCAAATCCGGCGATGCCGTCAAGGCCGGCCAGGCTCTGATGCAGATCGACCCGCTGAAGCAGGTCGCGACTGTCCAGGCTCAACAAGGCACCGAGCAGCAACAGAGGGCGACTTACCAATACAACCAGGCCGACGTCGCCCGCCAGAAGGCGCTCTTCGACGCGGGCATCATCTCGAAGCAAGCCTACGATGTGGCCGTGCAATCCTTTCAAAACTCGCGCGGCGCGCTCGCTTCCGCCAGCGCCCTCACCAATACGCAGAAACAACAACTCTCCTACTACCAGATCCGCGCGCCCTTCGCCGGCATCGTCGGCGACATCCCAGTCCGTCTCGGCGACTACGTTTCTCAAACCACCCAGCTCACCACGGTGGACGAGAACAAGGACCTCGAAGCCTACATCTATCTCCCCACAGAGCGCGCCGCGCAGATCCGCACTGGCCTCGCCG
>JBBRCA010000153.1:0-7028 GCA_038205325.1 Terriglobales bacterium | reverse complement strand
CAGCTCCGCGCCATGGAGAGCGGCGATCCTCTCAGCGCATTCATGATCGATGTCGATCACTTCAAGTCGTTCAACGACACATACGGCCACCAGGTCGGCGACCAGGTGCTCAAGCTGATCGGGGCAGTGCTGCGCGAGCATGTCCGCGAAGGCGACCTTGCCGCGCGTTATGGCGGCGAGGAGTTGATGGTCGTGCTTCCCGGCACTGGCCTCGAGAATTGCCGGATGATCGCCGAGCGTATCCGCTGCGCGATCGCCGAGCGCCGTATCCGTCGCCGGGTCACCGGCGAGGAAATCGCGTCCGTCACGATCTCGGCCGGCATCGCCGAATTCCAGATGGGCGAGTCCGCCGAGAGCATGATCGAGCGCTGCGACCGCGCGCTGTACCTCGCCAAGCGCCAGGGACGCAATCGGGTCCTGACCGAAGCGGACCTCGACGGCGAAATCGCGGCCGCTTAAAGTACGACAGGAGCTTGGTCCAGAGATTTTGCCTCCGCGTGCGATCATGGCGCGCAGGAGACGACTGCGTGATGCTTGGCGGATCAGATAAAAGAGTCGACGAGGCCGGCCTTCAGTGTCTGCCTCGTCTGGATGCGTGCGTGTTTGGCGACCGGCGGCTTCAACTCGTGCCGTGTCGCGAGGCCGTCTGCCATATTGTTTCTGTTAGCGGGTCCGGTAAGCGTAACCGCCGTTCCTTCGTTGACTCGCGTTGCAGACGCCGGGCTCAAGCGCAGGTTGCCAGCCTCCAAATTGTCCGGGACCGGAACGGGCTACCGGGGGCGTGCACCGAAACTGGCGCAGTTCCACAACCGACGGTCCAATGATAAAAGGATCGCGCGGACGTCCTGTTGCCCCTGCTCGAGGTGACTATGTCGGACAAGAGAGCAGACTCGCGCCAACGCGTGCTCAAGACCGGCGCGATAGAGTTCGGCGGCGGCTCGATAGATTGCACTATCAAGAATCTCTCGGCCACCGGCGCGCTCCTGGAGGTCGTAAGCCCTCTCGGAATTCCGGAGCGGTTCACCCTTCACTTTTTGGCAGATCGAACACGGCGAGCCTGCACCGTCGTTTGGCGACGAGAAAAGAGGATCGGCATGATCTTTGCGTGAGCGTGCTCAGGGCACGGCCAGTGGCCGTTCAAAGAGGCTTACGTTCATGGACGATGCCACCAGCCGACTGATGCAGCTTCGCTTCCTCCCGTCCGTGGAGCACGTTGGGTATTTCGAGCCTTCGACGGGATCTGAAGTACCAAGCGGCAGATGGGTCAGAGACTTTGCTGAGGCTGATCGGAAGTGGAATGGCAGAAGGATATGGGGGCGTATTGAGCCCAACGATGCTCCGTTCGCGGAGCCGGGCGAGGCGTTCGCGATGAACGGTACGTAGCTCTTCGGCCGGAACGGGCCTACAGAAGGGCTGACACCGCAACGATTCCGAGAATTTCCTTAAACACCTCGCCCGGAGGGCTGTTAGTACGCGCCCCACTCCACGCCGTAGTGTGCGTTGACGCCTTTCGCGCGAGTGCGGTCCTCCCAGTCCCAAGTGTCATTCTGGCCGTACCTCGGCGCACCGGAAAGCTGGTCCTGGGTGATGTCGATCCGGTAACCACCGAGCGACGTATCGTAATTCAGCTTTGGCCAAGGCAGCGGGTAGTGGTCGTGACCGATGCCGAGGAAGCCGCCGAAGCTCAGCACGGCGTAGGACACCTTACCACTCTTTTTCTCGATCATGACCCGTTCGATGGAGCCAATCTTGTTGCCGTCAGCACCGTAGACCGCCGTGCCTTCGATCTTGTCGCTACCGATGAGAGCAGTTGTTTCGCGAGTTTCAGTCGCCATGACTTTCCTCCTGAACTGGATGGATGTGCGCCAACAACAGGATCATTAGGCAATAAGTTCCGCGATGAGGCTCGCGACGCTTCGTATTGACCGGTTTCGGGGCTTGTATTGGATGAAAGCGGCCCCACCACGACGCGCATTACCGTGGGAGATCTGTCCGCTCAGCGTGAAAAGCTTTCACCTCGTTGAGGGGATGTCCCAATTCCGGGGCAATGCCACGATGCTGCTGCTGAGCAAACGGCCGCTGCCAACGTACCGGTTGGAACTTCGATGGCGTGCTCTCGCCGCCTGCGGTGAAGGCAATGCTATGCGAGAAACTGAGGGGCCGCCTACCTATCCTCTACTTGATCACCATCGACGAAGCGGACATTAGACCTATCGCGACGAAGCCGCTTCGCAAGTGCGAGCGTCGTCCGACAGGGTTGACGCACAAAGCGGATCGGCTTCTGCCAACGCTTGAGAAACAACTTGCTTCACTGATCGGCTTGAGGAAACCTTGCGGCGAATGTCCCGCATACGAACTTTCGCGTTGCTCGCTGGGTTTAGTGAGGAGAGGGCTGAGCTATGATTGCGTTCAACAGCGCGATGGATGTGGATACCACTCGCCAGACACCTGCTGACACCCATTTGCAGGTTGGCGACCTCGTCAAAATTGCGCCCGGGACACTGGCGTGGTCTGCAGAAACGCTGCTTCGAAGGCAAATCGGCCGGGTAATCTCGACGCTAGACGATGAGCAGGGCAGGCAGCGCGTGAACGTTGAGTTTCCCCGCGGCAAATTCCTACCCCGACGCCAAGCTAGCGTCTTTCAGCTCGTTGAGCGACCACTTGATATGCGGGCGGTGTCGGCCGCTGGCTCGCCTGCCGCCGCGTAATCAGACCAGTGCTCGCACGCCCCTGAGAAAGGCATAGACAGCTGCAAATGATGCGGCCGCCGCAGCCATGTTGATGACGCCGCCCTTTAGCATTTTTGCGAAGTTGAAGCCGTCGAGTTGTTCTCTCGCTTTCGCTTTTTTACTCACCATCGCTGCCCCGTCTTGGTTTTATGACGGTGATTTTGCAAATCGCCGCGCGCGGATCGCTTAACGCGGTGGTGAACAAAATGCTGACTGCAGTCAATGGTTAGCGTTTGTAGCTTTCGGAATTAGGACGGCGGTGCTGCGTGACAGAACGGCTCTTTAAGAACTTACAAGGTATTTGTCGCTGGTCTCGAAATTACCTCAGCCTTTCGAGATGAATAACCCTGAGCCCCGTCGCGTTGGTTTGGCTTCGCGGCGGGGTTTTGGCTTTGTGCTCGTCTCTATGCACCCAGGTACTTGAATATCTGCGCAAGCGTTCAAAGAATTGCGACCACAAGAACCGCACGCAGCAGAAACTTTGAGGACGTCGCGACATTCAGCTATTCTCACGAGGGATAAGCGCCCCGCGCAAGACTCGGAATTTGCGGTCAAGCAGTACGGAGGCAAGGTGTTCAAAGCGCCAGTCTGGCGCAGCCGGCGGATGAAGCCAAGCTGACGCGATCCCGCAGCGGTTTCAAGCTTGCGGCGCTTTATCTTGGATTCGGGCCCCGTCAGCGCAGCAACTCATAGGCCTCGAAGGCAGCGCGCAGTGACACCGACCGTATCGCGGCTGGGCACATGTGGATCCGGGACAGGAAAGATCGAATCGGAAAGTTGAGGTATATGCGCTCTGGAGAAGTGGCAACACACGGCAACTAGGAAAGAGATGGGGCCCCCAAACAGCGATCATTTCCGCGGCGCTGAGCGATTTCGAGTAGGAGCGCGCGTGCGTCTCAGCGAAGCCGGTAAGCAACGATCGAAAAAGCCCGGGCGGGGAGGTGTTGTGGTCGGCATTTCCAAGACGGGTGCGCAAGTCCGCGTTCGGTGGGATGGGTTGAAAGACCGGGTCATGGTCCACTGGACCTATCTGGACCTCGATGATTCCTTCTGAATAGCGCGACCCATCGCAGCCGTGTCATCATCTATAGTCGCGGCCCCATCGGGGACACGCGGTGCGGCCTGGTCGGTTGCTGCTTTCCGGAAAGGAACGGTATCAAGGCGAACATGCAAATCGCTGTAATGCAGAGTCGGCAATCATAAGCGACGTTTCTATGGTGCCGCCCGTCGGGAGGGCCGCGCATCTATGTTTTCAGCCGGAATGGCCATGAAGTTCACAGATGCAGCAACGAGGCCAGGAATCGCTAACAACATAAACACCGCCGGCCACTCGAATGAGGTTCCACGGCGACAACAGTCGCGAGCGCGGGGATCGTCCGGAGCCCACGCCCACAGTTAGATGCGTGTTGTGAAACTGCCGCATCGCCCGTTCCTACCAAAGCCGCGGACCGCAATGGACTATTAAGCAATGCTGCTAATTGAGAAGGCAAAGTTTACAGTTACCACACCGCGGCCGTCCATCATCGGATTGGTGGAGGGTCTATGCCCAAGCAAGTCTCAGATCAACCTAGGCGCACGCTTCTGGCCGGCAAGATAGTTTGGAATTTCGGCCAGTCGGTGATCGACTGTGTTGTACGAAATCTCTCCGATGCGGGCGCTTGCGTGCAGGTGGAAAGCACGCGCGACGTGCCCGACCGCTTCCTGCTCACAGTGCATGGTAGCCCCGAGCAGAGACCATGCAAACTGGCTTGGCAATCCGACAATCGGATTGGCGTCTCTTTCGTTATTTCGGTAGCGAATCCAGAGCAGCGCCCGCAAAACCCACAGGAGTTCTTGCGTGGTCGACTCCTCGCGTTGCGGGAATCGCTCGATGAAGTAGACGTCGGAGTGGTGCTTCTAGACGCTGGTCTCAAAGCCCAGTTTATCAACAAGGCGTTTAGGCGAATGTGGAAGCTGCCGGACGCGAAGGCAGATGCCGGAGTTCCATTTGTCGCGCTGATGTACCACGGGCGCGACACGCGTGCTTACGAGGTGCCCGCAGACGATCTAGACGATTATGTTGCTTCACGAGTTGAGCTTGTGAATGCCGGCGACGTCGCTCCTATGGACCTTCGTCTTACGGACGGTCACGTCGTCCGCTTTCAGTGCGCGGCCCTTCCCAATGGAGGCAGGGTTCTGACCTACACCTACGTCACAGACATTGTCCGGCACTCTGACAGGTTGAAAACGCTAACCAGCGCGTTGGACTGTGTCGAAGACGGCGTCATGCTGTTTGATTCCGATATGCGCCTGGAATTCATCAATCAAAAAGCGCGTAGGATATGGAGCATTCCGGAAGATGAATCGCGGTTAGGAACGCCCCTTGAGAAAATCATGGAGCATACGAAGCTCATCTTTGATGTTTCACCGGACGAGGCAGAAGCGCTGGTTAGCGCGAGGTTAATTGCGATCCGCTCAGGCGAGCCACGGCCTACAGATATCAAAACCATCGACGGAAAAACCATCCGCGCGCATTGCACGAGACTTGCAAGCGGGCAGCGCATGCTGACCTACTATGATGTCACCGATCTGGTCCGCACCGCCGAACACCTGCAGTTGCTCGCTACAACGGATTCTATGACTGGTCTATTTAATCGCCGTCACTTCCTTACGAGCGCAAAGGCGGAGTTAGACCGGTTCCAGCGATATCACCGGCCGCTGACGCTGTTGATGCTGGATATCGATCACTTCAAGTCTGTCAACGACAGGTTCGGTCACGCAACGGGCGATGATGTAATTCGGGCTGTTGCCCGAACATGCTCGAATGGAAAACGCGCCTCCGACGTCATCGGTCGTCTTGGGGGCGAGGAGTTTGCCATCCTTCTGCCCGAAACGGGACTCGCGGAAGCAGGGCGAGTAGCACTCCGGATTCAAAACTGCATCGCAGCCGAAATACATGGGTTTGAAAAAGTAAGTTTCCGTGTGACGGCGAGCATTGGAATCGCGTCGGCAACCGCGAGCATGTCGGGAATCGACGCACTCATGCGAAACGCTGACAAAGCACTGTACCAAGCCAAGGCTAATGGTCGAAACGCAATCGCCGCCTTTGAAGTAGTACCTCGCGACGATCTTAAGAACGCCGCCGAATAGATCATTTTCAAAGAAGTGGGCTATTTAGCTCCGAGTTTTTTGTAGCAGGCCACAGGTGGCGTTGGCACCCTTCGATCGCCGCTTCGCGGCCTTTGGCAATGAACAACAAGATGGGCGGCATTTGCCTCAAATTAACGGTGGGCCTTGGAATCCGGCTTAATTGAAGAATCGGAAACTCGACGTTCAGACAGGTCGCAGAACTTGACCGGCGAACAAGGACCACCGCCGTGCCCAGGATCGTCAAGTCGCCATTAACCGTAATCGCGGTGCTTCTCTGCTTTACGCTGGCAAGCATCTGGAGCCTGATCGTCTGGAAGTCGGCCCAAGAGCGGGCTGCTGCGTTGGCGAAGGCGGGTTCAGATACGCAAGGCTTGACGCATTCGCTTGCGCAGCATGCCTCGAAGACCTTCGGTGCCGTTGCGTTGGCACTGTTCGGCGCAAAGCAGTATGTTCAGCATTCCAACGGGTCGGCGCGCGCAGCCGCGGAAATCAACGATCTTTTGGCTCAATACGTGAAAAACGTACCGCAAGTGCGCGAGCTCGGTGTTCTCTCGGAGAGCGGCAGCTGGGTGTATTCGTCATTCGAAACCGTGCCGGTGGCGAACAATGCCGACCGGGGTTACTTTATGTATCACCAATCGCACCCAGAGGACAGCGGCACACGGATCAGCGAGCCACTCATCTCTCGCGTCACCGGTAGACCGACGCTGCTTTTGACGCAGCGCCTTTCGCATTCGGACGGATCTTTTGCCGGCGTCGTGTTTGCCGCCATTGACCTTGAATATTTCCGGGGCTTCTACGGTGGACTAGAGTCCGACGACTTCCGTTCGATCATGCTGATGAAGACCGATGGCAAGGTGCTATTCCATCGAAACCAGAACGTAATGGGTAAGGACCTGTCGGCTACGTCGCTTTTTTCCAGCCGCCTGAAGGACGCTGCCAGCGGGCTCTACACAATCGAATCTCCGTTCGATGGCCGGAGGAAGCAGTTCGCCTATGAATTGTTGTCGGACTTTCCTATTGTCATCAGCGTAGCGGTTGCCGAAGAAGCGATCCTTTATCCCTGGCGCAAAGACCGCAGATTCGACCTACTGCTTGCGGCTGGCATCTCTGGTCTTCTGATGGTGCTCGCTGCGGTTCTCGCGGTCCAGTTCCGGCAGCGTTCAGTCA
>JBBRCA010000152.1:0-7036 GCA_038205325.1 Terriglobales bacterium | reverse complement strand
GAATATAGCCAAGACCGGCGACCGAAACAAGGTCATGGACCCCCAGAAGAGCACAGATTGCCCCAAGTGCTCAAACCCCACCAGCAACGACAAGCCCGTCAAGCATCGTGAACCCCCCGACCCCCCGGGCGTATACATCTCCTGCTCCGCCTGCGACTTCTTCGAGAAGTTATAGGAACCTGTTCACGATCTCTCTTGGCTCTCCCCAAAAACTGTCATCTCGACCGGAGGCGCGTTTTTTTGCGCCACCCCAAAGGCTGTCATCTCGACCGGAGGCGCTTTTTTTGCGCCGGAGTGGAGAGACCCGCAGCTTTTCTGCGCAGCCGAATGTCGTTATCGCCACGGAAAAATTACACCTTCGCAAATACGCAAAGGCAAGCTGAGAGGACAGGGTCTAAGGGCCTAAACGGAGTTAGCGATCCGCGATGAACCTAGGCAAAACCGGTGCGCCTGCGGGAGTCGACGCCAGCTGCAACAGCGGCATGGACTGGAGCTCGGGCAGCATGGCCGCGGCCAGTTCCACGTTATTCGACTGTACCGGCTCAATCCTGACTCTGCCCAATCCCGCTCCGACCATGCCCAACTTGCGGGCGGCGGCGTAGGAAAGGTCCAATACCCGGCTCACCGGAACGGGCCCACGGTCATTGACCCGAAGGAAAACCGACTTCTGGTTGCCCATATTGGTCACCCGCACCCAGCTTCCGAGCGGAAGGGTCCGGTGGGCGCAGGTCAGAGCGTTCATGTTGAAGCGTTCGCCGGAGGCCGTGCGGCGGCCGTGGAACTTGGCCCCATACCAGGAGGCCTTGCCAATCTGGGTGTGGATGCGAGAGTGTTTCACCACTGTCGAGGTATTCGGAGCGTCTTTTGGAACACTGACTGCAATAGCTGGCCCGGTCATACAGACGGCAATCGCAATCAGACTCAGATGCGTCCTGTAGGCTGAGATTTTGCGGGGCGAGGGCATTCTTTTCAAGCCCGCTTTTTGCGCGTTCTTATTCATGTACTTATTGTCCCCGTTTGCGCATAGCTAAGTCAAACATTTAAAAGCCGTTTAGCTATTGAAAAAAAGGCCCGGATATGGTACAGATAAGAGAGCAAAAACAAGCTCGAAATCACACACGCAACCCAACTCATAATGAGAGCTTTCAGGGGCGGGGAATCGTTGCCTACCGGAACCACCTTGAATACATCAGCGACACCATCCCGGAAGCCGCCGATTGCCCTGTCAATTGCGGGTTTCGACCCATCCTCCGGTGCCGGAATCACCGCCGACCTGCAAGTCTTCGCCGCCCATAGCCTCTTCGGGACCGCCTGCATTACGGCGTTGACCGTCCAAACCACCCAGGGCGTTGTTGAAATCCACCCGGTTTCCGCCCAAATCGCCCACACGCTGAGCCACCTAGACGCCGACCTCCCGCCCGCCGGAATCAAAATTGGAATGCTCGCGACCGCCGAAGCCGCCCTCGCAGTGGCCGCCTATTTGCGGGACAAGTCAGAAACACCCGTCGTTCTGGATCCCGTCATGCGTTCCAGCTCTGGAGCGGACCTGCTCAGTCCCGATGGTATCGCCGCCATGAAGTCCGACCTGTTGCCCCTAGTCGATTGGATCACTCCAAACATCGCGGAATTGGCGACGCTTTCTGGTCTCCCGATCGCCTCGGGAGCGGACATCGAGCCAGCTCTCCGCGCTCTGGCCCGCAGCCATCCCCACCTGCACATCGTCGCTACGGGAGGCCATCTTGACCCCCCAACCGATACGCTTTTGACCCCAACAGGTCAGATCCACTGCTTCAGCGGAGTCCGCATCGACACCCGCGCCACCCACGGAACCGGCTGCGCCTTTTCCTCGGCGCTGCTCTCCCGGCTGGTTCTAGGCGCCGCGCCGCCGGATGCCGTCGCCGCCGCCAAAGCCTATGTGACCGAAGCACTCCGTCAAGCTCCTGAACTAGGGAAGGGTCGCGGCCCACTCAACTTGCTCTAGCCGCTAACCGCCGTCCCCTACACCCCTGAGAACGCATGACCTCAAACTTCACTATCCAATTGAACGGCCAGGCCCGAGCGCTTGAAACCATTGACGATCCCTCCATGCTCGATGCCGTGGTCGTCGCACTCGGACTCCACCCAGGACGCATCGCCGTCGAGCTCAACGGTGAGATAGTCCCTCGCTCCAGATGGCCACAAATGCCAGTCAAAGCCGGCGACCGGCTCGAAATCGTGAACTTTGTCGGCGGGGGACTGAGCTCGGCTAAGCGCCTGTAAGTCGCTTCAACAATTCTTCCCAGCGGTCCCCATACTCGATCCACCCGCCAAGGGTCTGCACGCGGGCGAGCGCAGCCGCTGCCATCACCTGTTGCCGAACCGGATCGTCGGCCAGTCCTTGCATCTTTTCCGTCAACACAGCCGCATCTCGTATGGGGACAATAAACCCTTCCACACCATCGTTAAAGAGGTCAATACCGCCAGTATTGATTGAACAAATCACCGGGCAGTGGCAAGCCATCGCCTGACCCATCACCAGGCCAAAGCCGTCCTCGACACTCGGCAGCACCAGAACATGGCTCGTGCTCATCAACTCTCGCAGCCGGGCTTGACGCACATTGCCTAAAAACTCAACATGCTCCTGTGGCAAGCGGCCCAACACTTGTTTCATCTCCGGAAGCACACCACCCGCAATCCTCAACCGCTTGCGCGGATGGCGCACGCGCGCGAATGCCTCCAGCAGGTACTGCACGCCTTTCCTCAGCCCCACCGACCCGGCAAATAGCACGTCGAAGCGGTCCGCGTCCGGAGTACCGACCGGGTAGAAGTGCTCCAGCCGCACGCCGTAGGGAATCACCGACAGCTTCTCCGCCGGGACCCCCATCTCCACAAAGCTGCGCGCCGACACGCTGGAGGGCACGGTGATGGCGTCGGCCTGCGCGTAGATCAATTCCTCGCGCGCCGTATCGCGCTCGTCCGAAACAGCCCGATCGACGCCCCAACGACGGTACTCCTCCGCGACGATGTTCTCCTGAAAGCGCTGGTGGGTCGAGCCGCGGTCGCATACGAAAACGCCGCCGCGCTCCTGAAGCCGCTCGCCCGTAAGCAGTCCCGCGCCCGAAATCGCAACCAGGGCATCGCATTCGCCGATACGGCGGTCGGTCCAACGGTCGAAGGCCAGCGCGTTTGCGTAGCCCAGGTGGTCCGTCGCCCAGGGCCAATCGACGCCACTGCGCGCGAGCAGATACTCGGGCATGTGAATCCAGGGAAACGTCTCGACTTTGCTGTGCGGTAAGCCTTCACGCTCCAGCCGCGCCCACGGCCAGGTCGAGTAAATGCGCTCCAGATGGCCTCGCTTGTGCAGTTCGCGGGCCAGCTCAAAATGGTGAAACACCCCAAAGACAGCTTGAACGATGCGCATAAATCTCCAGGGAACAGTTGTGCGCCTGAGTGTACCAAAGCCACCCACATCTCCTTTCAGGCCGCGCCTCAAGAATGGCGTAAGCTCATTTGAGTATTAAATCTATCTGCTGAGGTGTCTATGAAACGTCTTCGCGTCTCAGTGCCGTTTTTTGTCTGTCTCCTGTTCGGTGTGGCTCGCGCGCAGGATATAAAGACGGCCTATCCGGGCACGGGCGTGATCAAGACGATAGGGAACTGGCGTTTCCACACCGGCGACGACCCGCGCTGGAACGACCCCGCACTCGATGTCACCGGTTGGGAGACCATCACGGCAGACGCGCCATGGGGGGCGCAGACGCATCCCGGGTACACAGGTTATGCATGGTACCGCCGGACGATCGAGATCGATGGCAACACCGGGCCAGTGTCGATTCTCTTGCCGCAGGTGGACGACGCCTACGAACTCTACTGGAACGGGCAGAGGATCGGCGG
Source organism: Terriglobales bacterium (assembly GCA_038205325.1). Taxonomy (GTDB): domain Bacteria; phylum Acidobacteriota; class Terriglobia; order Terriglobales; family Acidobacteriaceae; genus Granulicella. The sequence continues at coordinate 3,163 of JBBRCA010000152.1, read as the reverse complement.
CTTCGGAAAGCTGCCGCCCCAAGCCCAGTGGCATCTGCAGCCATTCAGTAATGTCTTTGCGCTTCCGGAACCGGATGCCAACGGCAGGCTACGGGGCGTGCTGGCCATCCGGGTGTGGAAGGCGATGCTCGCCTCAGTTGACCCAATCGATGGCGGCGGCCTGAACGGCCCTCCGCAGGTCGGCGACAGCAAAGTGCTGACCGGATTGGTGGCGCTGCAGGAGGCAAGGTACGAGCGCGGCAACCTGCTCCGGATCGTGGAGTCTGCGATTCTGCTGATGATTGGCTTGCTCGCGGTAGGGATGTGGCTTTTTGACCGTCGCAAGAGGCTGTATCTCTGGTTGGGCATCTTCCTGTTGGGTTATGCAGGTGGGGTTACGGCGTCGTTCCTCGACTATGGCCGCATCGTTCCCAATGATTGGCAGCAGTTCTATCTAGGGATAGCAGGAATCATGATGGACCTGGGACTATGGATGCTGCTCCTGACGCTCTTCGAACTGGATAGGGAGAGAGCGTGGCGAGGGGCGACCTGGAGTCTGGCGTCGCTTTACATCGTCTCGCAGGCGGTTGACGTCGCCGCACTTTTTATCTGGAGCTCAAGCTGGCCACCGTTGCGGACCATCGACGGCGTCACGACGGTGATCGTCACTGTTCTGCCCGCATATCTCTTTGTGCTGCTGGTAGCGGGCCTGCGGCGCCGGAAAGACCTCTCACTCCTGCCCATGACGCTGGCTTGCGTGGCGTTGGAAACCTACAATCTGATCGTAATCGGACTGGGGCAGGGGGCCCAGTTTACTCACCTCAACTCTGCCAAAATGCGCGTCGCCGGAACTCTCCATCTCGGCCCGTATAACTTGAGCCTTTACAGTCAGCTTGGGGCAGTCGTCCTGGTAACGCTCGTCTGGACGGTCTACCGGGAACAGGCAAGGGCACGCGATGAGCAACTCGCCATGGAGTCCGAATTGAAGTCGGCCAAGGCGGTACAAAGCGTCCTCGTCCCCGAAGAGACGCCGCCGGTGCCGGGGTTCGCGATCAGTAGCCTGTACTGGCCTGCGGGCGAGGTCGGAGGGGACATGTTCCAGGTCATCCCCGGCAACGACGGCGACGTTCTGGTAGTGCTGGCCGACGTTAGCGGCAAGGGCTTGAAGGCCGCCATGACGGTTTCACTCATGGTCGGCGCGGTGCGGGCCATGGCCGACTGGACGACCAGCCCGATGCAAATCCTCGCTGGGCTGAACACCCGTTTGATGGGCCGAACGGGCGGCGGTTTCTCGACCTGCCTGGTGCTGCATGTCACCGCGACCGGGGATGTGACAATGGGCAATGCTGGCCATCTTGCGCCCTTCCTCAACGGCGAGGCGCTGGCGATGGAAGGCTCGCTGCCGCTGGGCCTGGTCGCAGGGGCGGAGTTCGCCGAAAGCTGCTTCCACCTGCACGAAGGCGACGATCTGGCAATGTATACGGACGGCGTGTTGGAGGCCCAGCGCGAAAACGGCGAACTGTACGGCTTCGAACGCGCGGCGGAGTTGATGCGCTCACGACCCAGCGTGCGCACGGTCGCAGAAGCCGCAAAACAGTTCGGCCAAATGGACGACATCACCGTCGTCAAAATCGCGCGCGTCCACGCGGACGATTCGAGAGAAAGAATGTCGGTCGACGTGCAAATGATCGAAGCGCTGGCGTGAGAGCAGGACTGAAAGTAAGCCTTCTTTAGGTAACCTCTGATTAAAGGTAGGGAGCGACTTCAGCCGCACCACACAGGAGATGAATCGAGGCGACTTTAGCCGCTGGGAATGCTTGTGCGCTATGGATCTATTCCGCAGCCTGATTCGTCGACAGGCGTACCTCAGCGGCTAAAGCCGTAACGTAAATGCAGCACTAACGGCACGGGCAAACCCGTGCCATCAACCAAGACAGAGTTTTCCGCAGCCTGTTTTAGCCCCGCAGTGTATGCCGTCGGAGTCTTTCAAAGATTCCTGAAAGGCGCACCCTAAAAAATGGCGTAAGCTCATTTGAGTCTCCAAATCTCTCTGTTGAGGTTGCCCATGAAACGTCTTCGCGTCTCACTGCCGCTTTTTGTCTGCCTGCTGTTCGGTGTGGCGTGCGCGCAGGATATCAAGACGGCGTATCCGGGCACGGGCGTCGTGAAGACGACAGGGAACTGGCGCTTCCATACCGGCGATGACCTGAGCTGGAACGACCCCGCACTCGATGTCACCGGCTGGGAGACCATCACGGCAGACCAACCCTGGGGAGCGCAGACGCATCCCGGGTACGCAGGTTTTGCGTGGTACCGGCGCACGATCGAGATCGATGACGTCACCGGCCCGATGTCGATTCTGATGCCGCCAGTGGATAGCGCCTACGAACTCTACTGGAACGGGCAGAGGATCGGCGGCTTCGGACAACTGCCGCCCCACGCCCAGTGGACTCAGTTTCCGGTCAGTAATGTCTTTGCGCTACCCAAACCCGATGCCAACGGCAAGCTGCGGGGCGTGCTGGCCATCCGGGTGTGGAAGGCAATGCTCGGCTCACTTGACGGCAATGACGGAGGGGGCCTGAACGGCCCTCCGCAGATCGGCGACAGCAAAGTGATGAACAACATGCTGGCGTTGCAGGAGGCAAGGTATGAGCGCACGCGCCTGCTGCGGATTGTGGAGCTTGCGGTTCTGCTGATCGTTGGCGTGCTCGCCGTGGGGATGTGGCTTTTTGACCGGCGCAAGAGGCTGTATCTCTGGCTAGGCCTCTTCCTGCTGGGTAATGCAGGTGGAATGACGGTGTTGTTCCCCGACTATCGCCGTCTTGCTCTAGTTGAGTGGCATCAGCTTTATCTGGGAATTCTATACATCATGAGGGCGCTGGGACTATGGATGCTGGTCCTGACGCTCTTCGAACTGGACAGGGGGAGAGTCTGGCGATGGGCGACCTGGAGTCTGGCGTCGCTTTACATCGTCTCGCAGGCGATCGATGTCGCTGCAATCTTTTTCTGGCGCTCGGGATGGCCGCCGCTGCGGACCATCGACGGCGTAGCGACGGCGATCACCTCCGTTCTGCCCGCATATCTCTTTGTGCTGCTGGTTGCAGGGCTGCGGCGCCGGAGAGACCTCTCGCTGCTGCCCATGACGCTGGCCTGCGTGGCGTCGGAAACCTACCTTCTGATCGTG
>JBBRCA010000151.1:0-7068 GCA_038205325.1 Terriglobales bacterium | reverse complement strand
ATGGATATGCAGGAAATGTGACGGGGACCATCACAAACATCTACACTGACCAGTCCTATAATAATGGACAAGGTGTATCTTTCCTGACTGGTGACCTGATTAATAAGAATCCAGCGACTGGCACCGGTGAAGGCCGGCCTTTGGTTCGATTCACGAATCTTGGCATCCCCACAACTGCCACGGTTCTTTCAGCTTCCCTGACTATCGCTGTCAAGAATTACGTCACACCCGGCACGTTGACCGGGTACTACCTGAATGTGCCATGGAACTCAAGTTCCACCACTACGTTCAATTGGGCCATTCACGATACCGGCGTGAACTGGAGCGCGCCGGGAGCAGGTGGAGTAGGTACCGACCAGATCAGCGGAAAGTCATTCTCCATCACGGGGCTGACCGCCGCTGGCGTTCAAATGGTGACGATACCGCTTGATCTGTCAGTCGTCCAGAGCTGGATTGCAAATCCATCCACCAGCAATGGAATTATTTTGATCAATTCAACTCCCGGATGGAACGTCCGCGAGGCTTCCGCAACAGATAGTACCGTTTCACTGCACCCCATATTGACAGTCAAGTACCAGTAACACGTAAACAAACTTTTGCAACAGATAACGTTAGAAGTGAAAGCAGCAATATGCGGTCCGTGTGATACGGGCCGCAATTGCGTGTCCGTCTTGTTGCTAGCCAAGTCCCTGACCAAGCGACCAATTTGCGCGTGCGGCATTCTAGAGCAAGTCTGAATGATGGAGACTGCATGAGCGAGGTCAAAAGCTGCCGAAGTTTTTGGGAGGAACTGGAGATCGATTTGCGCGCCAAGGGGAGCACGTTTCGCGCAGTATAACAACGGACTTGTGGGAGCGACATATCCAGTCGGTGTTCATCGGCTAAGGACGCCTTTATCGACCGAAAGAATGGCCGCAAGAGGTTCTGGCACATGTGCCTCGTCTAACGTCCCGGAAGCTGCGCCCTCTGAATCTTCGCTGCGACCTCTTCAGGGCCGTAGATCGGAGAAGAACACGATTGCGCCGTACAAAGAAACAGCGCGGGCTTTTTTAGAGGCGGGTAGGAGACGGCCGTCGGTAACGGATGGGGATCGGCGGGATCGCGCCACTCGATCAGCTCGTGCGACGTGATCGATCGCAACGCCGCAGTGTGAAGCGCACTGGCCTGAGGATCATTCTTGCCGCCGAGGATCGTAACGTGCAGCGGTGCGTCGACGAAGTCCTGATGCGCGAGCAGAACACCCGCCGAGAGCGGCCGGGTGGCGACCGCAGGCGCGGCCAGGTAGCGCATCGCTTCAGCGGCCGTTGCGTGATAACGCGCGTCGCCAGTGGCCAGCGCCAGCATCGACGTAAAGCGGACTAACTCGACGTTCTCGTCTCGGTCGGGGTGCGGGCGGAAGGCAGCATCGGTGCGCGTAGGTGACGTGATGAAGCCTGTCCCCGGCGATGCTGGCGCAAAATGCGCGGCAATATACTGCGCGGCAGACGCTGCGGCATTCAAATCGTTGCGATCTCCGGTGACGTTATACAGCGCCAGAAAGGCTTCGCCCATCGCCAGCGTATCGCCGAGATAAGGCCCGGCGGCGTCGGCGTCGTCGTGGCGAAAACCGCCGTCGCCAAGACTGCGGTGCGCAACAATCCATTGTGTCGCATGTTGCACTTCGCTGAGCGCGGACGCATCGCCCGTGGCCGCGTAAAGTTCGCACAGCGCGGCGATCATCCAGCCGTTCTCGCGCGCATACACGTGCTTGTCGATACGTGGAATACCCTGCGCGCGACGGCCTTTGTCGTCCAGCTTGAAGTACGCCTCGTTGTCTTCGCCGTCGCGAATATCGGCGTCCTGCGAGACGAAAAACACGCCGGTCGGCCCGTCGCTCAGGACATTGTGGACGAAACGATGCGCGGATTGCGCGGCCTGAAGATATTCAGGGTTGTGCGTCTGCGCGTAGGCCAGCGAATATTCGCGGATGAACGCGGCCTGGATGGAGATGAGCTTCTCATAATGCGGCTCGTTCCATTTGCCGTCGACCGAGTATTGGTACGCTCCGCCCCACACCGGGTCGAGCAGCGCGGTCGCATCGTGCAGTGTATCGTTGGCGCGCTTGACGTAGACCGCATTGCCACTGGCGGCGAGCCGCAACGCGTTCTCGACCGAATCCTCATCGAGATACTTGTGGCTGAAACCCCATCCCGCGTTGGGCTTGTCGTACTGCGCGTCATAAGCGATCTTCACGCGCGCCAGCAGTGCAGGCGAAATGCTCGCATCGGCAGCGGGATGAAGCGCGGCCTCCTTCTCGATGCTCGGCCCCGGCGACGGGTCGTCGATGATGGCCTTGAGCATCGAAGCCATCGGACGCGGCGGAATGTAGCCTTGCCGCTTTACGATTTCGGAGCCATCGCCCGCAAGTACAACGGTCGCGGGCCAACCGTAATCTTGATAGCGGTTGGAGATGTCGGGGCGCGAGTCCTGATCGACTTTGAGCAGCACATACTTCGCGTTGAGCAGGCCGATCACCGCTGGGTCTTTGTACGTGATGTCGTCCATCACATGGCACCAGTGGCACCACACCGCTTCAAGGTCAAGCAAGACAAACTTATGCTGCTGTCGCGCCTGTGCGAACGCAGCGTCGGACCAGGGCTGCCAATGCAACGAGCTCTGTTGCGCGACGCCAGTAGACGGCGATATCGCGAGGGCAATGGCCCCGAGCGTACTGAGAGCGTAAGACGCAATTCGCATGAGCGACATTCCTTTTTGCCTACCTAAGAGGTACGCCCTGAAGCCGGGAACGGATGCGGCTACTTGACGATGCAGCCCGGCTTGGCCGCGAAGATCGACTTCCTGATCGCCGCATCCGGTGCGTTGTCGTCGTAGACGACGCCTCGATTGTTTGATGCTCGCACACCAAGTTTGCGCCAGATCGCATTCAGGTCGGGCTGCGCCGGAGCGTCGCGCATAGCAGTGTAGAGTTCTTCGAGCACAGGCACTCCCACCGCGCGGTCGCCGATTGCGAAAGTCGCCTCAGGCGTCGAGTCGGTCTCAATCGAACCTGACTTCAAAATTGCCCGTAACGCATCCTGCAAGCCCATGCGATTGCCGGTGCGCTCGTGGATTGAAACGTCCGCGACGAAGAAGAACATCGCGCCCCCCCAATACGTGCGCCCCCACGTGTGCGTGTGGTCTAGCCCCCGGTCGCCCGCCTCCGGCTCGCCCTTCGGCATATCGCGAATCATGTCCGCCAACACACGGTCTTGCGGAAGCGAGCCGTGCTGTACTCTCGCAATGGGTTCGATGTAGGTCGCCAGGCCTTCCTCGATCCAGTGATGGTCTTCAGTCAGGTCTGGAAACGCCGTGTGGACGAACTCATGCGTCATGGTCCAGTCTGTGTTCAGATCGGCGACCGTCGTGTGCTGGCCGAGGCCCATGCGGGAGCGCGGAGAGGGGCCACCCCAAGTCCGTCCGTTCAGAACGCCACGCTGGTCGGATGCCGGCACGACAAGCACCGTCATACTGGGCACAGTGAAGCGACCATAGTACGTCGCAACCGATTCGCCCGCGTTGCGGACCCAGCGCAGGACATCGTCTTGCGGCAGGTCGAGGTCGCCCGCAGCGAAATTGACGTGAACCGTCGAGCCGCAAACTTGAAAATTTTGAGTGGAAGCGATCTCAGACGCAGACGCAGTTGCATTTCGTGCGAAATTCATTGCGACTAAGGCCACAGCAACGACGACCGTAACACAACAAAGCAGGACCGACTTCATGATGCGTCAATCCTCCGGGTTTTCCGAGTGAACAATGGCCCGGCGGTCGACCAGCCATCCCAACTCGCCCCAGTTCGCAAACCAGCTCTGGATGTTCTCCATCAGCGGTTGCTCGTCGCTCTCGCTCTCAACTGCGGTTTTTTCCAGCGCGTCTGCGAGCGAGGAACCGCCGTCGATGAGGCTCAAGATTTTGTGAGCATCGGGTTCGAGGCGCTTGTAGTACACATACTCGTCGAAGCGATGCACGCCCAGATACACGCGCTCCTGTTGCAGGCTGGAGAGATGCTTCTTACGCTGCACTCGCTTGCGATGAGTCACGGCGTTGCTGGCCATGCTGGGCTCTTCCTGGTCGCGATGGACGGCGACGACGAAGTTGTCCACGGGATAGTGCAACTGCAACAGGCGAACATGCGGCTGCAATCCAAGCCTGGAATCTTCGTCCACCGTTGCGACTTCCTGCAGCGTCAGCGGCTTGACTTCGGCGTTGTCGAAGGCCTCGATGTGCGCCCACTCCAGTTGCACGACATCGAGCAGCAGTTTGCGTTCGATAGGAAGTTGCGCCTCGTAAGTACGCAGCCACGCTTCCAAATGCGATCCCAGATTGCGTAGCGTGAAAGAGCCCGACGGGTGAGCGGTCAGATAGTCCACCGCCAGGCGGTCGAAGATTTTGTCCCCAAGCAATGTCGCGAGGCCAGGGAAGTCCTCGGTCAGCGCCGACATTATGCGGAACCAGTATTGGCGGTTGTAGATTTCCAGCCGCTCGAACGAACTGAGCCGGTCGTTGGGCTTGATGAAACTCTCCGCCTCAACCCGCATCGATGTCGCTTCGCGGGTTCGCGTGCGCATTTTGTAGTCAGCCGTTAGCGGTTGCGTTACGGCCTTGAGTGTTCGACGCTGCAACTCCAGCAGGTTCATCGTTGTGCACCGGTGAGAACGAGCGGTTGCTCCAGCATCGCTCCCGGGATGGGCGTATTCTGCACAGCGGCGAGGAACTTGTTGGCCTTGAGCGCCTCGCGATGCACCTCATCGAAGGAGGGAATGTTGTCGTCCCACTCCAGCAACGTCGCCGTCGGGCCGCAGCGCTCGATGGCGCGCGCGTAGAGGTCCCACACCGGGTCGAGCACAGGATGGTCATGAGTATCGAGAATATACTTCTCGAACTTCGAGTGGCCGGCGATGTGGATCTGCGCGACGCGATCAGAAGGCACCGAGTTCACATAGTCGAAGGGGTTGAACGTGTGATTCTGCGAGGAAACGTAGATGTTGTTCACGTCCAGCAGAATGCCGCAGTCGGCTTTCTCGACGACCTCGTTGAGGAACTCCCACTCGGTCATCTCCGACTCGTGGAACTCGGCGTAACTGCTGACATTCTCGACCGCGATGGGGACTTCGAGGAAGTCCTGGGCCTGGCGAATGCGCTCGGCGGTGACGCGCACGGCTTCAAAGGTGTAGGGAATGGGAAGCAGGTCGTGGCTATAGCTACCGTCCACCGAACCCCAGCAAAGGTGGTCGGAAAGCCACGGCGTTCCGGTGCGTTTCACCAGCATCTTCAAACGAAGCAGGTGGTCGCGGCTCAGCGGTTGGGCGGAGCCGAAGTACATCGACACGCCGTGTTGCACCACGCGATATTGATCGAGAATCTCGTCCAGGATGCGCAGCGGACGACCGCCGTCGACCATATAGTTTTCGGAGATGATTTCAAACCAGTCCACCACCGGTTTGCGCGACAGGATGTGCTGGTAGTGGGGAATCCGCAAGCCAATGCCGACCCCGTAATCCGTGAATCCGTTGAAGCGATTTGCGGGCATGAGTCCTCTTCAGATAAGACGATCCTGCGCTTGGAAAGGTCGCATTCAAACAAGCCAGAAACCAGTCCAGTTCGCGAGCGGCACCGTCGAGTCATTCGTCCGGGTCAAAAAAAAAAATCGATGGCGGAGCTTGGTTGCGCTCCGCCATCGACGCATTCAACCAGGTTTGATTAGGCCGGTGGCTTGCTGCCATCGGTCGCGCAGCCGCCCTTACCCTTGCAGCTGTTCTTACCCTTGCAGCCGTTGTCTCCAGCCTTGCAGCCGCCCTTGCCCTTGCAGCTGTTTTGGCCCTTACAGGCATGCTTGTCTTTGGTGCCGAAAGCTGAGTCCACGGAGAGTTGACCTGCGGATACGGTCGTCTTAGCAGCAGACGATGCATGCAGGGTAGGAGTTGCACCGGCCATCAGCCCGGAAATGGCTGCGCCAACCATAAACGCCTTGGTGTAATTCTTCATGTGTGAAAATCCTCCTTAGGGATTTAAGGCCGAATTATACCCCAACCCCTATTGCATTGACGAGAGCCCGAGCGAACTGGATTGGATGTTTTGTGGGACGAACGCCAAGCTGTTCAAACTGCGGCGGCTTCCAACTCTTCGCGTACTGCAACGCTGTGGCTTTGCAGCGATTGGAGCAGGGCATCGCGGACGAACGCAATGTGTTCGCCCATGGCGAGCTTTGCGGCCGCGCGGTCGCCCGACTTCAGCGCGCAATAGATTTTCTGATGGCTGACCGGGGCCGTCGTTGCTGAGAGAGGATAGGTCTTTACCCGTGACAGCAGGCTTTTCTGCTGGATATTCTCGAGAATCCGGCAGAGTTCGTCGTTGTCCGTCGCCGCGGCAATGATGCCGTGGAAGCGCATATCTTCCTCAACATGCGCGACCATGTCGCCCTGCGCGAGATAGTAACGGGTGCGGTCGATGCTCTCCGCCAACTCCTCAAGCATTTGCGGCGAAACTGTCGCAATGCCCACGGCGTGGACTTCCAGCAACTGGCGAACGTCGTAGAGTTCGCGGGTTTCGCGGACGGAGAACTTGCGCACAAAGGCCCCGCGTCGCGCCTCGATAATGACCAGGCCTTCGCTCTCCAGGCGGGCCAACGCCTCGCGCACCGGGGACTTGCTGATTCCAAGTTGCGACGACAGCGACTCTTCGGTTAGCCGCGCGCCCTCCCCAAGCTCTCCACTCAGCAAGTGCTGCTTGACGCTTTGGTAAGCCAGCTCGGTCAGACTCGGAGGCCTGAAAACTTTTGGAAGTGTCGCCATAGGTTGTTCGTGTACGTCGAAATTCTACAGCATAGCTCCAAGGCCGGGCGCAGCCCCATTGTGGACGTAAAGGCCGCTTGGAAAGTTGTGCGGAGAAAGTTACGCGTTCCGACGGCCACTGACTGTGGGAACGCTCATGAATCGGGCCAATGTTAGAACACAAACTTGCCGCTGATTTGAAGCTGCCGCGACGAGCCGCCGTCGCTGATGGCGAAGCGGGTCGAGGAGATCTGACCGAAGG
>JBBRCA010000150.1:0-7072 GCA_038205325.1 Terriglobales bacterium | reverse complement strand
GCGCCGGACGCGGCCCGACGCGCCGCGACCCTATCGCGCGTTCGGATATCCGGTGTTGCCGGGGCTGTACATTGTCATGGCGTTGTGGATTTGTGGTGTACTGTTGCGATACAAGCCGCAGTACACGTGGCCGGGTTTGATTTTGGTGCTGCTGGGTTTGCCGGTGTACTGGTTGCGAATGCGGAAGGCCGTTGTTTCAGCGAATTCGAATATGGAAAATGTTTAGGAGACGGGACTAAGAATGGCGAATTTACTTGCAACGAAATCGCTCGACACCATCATGGCGGAGTCGCGTGAAACAGGCGAACACACGCTGAAACGCACGCTGGGCGCTGGCAGTTTGATTGCGCTTGGCATTGGCGCCATTATCGGCACGGGAATTTTTGTGCTGACCGGGCCAGCGGCGGCGCGTTACGCCGGACCTGCTGTGGTGTACTCATTCATTCTGGCGGCAGTGGGTTGCGTCTTCGCGGGGCTGTGCTACGCGGAGTTTGCGGCCATGATTCCGATTGCGGGTTCGGCGTACACGTACGGATATGCGACGCTGGGTGAGATTTTTGCTTGGATCATCGGCTGGGACCTGGTGCTGGAGTATGCGTTCGGCGCGGCCACGGTGTGTTCCGGGTGGAGCGGATATGTGCTCAGCTTGGGACAGGACTTCGGGTTGCGATTGCCGCCCGAGCTGGCCGGGACCCCGGGGTCGACGTTCGTGTTGTGGAACGGGCATTGGGAGTTTCTGGGGCGAGTTGCCTCCAAGCTCGCGCAGTTGGGTATCGACCCGGCCACGCTGCCGCAGCGTCACGGCATCTTCAATTTGATCGCCTTCGTCGGCATCATGTTGGTGACGGTACTGCTGGTAGTCGGCATCAAGGAGTCGGCGAACTTCAACAGCTTTATCGTGTTGGTCAAGCTCATTGTGCTGGTCATTTTTTTGGTTCTGGGGGGAATGACCCTGCTGCACCATCCCGAGCTTCCGAAGATTAATCTGCATCCATTTCTGCCCGCGAATACAGGAACGTTCGGGTCGTTTGGATGGTCGGGCGTGCTGCGCGGCGCGGGTGTCATCTTCTTCGCCTACATCGGGTTCGACGTCGTTTCGACGGCCGGGCAGGAGGCCAAGAATCCCAAGCGGGACATGCCCATCGGCATTCTTGGATCGCTGGCCATCTGCACGGTCTTGTACATCCTGGTGGCGTTGGTGCTGACCGCGCTGTTGAACTACAAGTATCTGAACATTCCGGACTCGCTGGCCGTGGGCATCGAGACCACCGGCGTGAAGTGGGGCAGCCTGCTGGTGAAAATCGGCGCGCTCGGCGGCCTGACCAGCACCATGATCGTCATGCTCATGGGTCAGAGTCGGGTGTTTTTCTCGATGTCCCGCGACGGCCTGCTGCCGAAGTTCTTTTCGCGCGTGCATCCGAAGTTCCGCACGCCGTGGATTTCATCGGTTACCGTCGGGCTGGTTGTGGCGGTGTTCGCGTCCACCATTCCGCTCGACGCGCTGGGCGAGATGACAAGCATCGGGACGCTGCTGGCGTTCATCATCGTGAGCGCCGGAATTTTGGTGCTGCGCCGTCGGCGACCCGACCTGCAACGCCCGTTCCGCGCACCGTTCATGCCAGCGACGGCATGGTTAGGCATCTTGATCCCGTTTGGGCTGATGCTGGGTCTGCCGTGGCAGACGTGGCTACGGTTGTTTGTGTGGCTCGCTGTAGGCCTCGTCCTCTATTTCACCTACGGCAAATCGCACAGCCGCGTGCAAGAGGGCTTGGCGCCGATCGCTCCGGATTAGCCTGGTTGTAAAGTTTCAACAGCGTGTCTTCGATTCAGGTGATGGCGATTCGCGTCCCAAGGTTTTGGAAACTGGCCGAAGATCTTCGGCCATAGAGGATAGGCGGATGCAAGCACTTGTTGTGGTTGATGCACAGAATGAGTTTTCTTCCGATGGATTGCGCGCGGTTCCCTGCCACGCCCACGCTCTCAACCGCATTCAGCACCATGTCCAGCAGGCCCGGCAACAGAACAGACCTATCGCCTGGGTCAAGCACTACAACAAGCCGAACGAGTCGAAGGCCTTCATGCCCGGCACATGGGGATCGGAACTTTCGAGCGGTCTGGGTCCCGCTTCCGACTTTGGCGCTGAACATTTGTTTGAGAAAGATGTTTTTGGAGCCTTTAGCGGAACCGGTCTGGAGGATTGGCTGCGTAAAGTCGGCACGACCAGCGTCCTCATCGTCGGTTTCTACACGCACATGTGCGTCTCCACATCCTGCCGCGAGGCTTTGGTTCGAGGCTTCGACGTATTCGCGGATCCGCAAGCGACCGGTGCGCGCGAACTTGAAAACGCTGCTCTAGGCCATCAGACCGCCAATGAAGTCCGCAACTCGGCGCTGCTTCACCTTGCGAATATGGGTGTGCACATCGTGCAGGCGGGACCCTCCCAACTGTCCGAATTGAAACCGGTTGGGTAAATAAAGCCTAGCGCGAGTCGTGGATGCTAGCGACGCGATGGCTGGGGCCGTCGGACGCCACCGAGCCGTCGCGGATAGAGATGATGCGGTGGGCGAACTCGGCGATGTCGGGCTCGTGCGTGACCAGGACGATGGTGTTGCCCTTGGCGTGCAGGTCGTCGAAGAGCGCCATGATTTCGACCGAGGTTTTGGAGTCGAGATTGCCGGTTGGCTCGTCGGCGAGGATGATGCTGGGGTGGTTGACCAGGGCGCGGGCGATGGCAACGCGCTGGCGCTGGCCGCCTGAAAGCTCGTTGGGCTTGTGCATCATGCGCTCGCTCAGGTTGACGCTTTCGAGCACTTCCTTGGCGCGCGCAATGCGCTCCACCGACGGCGTTCCGTTGTAAATCAGCGGCAGCTCGACGTTGTGCAACGCGGTGGCGCGTGCCAGCAGGTTGAAGGTTTGGAAGACGAAGCCGATTTCCTTGTTGCGGATGCGGGCGAGTTCGTCATCGTTGAGCTTGGAGACGTCGTGTCCGTTGAGCCAGTACTTGCCTTGGGTGGGCGAGTCGAGGCAGCCGATGAGGTTCATGAAGGTGGATTTGCCGGAGCCGGACGGCCCCATGATGGCGACGTACTCGTTGTGGCGGATGCGGATGTCGACGCCGCGCAGGGCGTGCACTTCCTGGTCGCCCATCTCATAAGTCTTCCAGAGATTGTGGGTGACGATGACGTCGCCGGGATGCGGGCCCTCGGCGTTGGCGTCGAGAGCGGATGGAACGGGAGTGGCGGTAGCGGCCATAAAGGCTCCTTGAATCGTGGTGCGGCAATTGAGATGCGGTTAGGACTTGTCGTCGTCGGACGTGGTTTGAATCGAATTGTCGCGCTTGACAGCCGTGCCGGATTTCAGCGTCCTCAATATCTTGTAGCGACCGGTCACAATTTCGTCGCCGTCCTTGAGGCCGGAGAGCACTTCGATGTCCGTGGCCCCGGTGATGCCGGTCGTGACGGGGACGAACTTCACGCGCAGCGTTCCCTTGACGGTCTCGAACTTATAGACGCCCTGCACGAGTTTGGGCTTGACGCTGGAACTGCTTGGGGCGTTGGTTGGCGCGGTCGTGGAGGCTTTGCCTTTGTTGTCGAAGAGCACCTGCTCGGCCAGCGGGTCGCGCTGCACCAGCGCCTGGATGGGAATCGTCAGCGCATCGGGTTTGTGCGCGGTCGTGATCTTCGCGGTGGCTGAGAGGCCGGGGCGGAGTTCGTCATTCGCGTTGTCGAGCGTCACGACGACTTTAAAATCCTTGGCGTCCTCGGTGCCGGTGGTCGATTGCGATGTGGCGACGCCCGTGGTGCGCAGCAGCGCCTGGTCGCCGACTTCGGTGATGTGGCCTTTGAAGGTGCGGCCGGGAAGGGCATCGACCGCGACCTCGACCGGTTGGTTCAGCGCGACGAAGACGATGTCGGTTTCATCGACCTTGACTTCGGCGGTGACGACGGACATATCGGCCAGCGTCATCATGGTCGAACCTTGCGCGTTCTGGATGCCGACCACCATGGTCTCGCCCTCGCGGACGGGGATGTTGGTGATGAGCGCGTCGAACGGCGCGCGGCTGATGGTCTTGTCGAGCGCGTCGAAGTTCGAGCGCTGATTGGCCACGGCCTGGGTGACGTGGGCGCGTTGGGACGCGGTCTGCGCCAGCGACTGCGCGAGCGCTGCATTACGCTGTTGCAGCGTTGCCGAGGACATATCGTACGCCGCTTTTTTGGAGTCGAAGTCCTGCTTGGCAATCAGCTTTGACTGATAAAGCTCCTGGGCGCGACCGAAGTCGAGATGCTTCTGCTCAAGATCGGCCTTGGCCTGGGTGACGTTCGCACGAGCGGTATTCTCGGCGGCCAGAAAGGAGTCCACGTCGGTCTTCGAGCTGGCGATGTTGGCCTGCTGCGCGGAGACGGTGGCCTGCGGTTGCACGTTCTCAACCGTCGCGAGGACGGCACCCGCTTTGACGTGGTCACCCTCCTTCACATAGAGGTGTGTAATGCGGCCGAAGGCGGTCGCACCCACATTGACGTACGTCTTGGGCTTGATCTGGCCAGTGCCGCTGACGATGGAGACGAGGTCCTGGCGGGTGACTTTGCCAGTCGTCACCGCGAGCACGCTGTTGCGCGCATGAATAATGGTCCCAGCGACCGCTCCAGCAACGACGACGAGGGCCACAACAATTAAGGCGATTTTTTTGGGGCTCATTCCAGCTTTCTCAAGGCGCGTGCGTCCAATCAACACGTCCGGTTTTCAACGACCCGCAGAGTGACATACGCGGGGGCATCGCGTTTGGTTCCCCCCGCGCCGTAATAGCGATAGCACAGGCGCAAAGAAAAGTCGTTCAGGGCCGCGCGAACGCAAGTTTCTCGATGTCTGGATGATAGCAGGAGAGTGTTACATGATCGCAAAATACTCGGGTCCGAATTCCTTGTGTACGCTCGCCGTGGGGGATAGAATAAAGGCGTATCTGGAACATGTTTTTGGAACAGGAGTCCGGCCCATGCGTTTGCAATCGTCTGTATCTCTTGCGGTGTCTTTGCTGCTGTGCGCTGCCGGGGTGACGGGAGCACGCGTACACGCCCAGTCTCCTGCGGCAAGTGGCGGCGTTGAAAAGTCCGCGCCTGTCGAAGAGCGGCCCGATCCTCTGAAGCGCCGCTTGAGCGATAGCGCCGAGCGCAATCGCCGCAAAGCCCTGACCCACGAACTCTCGCCCGAAGACAAAAAGTGGCTCGACGAGGACGTGCGTTGGATCATCACCGACGAGGAATCGCAGGCGTTCAAGCATTTGGCCAACGAAGAGGAGCGCGAGCAGTTCATCGAGCAGTTCTGGCTGCGCCGCAACCCCAACCCCGATTCCCCCGAGAACGAGTTCCGCGAGCAGCACTATCTGCGCATTGCTTACGCCAACGAACATTTCGCGGCTGGCAAACCCGGCTGGCGCACCGACCGCGGCCACATCTACATCGCGTATGGCAAGCCGGACAGCATCGACTCCCACCCTTCCGGCGGCAATTACGAGCGGCCCATTGAAGAGGGCGGCGGCAACACGTCTACCTTTCCGTTTGAAGTCTGGCACTACCGCTATCTGCAAGGCGTGGGCGACAACCTCGATATCGAGTTCGTAGACTCTTGCATGTGCGGCGACTATCACGCCACGCTCGACCGCTCTGAGAAAGACGCGCTAAAACACACGCCGGGCGCGGGTCAGACCCTCTACGAGAGCCTGGGCAAATCGTCCAAGGCCAGCCGCTTCTCAGGCGGCGGACTGGAGCAGTTGGGCGAAGGCCCTAATTCTTCGTCGCAGGCGGCTAAGCAGTTCGACCGGCTTAGCACGTATGCCAAGATTTTTGCTCCGCCGCCGGTGAAGTTCGCCGACCTCGACCAGTTTCTGTCGAAGTCGACCATCCTGAAAGGGCCGCCTTTCCTCTTCGACGTACGCACCGACTATGTGAAGCTGACCAACGATACGGTGATGGTGCCGCTGACGTTGCAGATTCGCAATAAGGACATGACGTTCAGCAACAAGGATGGGTATGCGACGGCAACGGTCAACATTCTGGGGCGGGTCTCGAATCTGAACCACCGCACCGTGCAGACGTTCGAGGAGACCGTGAAGGTTGAGACGTCGAGCGACCTGCTCTCGCGCAAACAGAACGAGATGTCGGTGTACTGGAAAGCGCTGCCGTTGCGTCCGGGCCTGTACAAGGTGGAGATTGCCATTAAGGACGTGAACAATCCCGACCATGTCGGGGTCTGGAAGCGCAGCGTCAATGTGCCCAAGTATGACGACGATCAACTTTCTTCGTCGTCCTTGATCCTGGCCGACTTGATGGAGCGCGTGCCTTCGAAAGACGTGAGTCTGGGCAATTTCGTCATTGGCAATACCCGGATTCGCCCACGCGTTCCGGCTACGGTGTCGACCCCTGTGACCTTTCATCGCGGGCAGAATCTAAACTTCTGGATGCAGGTTTACAATCTCGGGATTGGCGAAAACAAGCAGAACAATGCCACCATCGAGTATCAGATTTTGGACATGGCGACCAACAAACAGATTTTGGATACCGAAGAGAGTGCGGGCAAGTTGAACCCCAATGCCGATCAGTTGACGCTGGAGAAGAGTTTGCCCCTGGCGAGTCTGCAACCGGGTAAGTATCAGGTGACAATCAAGGTGAATGACAGCGTGTCCAAGAAAAACATCGCTCAGTCGGTGCCGTTTGTCGTCGAGCAGTAGGGTTACGCTGCGAGCAGGGAAGAAGGCCACGCAGGACCGTATCGCGATGGCTATTCCACATCTCTTGAGAGCCGTGAACGCTCGAAGTCGAACGAGGGCGTGGGTAATGCGAAGTCGAACAAGTCTGTACACGATGCTGGCGTTGTCGCTGCTGCTGTTGGCGCAGCAGGGGTTTGCTGCGTCCTGGGACGCGTCTCGCGACGCGGCGCTTTCGGGCGTGGTGCGCGATGTGCATGGCGTTCCGCAGATGGGCGCGCTGGTGCAATTGCTAACCGCCGACGCCAGCACGGTCGCTACCGCTTTTACAGACCTGCACGGCCACTACATTATTCACACGGTCGTTCCGGGGCA
>JBBRCA010000149.1:0-7098 GCA_038205325.1 Terriglobales bacterium | reverse complement strand
GGCGACGCCTTCGAGCGCAACACCCACAACGACCGCACCCCACCGGCGCAGGGCATCGCCCCCGACCTGGCGGCCAGCTCAGGCCTCGCGTCTTCCTCCCCTTTTCTGTCCTCCCGTACCCTGAGCATGTCGAAGGGGGAGGGATCTGCATCTGTACTCGCCACCGAAGACCGCGGCCTCTACCACGCCGCCGACGCCATGAAGTCGATGTATGACATGGGCGACGCGCCCAGTTGCAGCACATGCGGAGCCATCATGGTGCGCAACGGAAGCTGCTACCGCTGTATGGAATGCGGGGGAACCAGCGGTTGCTCCTAGACCGAATGAACGTAACTTAAGAGGCCCGGTTGTTCGGGGTCCTTTACTTCGGAGAATCAAATTGGCAAGTATTCACTTCCTAAATGTAGGTGCTGGCGACTGCACCATAATCGAACGTGGCAGCGGCCATCTCACCATGATTGATATCAATAATGGCGATGACCTGAGTGACCGCGAGATCAATGAGCTGACCGAGGGGAGAGACGATGCCTCTCACCTACGCTTTGTCGCTGCGACGAGTTCTCGATCAAAAAACCGAAAGATCGAGGCGCTTGCAGAATTAGGGCTAGATGTCGAGATCACGAACCCCATAGAGTTTTTGCACAAGGTATATCCAGGCAGGTCAATATTCCGCTACATCCAAAGCCATCCCGACTTAGACCACATGAGAGGTCTAGCAGCGCTCTTGGATTCTGGAATCAAGATTCATAACTTTTGGGATTGCCCTCACGATAAACAACCCGATTTTCGTGATGGTAAGGACGAGGAGGATTGGGAAGCTTATCTTTCGCTTAGTAGCGGGACGCATGGCGCAACGGTACTGAATCCTCGAAGGGGATCAAGTCAAAAATTCTACAATCAGAATGAAGACGGAACATCTGGTGGAGACGGACTGTCGATTTTGTCACCTTCATCAAGTTTTCACGCAAGTTGTCGAGAGAGTGAAGATACAAACAATAGTAGTTACGTGCTGCACTACAGTTGCTCCGGTATAAAGGTCATCTTTGGCGGCGACGCTGAAGACGCGGCTTGGGAGGAAATGTATAAACTATATGGGCAAACTCTTTTTCCGAAATGCCACATTTTGAAGGCCTCGCATCATGGCAGAGATTCTGGTTACAATCAGAAATCGGTGAAGGCCATGAACCCCCAATACACAATTGTTTCCGCGGGTAAAAAGCCTGATAGTGAAGTATGCGCAAAATACTCGCAGTATTGCGATAATGTTTGGACTACACGGTGGAATGGAAATATACATGTAGAGATCGAAGCATCTGGAAAAGCCACGATCCGTAAGGATAGAGATGCATGAAAAGAGATTTTGATTTTTACGAGTTCGTCGGATATTTGATGCCGGGGGCCTTTATTCTCTTCCTCGTCTCAATGTCTGTTCCGACTACTCGAGCCATGTTCCTATCAAAGGACTTGAGCGTAGGCGTTCTCAGCATATTCGTTCTCATGTCGTACGTCGCAGGTCATCTTGTGCAGGCATTCAGCACTTTATGGGAAGAGGTGTTTTGGAAGTGGGATGGTGGTTGGCCGTCGGCGTGGGTTCTTCATCAAAACCAAAACCTTCTTAGCAATGAACAAATCGCTCGATTGCCGCAGGAGATTAAGCAGAAACTTGGAATCGAAATCGTCGATCTTGATAATTCCATAACGCCTGGGCATTGGCGTCCAATCACCTCACAAATGTATGCTGCTGTAAAGAGTAGTGATCGCGCAACAAGGATAGATATTTTTAGTGGAAACTACCTTCTACTTCGAGGTATCGCGTCCGGGTTTATTATTGTAGAAATAGGGATTCCGTTTGTCCACACTGGGCATGTTTTTTTGACATATTTAGGCGTAATGATTCTTCAGTGCCTCGCGCTGCACCGAATGCGTCGTTTTGGAATCCATTATGCACGCGAACTATATGTGCAGTTCTTGCAGTTGCCTACGCCAGCTATCTGAGTGGTTGTTCGTGAGAAAGCGAATTCGCCAGAAGAATAATTGGCGTCTACAAAGCGAACGGGTTCTTACGTCAGGGTCGGAAACCGAGCCCTTCCGTCGCTCCTCGAGGCTCTGGATTTGGTCAAGTCTCTGTGCCCATTCATCGAGCGTTCCCGATGAGTGGGTTCCATTCATTCTTAAGGCCTACTTCAAAACCGGAAGGGCAAGGGTCTCCGACCCTGCCAATAAATGCCCCGCCCCGCGCGCCTTTTTCCATTCTGCCGAAGGCCGGAGTGCAGGCGAAGCCGGAACGACAAAATTGCCTTCCGTTGCATGACCGTGAATTTTCGGAGAGCCCGGTTCCGTTCCTCATCCGCGTGCGCGGATGAGGAACGGGTAAGGGTGGGGCGCTTTTACGGCAGGGTCAGAGACCCTGCCCTTCCGTTCGTGCGCGTCCGACGAAGGATGGGAAATATTACGGTCAAAGACACGTCCTGACGTTTGCGTGATCCGACGAAGGATGACGGGAGGTGCTTTTACGGCAGGGTCAGAGACCCTGCCCTTCCGTTCGTGCGCGTCTGACAAAGGACGGAGGAAGGAGATTAGGACTAGGCTACAATTCCCGCATGTCCCAGCCGCAGAGGACCGCCACCGCTGGCACATTCTTCATCACTGCGGTCACCCTCAATCGCCGCCGCCGTTTTCAGGTCGATGCGACCGCGCGCCTTTTCATCGAAACGCTACAACACTATCGCGCCGCCGATCCCTACAAACTCTTTGCCTACGTCGTGATGCCCGACCACGTCCACCTGCTGCTCCAAACCGAAGACATCTCGAAATCGATGAAGGACATCAAGGGCGGCTTCGCCCATCGGATGGGGCCAAAGTTCTGGCAATGCGGCTTCACCGATCATCTGATTCTGAATCGCGAACAGTTTGAAAGCCGCCGTGCGTATATCCATCTGAATCCCGTCCGCGCCAGGCTCGCCGTGACTGCCCAGGGGGTCCTCTACTCATCGGCGTTCTGCAAATGAAACCGGGATCGGTCATAGACCCAACCCTCCAACTCGCCTTCCCGGCCTATTCTTGTCAAGCCCTCGTCCTTGTGGAAAACTCTCTAACCCCAACAAGCAAAACATCTAAACTTTCGATAATAGTTGGCGTATCAATACCCCGCAATCTGATATACTTGATGTAGACCGAAATTCAAAGGGCTGCAAGCGGGCAATCGCCGCTCGCAGCCCTTTTCCTTCAATCTACCTCAAATGACCCCTAAGTCTCAGGCAATGAATACTTTGCAGGTAACTCCTTTGCTTTGAATACTTTGCGACAGGCCACTTCCCTGGCGCCCCACATTCTAAAGACCTTGCGTGCAAAGTACCCCTAGGGAGGGGGGTGGGGGGGAACCCCTCACGGCCTCCCCGTGCTGCTCAAGCGTTCTTAGGCGCGCACTCTGCGCCGCACCGCGCCAACCACTCCCAGCGCGCCTGTTCCGAGCAAGATCAACGAGGACGGTTCCGGAATCGGCGACGCGCCGGTGCCGAGGTCGATGCGCAAGTTGTCACCCGCCGTGTCGTGGGTTCCGCGCAGGTTGATCGAGATCGTTCCGCCGGACAGGCTGATGTCCGAAGCGTTGAAGCCCGTCACGCCGTTTTGCGAGACGAACGTGAACGACGTGAAGGGGTTGCCGGGATCGTTGAACTGAAGGATCGTGTTCACCAGGTTCACGGTGCTGCCAAAGGTCAGCGTGAGTCCGGTTGCATCGAAGTCTGCCCCAATAGCATTGGGAAAGTTCGCATTGCCGATCGTAAACTCGGTTCCGGGGCCGACCACGGCGTTGTTCGACGAGCATGCGAAACTGCCACCGCCGGTCTGGCCGCATTGGACGGTGTTACCGATCAGAGTGGCGTGGGCCACGGGTGCGATCGCCGCCAGGGCGAAAACCCCAGCGAAGACGCTGGAGCGAACGATGTATCTGCTTATTGTGTTGAACATTATCTGGCCCTCAGTGTGGATCTCTACCGATACGTGCTGGTGACTATATTGGATGCCTGGAGGCCGCGAAAAGGCATTCGGGAAGCAGGAACATTTTCACAAGACTCGAAAAATCCGTTCTGCCAAACAACATCTTCGAAGCTTCTTGTGTCCAACATACGAGCACGGGGAACAAGCCCCCGGAAGGAGCAAGGCCCATGAAAAAGACACTTCTCGCGGCCGCCATTGGCGGTCTTATGTTTTCCGCAGCGTCGCTCACAGCGGGCGCGCAGATCATCGTCCACGTCCGTCCCCCCGAACGCATCGTAGAAGAAGTTCCCGCGCCGCCCTCCGAGCACCCCAACTACGTCTGGCATCCCGGATACCAAAGCTGGGACGGCCACGCCTATGTCTGGGTCCCGGGATCTTACGTCGCATCTCCGCGCGAACACGACGTTTGGATCGAAGGCAAGTGGGTCGCACAGGGCGACGGCTGGGTCTGGCACGAAGGCCACTGGAAAGACAAGGACAACGACTAAGGACGAAGAAAAGAAAGAGTTCAACTTCAACACACATCCGGCGAGCGTCCCGTGGCATTGGGACGCTCGCTGTATTATTTGGCATGTCCCCTGAAAAGCTTTCTGCGACTCAACGCGCGCTCCGGGTGAAAGTGCTGCTGTTCGACGTCGACGGAGTTCTCACCAACGGGGATATTACCGTGATGCCCGGCCCCGACGGCAAAGGCGTAGAAATCAAGAGCTTCAATGCTCACGACGGACTAGGCATTTCACTCGCACGGGTCGCGGGCATCAAGCTCGGTTTCGTGACCAAGCGCATGTCACAAGCGGTGGCAATTCGCGCGCGCGATCTCAAAATCGAGCACGTCTACCAAGGTCAATCGCACAAGATGGAAGCGGTCGAACACATCCTCGCCGCCGAATCCTGCACGCTTGAAGAACTTGCGTATGTTGGCGACGATATCATCGACCTGCCCGTGATGCGCAAGGTCGGCCTGGCCATTGCGACGGCGAACGCACGGGAACACGTCAAGCGCGCGGCCCACTACATCACACCGCTGGCTGGTGGCTTCGGAGCGGGGCGCGACGCGGTGGAATTCATCCTCAGTGCGCGGGGTGTGCTGGAATCGACCATCGAGCAGTACCTTGATGCCTCTAACCCCGAAGCGCGGCGTAACGACATCGGCTCGGGCAATATGTAGCGTACGTCATCCGCGTAACAGCGGGCGAACAAAGCGCAAAGATGGCGTTAGAATGTGCTATGCCGTTGCCGTCACCAGCACTGGACATTCATCCCGCCCTCGCGTGGGCGCATCCGCTGGTGCAGGAGTGGTTCACTGCGAAGTTCGGCACGCCGACGGAGCCGCAGATCGAAGGCTGGCCCAGCATCCTCGGCGGCGGCCCAACGCTGATCTCCGCACCCACCGGCTCCGGTAAAACGCTGGCCGCGTTTTTGGTCTGCATCGACACGCTGCTGCGGGCCGCGCTTGAAGGCGGCCTAGAATCGCGCACGCATGTGGTTTATGTTTCGCCGCTCAAGGCGCTGTCCAACGACATTCAGAAAAACCTCGACGGGCCACTTGCCGAAGTTCAATTGCTCGCTCAAGCGCGCGGCTATTTATGCCCGCACATCCGCACCGGCGTGCGCACCGGCGACACGCTTGCCAAAGAGCGCACGGCAATGCTCAAAACGCCGCCGCATATTTTGGTCACGACGCCGGAGTCGCTCTACATCCTGCTCACAGCGGGCAAACCGCGCGAGAATCTTACCCGTGTCAAGACCGTTATCGTCGACGAAATACATGCTATCGCCGACGACAAACGCGGCGCGCACCTCGCGCTATCGCTCGAACGCCTCGACGCTCTGGTGTGTGGAGAAAACCGCCTCAGTCCTGGGGCGATGCTTAACGGATTGTCGAAAGCGCCGCAGCGCATCGGTCTTTCCGCGACGCAGAATCCGATCGAACTCGTCGCCAATTTCCTGGTCGGCCAAAGCAGTCCTAGTGGCTCATCTTCGGCGACAGTCTCGGCTACGATCTCATCGTCGCCTAAGGTGGGACCGCACAAAGCTGAGGTTCTCCGCCAACCCGCGACCATCATTCAGATCGGACAGCGCCGCACGCTCGATATCGCCATCGAAGTGCCCTCCGATGAACTCGGCTCCATCACCAGCATCGCGATGTGGACGGAGGTCTTCGACAAACTGGCCGCGCTCGCCGAGCAGCATCGCTCCACGCTGGTCTTCGTCAACACGCGCAAGCTGGTGGAAAAAATCAGCTTCGAACTCACCAACCGCCTCGGCCCGGACGCAGTGGCCGCGCACCATGGAAGCCTCTCCCGCACGCTCCGTCTCGACGCCGAACAGCGCCTCAAGACCGGCGAGATCAAAATCCTTGTCGCTACCGCATCGCTCGAACTCGGCATCGACATCGGCACGGTCGATCTCGTCTGCCAGATTGCGACCACGCGTGCTGTCGCGGTCGCGATGCAGCGCGTCGGCAGGGCAGGGCATTGGCGCGGTGCAATTCCGAAAGGACGTTTCTTCTCCACGACGCGCGACGACCTGCTCGAACAGGCCGCGCTGTTGCGCAAGATGACCGCCAGGGAACTCGACCGCCTCGAAGTTCCAGAGCAGCCCATGGATGTGCTGATGCAGCAGATCGTCGCCTGCTGCGGGGCGGAGCCGTGGGAAGAAACTGCGCTCTACAACGTTCTTCGCCGCGCGTGGCCGTATCGCAATCTCACGCGCGAGCACTTTGACGAACTCATCGAACTGCTGCACGAAGGCATTGAAAACTCGCGCGGACGCTACGGCGCGTATCTGCTGCGCGACCGCGTGCAGGGCGTGCTGCATCCACGCCGGGGCGCGCGCATGATTGCCATTTCAAACGGTGGCGCGATTCCCGACACGGCGCTCTTCGCTGTGATGTTGCAGCCGGAGAACGTGCAAATCGCCACGCTCGACGAGCACTTCGCAGTCGATTCTTCGCCCGGAGATGTCGTGCTGCTGGGCAACACAAGTTGGCGCATCCAACGCATCGAGTCGCAAGGCCGGGTGCTGGTGGAGGACGCACACGGTGCACCGCCTAGTATTCCCTTCTGGGAAGGCGAAGCGCCGCAGCGCACGGGCGTC
>JBBRCA010000148.1:0-7139 GCA_038205325.1 Terriglobales bacterium | reverse complement strand
CCGATGCGGGGGGATTCGCTCAGTCCACACTCACCACGACGGTGTTCGGTTCGATCACGCTGACCGCGACCGAGCAGAGCGGAGGCGCGTTCGTTCAGGCCACGGTCAACGTTGTCGCTCCGGTCCGCCTTGTCGCGGCGCTGGGCGCTCCGCGGTATCTCGCAGCGGGCGCGGCGGCAAGCTGGGTCGTCTCTGTCCTCGCTACGCAAGACGGCCTGCCTATAGCGGCGCAAGCTGTCGCATGGACGGCTCCGGCAAGCCTCACTCTTGGCGCGGCCTCGACCGCAACCGATGCTACCGGAACGGCCAGCATCACCCTCTCGACCCTCGGGCTCGCCGGAGGCGCTCAGGCCACCGTGCAGGGCTGTGCGTGGATTGCCGTTTGCGCGACCACCACTATATTCGGCGTCGACCCGTCGCAGTGGACGCTTGCTGCCCTCAGCGGCACAGGCCAGAGCGTGCATCTACCAGTGACTCTCGCGCCCGTCGCTTTGCTTGTCACTGACTTCGCTGGGCATCCGCTTCAGGGCGCGACCGTCAACGTATACCAGACCGCCGACGCCTGGGAAGGCCCCTGCCCGCCGACGGGCCGCTGCGCCGCCGCACCTGTCCTGGCTTCGTCGCAGGCCGTGCTCACAACCGATGCGAACGGCCAGCTAACGATCACACCGCTGATGGTTCCGGGGATACCATCTGTCGTCCACATCGCAGCGGTGACGGGCACGCAGGGCTTCATGTCGTTGTCGTTGACCGAAGCACCTTGAGAGCCTGTTCACGAACTCTCTTGGCTCTCCCTAAAAGCTGTCCTCTCGACCGGAGGGCGCGTTTTTCCCTCTCCCCGAAAAGTTGTCATCTCGACCGGAGGCGCGTTTTTTGCGCCGGAGTGGAGAGACCCGCAGCTTCTCTGCGCGGCCGCATATCCTTACCGCTACGCAGAATCAGCAGGTCACTCCACTACACCGGTTCGGCCGGAACAATCCCATCCCAGGCGATGCGGCGGCGACTCGATGCCAGGCCCAAACATGCGATGTAGATGTAGCAAATCGCCGGAATGATAAACGCCTGCTGCAGGCTGAGACTGTCGGCGAGCCGACCGGTCGCGAGCGGTATCAGCGCTCCACCGACGATGGCCGCAATCAACAGACTCGAGCCTTTGCTAGTCAGCGGCCCGAGGTCCTGGATGCCGAGCGTGAAGATCGACGGGAACATGATCGAATTGAAGAAGCCGACAAACAGCAGCGACCACATCGCCGTGTGGCCATGCGTGAAGATTGAAGTCAGCAC
Organism: Terriglobales bacterium; assembly: GCA_038205325.1. Classification (GTDB taxonomy): domain Bacteria; phylum Acidobacteriota; class Terriglobia; order Terriglobales; family Acidobacteriaceae; genus Granulicella. Next base: position 5,855 of record JBBRCA010000148.1, on the reverse strand, counting down.
CAGCACGAACGCGCAGATGGCCGCCGTGCCGAGGACCGGCCCCGTGCGCACGCGCCGCAGCACGCCGGAGCCGATGAAACGACCCACCATCGCGCCTCCCCAATACACCATCAGGTAGTTCGCGGCGACCGCATTTTTCAGCCCCGCGATTTGCGGCAAGCCCATATAGTTCACCAGGAAGCTGCCGATCGCGACCTCCGCGCCGACGTAGGTGAAGATGCCCATCGCGCCGGCCAGCAGCCAGGGATGATGCCAAATGCTGTCCCGCTTGGCCAACGCTTCCGAGAACGCGCCGGGACGGAAGTCCTGCGTCATCTCCGAGGAACTGATGTGGGTTTTCAGTTTGATTGTCGCGAGCGCAATGGCCAGCAAGATGAGCATCAGCGTGATGCCGATATAGGGTAGGCGCACCGACGATGCCTGAGCCTGGCGATAAGCCTGTTGCGCCACGGCGGTCATCGAGTGTAGCCGCTCGGGCGTGACCTGCGTCGCGCCGCCGAGAATGAGGAGACCGCCGAGAAACGGAGCGATAAAAGTTCCGACGGAATTAAAGGCTTGCGCCAGATTCAGGCGGCTCGATGCTGTCGCGACCGGCCCAATGATAGTGACGTAAGGATTGACCGCAACCTGGACCGTGGTCATGCCCGCCGCGAGAATGATCAGCGCCGTCAGGAAGACGGGAAAACTGGCGAGGTAAGCCGCGGGAAGGAACGTGGCCGCTCCCGCAGCCATCACGAGCAGGCCGACGACCATGGCGCGCTTGTAACCAATCCACTCGACAATGCGGCCGCCGGGATAGGAAAACACAAAGTACGACGAGAAGAAGGCGAACTGCACCAGGATCGCCTCGGTGTAGTTCAGTTCGAAGATCGACTTCAGGCGCGGGATGATGACATCGTTCAAGCAGGTGAGAAACCCGACCATGAAGAACAGCGCCGTGGCAACGGTCATGGCGCGGGTGTCGGTCTTGATCTGGTAGTTGTCGCCGATGCCGGGCGCGGTGATGTTTTGTACGGGGACGGCCAAGTGGTTTCTCCTTGCGATGACGGGTTCCGCGAGCGCGGCGGTCTACCGTCTAAGCATACGGCCATATCCGATGCGGTGGAAGCGAGCTCGGAGACGCTCAGGACTTGTTCACGATCTCTCTGGGCTCTCCCCCAAAGCTGTCATCACGGCCGGAGGCGCGTCTTTTTTGCGTTCCCCCCAAAAACTGTCATCTCGACCGGAGCGCGTCTTTTTGCGTTCCCCCCAAAAACTGTCATCTCGACCGGAGGCGCGTCTTTTGCGCCGGAGTGGAGAGACCCGCAGCTTCTCCGCGCAGCCGAATATGCTTGCCGCCACGGACAATTACGGGTCTCTCCATTACGACTTCGCAAAAAAGCGCGAAGACTCCCGTCGAGATGACAGGGTTTACGGGTCTTAGCAAAGATCGTGAACAGGCTTTTATACGCTCAGGCGTTTGCGGAGATCGCTGGCCAGTTCTACCACCCGCCGCAACTTCGGCTCCTGCGCCGGGGTCGCTTCCTGGAGCGCGAGTTGGGACTCCAGCAACAGGCCGGTCAGGGAGCCACCGAGTTCGTTTTCGAGCGCGACCACGGCGGCCGCGCGCGCTTTGGCTTCATCCTGCGCACGGTGCGCGAGGGTCGAACGCACTTGGCGCACGATCCGCGGAGCGCGGTTGAGGGTGAAGTTCAACTCCAGCACCGACGCCGCTCCGGAGTTTTGGTACAGCACGTCGGTGCCCTGGCGGTCCAGTTCGGCGAGGGATTCTTCGAGCAGCACGACTGCAAACTCGCCGCGCCGCAACGCCGCCAGCCCGGCGCGGCGGTGGGGCGCGATATCCACGGAGGCGCGTAGCTCGGAGCGCAGCGCTTCCGCGACGGGTTCGGCGGAGGATGTGGGGGCGATGATGAGGATTTCGTGCGGCAAGATGGTTCTCCGGAGCAAGCACAATAGCGGGTTGGTAAAGGGCCGATGGGCACGGCGTCTTTCCTCCGGGGTACGGGCCTAGGGTGGCTTTGTACGGGAGGAATCAGCCAGCGGGAAGATAAGAGCAGTGCAAGGGCAGTAGGAACAGCAGGTTCCCTTCGGGAACGACAGAAAGAAAAGCAAATACAACAGCTACTCCAAGTTCCTTCCCCTTCGACTTCGCTCAGGGTACTCAATGACAACCAAGAGATTTTCCTAATCCCTAACCCCTGTTCCCTGTTCCCTGTTTCCTACTCTTCCTCAATCCCATACTCCTTCAGCTTGCGGTACAGCGTGGTTTTGCCGATGCCGAGCAAACGGGCGGCCATCAGTTTGTCGCCATTCAGTTTTCGGATCGTATTGCGGATGGCCTGCTTCTCCATCTCTGCAATGGAGAGCACGCGTGGGGCATTGGAGTTGGAGTCGGAATTGGCGGTTGTCAGCGCGAGCGCGGCGGCCGAAGCGGCGTTGTCGCGATGCAGCTTGTGGTCCTGCAACTGGGTGGGGAGGTCGCCCATGTGCAGCACCGGCCCGCTCGAAAGCGCGCAGGCGCGCTCGATGGCGTGTTCCAACTCGCGCACGTTGCCGGGCCAGTCGTACTCGGCCATCAGCAGCAGCGCGTCGTCGGCGAAGGTGTAGTTCAAGCCGCTCTCACGCTGCAGGCGTTCGAGCGTGTTGGCCGCCAGCAACGGAATGTCGGCCTTGCGGTCGCGCAGCGCGGGGATCCGGACATTGACCACGTTCAGGCGGAAGAAGAGGTCCTTGCGAAAGCGCCCCTGCTCGACCATCTGGTGCAGGTCGCGATTGGTCGCGGCCAGAATGCGGGCGGCGATGGGGACAGCATGGTTCGCGCCCACGGGGCGCACTTCCTTCTCCTGCAACGCGCGCAGCAACTTGGCCTGGAGATCGAGCGGCAACTCGCCAATCTCGTCCAAAAACACCGTCCCACCCTCGGCTGCGACCAGAAGGCCGTCTTTAGACCGGTTCGCGCCCGTGAACGCGCCTTTGACGTAGCCGAAAAGCTCACTCTCAATCAAAGTCGGCACCAGCGAACCGCAGTCGACGGGAATAAACGGCTTGGCCGCGTTGGTGCCGTTGAAGTGGATCGACCGCGCGACGACTTCCTTGCCCGTGCCCGACTCGCCCAGGATGAGCACCGGATGGGTGGTGAAGGCGACCTTCGACAGGATGCGGTAAAGCTTCTCCATCTCCGGCGTACGGCCGATGAGGTTGCCCATGCCCTGCTGCGTCCGCAGCCGTTGGCGCAGCGCGCGCGACTCCATGTCGAAGTGGCGGCCCTGCGCGGAGCGTTCCAGCACCGTCGCCAACTCCTCCAGCGCAAACGGCTTGGTGAGATAGTCGATGGCGCCGGTGCGCATGGCTTCGACCGCCGAAGATACCGTCGCAAACGCGGTCATCACGACCACCGACGCTTCCGGATGTCGCGACTTCACCTCTTCGAGCAGCATGAGGCCGCCGCAGCCCGGGAGCTTGAGGTCCAGCAGCATCAAGTCGACCGGGAAGCGCTGCAAATGCGCGCGCGCCGAGGGCACGGAGTCGGCGACGTGGGTGATGAACCCCATGCGCGCGGCGATCTCCGCGCAGGCGTTGCGCACCGGCGCGTCGTCGTCGACGATGAGCAGCTGCAACGCGGCCTTGTTGGCGGAGGTCAGGACGGCGGCGCCCGAAAACGTGCGCGAGGGCGGGGGTGGGATGGCCAGCGCGGGGATAGAAAGACGCTCGTGAGACTTCAGGGAGTCGAGGTTCGCGGTCAGCATGAAATTGGAACTCCTTGGGGAACTGGGGGAAGGGAGTGAACTCTGCAAGGCGACAGGCGTTTCGTCGCGTCGAGCCTCGGGCGGTCTGGTGCGCGGCCCGCCGCTATCGGCCAGTCGATTTGCAATGTCGTGCCGCGATGGGGCGTGACGTTGATCGTGAGTTCGCCGCCGGTGGCCTGCACCAGGTCATGAACCACGCGGTGGCCCAATCCGTGCCGCGCGCCCGGGAGCGGGGCCGCTGGCTTCAGGAAAGCTTCAGCCATCGCCGCTGCCATGCCCGGCCCATTGTCCAGCACCGTCAGCCGGAAGTAGGCGGGGCCGCCGCAAACCCCGATATGGATGCGGCTTGCGGTCGCGTTGCCCGCAGCGTCAGTGGGATTGTGCCGCCGCCCCGCCGCGACTGCGTTGCAGGTCAGGTTGACCAGGATGCGCTCCAACACCTCCGCCGCAAACGGCAGCGCCGGGAGGCCGGACGCGACGGCCATCGTGACCGTCGCCTGGGGCGTGGCGAGGGACTGTAATAGCGGCGCAAAGGCGCGGACGACCTCCGCCGCGCTGACTTGGCCGGGAATTGCCGGAGCGTCGAAAATCGAGGCGGCGGCAATAGATTCGATCGGCAGGCTGGCCCGCCACTCGCCCCTCATTAGGCGGTCGATCAGGACGCCGCTGCGCTCGGAGAGCAGCCGCAGTTCGCGCGTGTAATGGGCATGTTCAGGGCGGAGAACGCCGGGAAAGTCGAGCAGGTCGCAGTAAAGGCCCAGTGCACTCAGCAGATTTCCAGCATCGTGGGCCAGGCCGGGACCGTCGGCGACGGGTAGTAACAAAGGGGGCGGGGGAAAGGGAGTATTCAGATTTCTTGCGGCTGGACTGCTCAGCGGTTGTGCCTGCATGGAATAGTGCTCCGGTTTGTGAGTGATTACAGTACCACTTGCGGACACTGACTATCACGTCGAGTGCCAAACTGGTAAAAATCCCGTTTCCGGGGAGAAATGTTTAGTGAATCCTTTTCTGCACGCGAGGAAGGCGTTTGCGTTTCCCAAAAAGGTTCTAACAAATCTGCGCCTTCATGCGAAAGAGATTGATTGCATGAGAGTTTATCGGTATTCCCGCAATGGGCGCGATTCCCAAATCGGAATTGGTTTTATTGGCTCGCGACTTTTCGGAGTGCGTTCCTCTGAATCCCGATGGAAGGCTAGTCTGGGCAAAGATCAAAAGATCGGTGGCCTCTTTGAAACCCGTGTCTGAGAATCCCGCATCTTCGCTCGATCAAATTTTCGGTATCAACGTTAATTTCAGCCCTGGTCCCCAACTCCTGTTCCCTAACCCCTGTTCCCTGACCCCTGTTCCTATAATGGCCTCATGGCAGATGAGACGTTGTTCCGAAATGCTGGACGCGCGGCGGGTGAAGCGCGCGCTCTGAAGTTGACTCCGGGATTTGTGCAGACGGCCGAGGGGTCGGTGCTGATTGAGGTCGGGCATACGCGCGTGCTGTGCAATGCGACCATCGACACCGGCGTTCCGGGGTGGATGCGCAACTCCGGCCGCGGCTGGGTGACGGCAGAGTACGGCATGTTGCCGCGCGCGACACTGACGCGCACCGCGCGCGAGTCCGAGCGCGGCAAAATTGGCGGGCGCACGCACGAGATTCAGCGGCTCATCGGTCGCAGCCTGCGCAGCGTGGTGGACATGAAGCTGCTGGGCGAGCGCACCGTAATTCTCGACTGCGACGTACTTCAGGCCGACGGCGGAACGCGCACGGCGGCCATCACGGGGGCCTGTACGGCGCTGGCGCTGGCGCTCAATAAGCTGGTCGAAGCGGGGACGCTGAAAGTTTCACCGCTGCTGCAGATGGTGGCGGCGACTTCGGTCGGCGTGGTGGACGGGCGCGTGCTGTTGGACCTGGCGTATGAAGAGGACTCCCGCGCCGAAGTCGATATGAACGTGGTGATGACGGCCGACGGCGGCCTGGTCGAAACGCAAGCGACAGCCGAGCGCGGCACGTATACCCGCGCACAGTTGGACGAAATGCTGGATGTAGCGGGGCAGGGCATTGCGGAGTTGTTGCGTGCCCAGAAGGAATTGCTGGAGCGGCCTCTATGAACGACGAAA
>JBBRCA010000147.1:0-7185 GCA_038205325.1 Terriglobales bacterium | reverse complement strand
AGCGCGCCTGCCCCCAAAGCCCACAGCACGGCTCTACTGTTCATCGATGCACCGCCCGCTGCGGAACGAGCTCCGCGCGACGCCAGCACCGCCGCCATATCCAGCCGTCCCATCCGCGTTGCCGCAATGAAGAACAGGTTGCCGCTGGTATCGAGCGCGCCTGCCCCCAAAGCCCACAGCACGGCTCTACTGTTCATCGATGCACCGCCCGCTGCGGAACGAGCTCCGCGCGACGCCAGCGCCAGGAACGCCAGCCCACAGACGCTGAGGCTGCCCACCCGCGCCGTTGCCATCGGCATGAAAATGCCCAGCGGGTTCGCCATCCGCAGCGCGACGAAGTACACCCCAAAGCCGATGCCCGCGACAACGGCCAGCATCACCGTTGATCGAGCCGCGTGCTGCTGCACCGGACCCGCCGCGATCATCCAGATGGCGACTGCCGCGAGCAGAAAGCCCGCAATCCGCAGCATCGACGGAGCGCCTTCGACGCTGATCGACACTGCCGCCGGAATCGCCGCGGCCAGCAGCCCACTGACCGCTGCCGAAGCCCCCATCGCCCCGCGCGACAGCGCCAGATAGAAGCAGGTGATCGCCACGCCCCCGGAGCATCCTCCCAGCAGCGCCCACGCCAGCAGCCGGCCATGCGGCATCGGCTCATGCCGCAGTAGTACGATCCCCACCAGCACCACGAAGCTGGAGACGTTCGCCAGCATGACGACCCGCAGCGCCGCGCCAAGCTTGCTTCCGATAGCGCTATCTGCTGTCGCCCCTGCTTTTTTTCCTTTCATCCCCGAAGGGGACCTGCTCTCACCCGAGGCCGCGCCGACGCCCACGCCACCGCAGAAGTCTCCGCCGCCCCAAAGCAAGGCCGCCGCCAGCGCCAGAAGCGCGTTGATGTGGATCATGAATTCAGTCTACGGAATCGCCGTCGGCGTCACCGGCGCTGGTGCGGAATATGCCGCCGTCGGGTAATAACCGTCCTTCGCGATCACGGTCAGGTTCGGTCGCAGCACGCGCACATCGACCTTGCGATACTTGCCGTCGATCATCGGCTCGCGGCTGTAATAGCCCAGCGTGTACTGGTTCCGCACCTCAGCCGTAATTCTGGCGAAACTGCTCTCGATGCCTTTCTGCCGGAACTCAGAGTCGATCTGGCCTCCAGTCGCGCCCGCGAACCGTGGCAACACGTCGTCGCGCAGGGTCAGCGGAAGGTGGATGCGATCCAGAAAACCCAGCCCCTTGATCGACGACTCGCCCACCAGTGTCGCCCACACCGACACTTTGTTCGTTTGGCAGTACTTGATGACTTCTTTCTGCTTGGCTTTCGAGCCGTACTCCTTGCCGTCGGAGATCACATACACGATGCGCCGCCGCCCCTTGCCCGCATGAGTAGTTTCGACCGCCGCGGCCAGAATCGCGTCGTTGAGCGTGTGGAACTCTTTCGGGACATTCAGCACAATCCCGTTTTGGTTGCGGATAGGAGACGTGTTCGGATCGACCTGCTGATTGTTCTTGATCGTAGTCTGCGACAGCGGCCCATCGAGACCCATCACCGGATCGCGGCCCTTCCCCTTGGACCGCTCCAGGATGACGCCCAACCGCGCACTCTGCGCGGCCGTGAACGGAGTCTGCTCCTTGACGCCGTTGTTGTAAGTGAAGATGGCGACCTCGTCATACGGCGTGAACGCACCCTGCAAAGCGCCGAGTGCGCTGTTGACCTTCTCCATGGTGTCGAAGGTCACGCTCTGGTCGATAATGATGGCGACCGAGAGAGGAAAGGGGTCGGTGGTAAACACCGCCATGCGCTGCCGAACGTTGTTCTCAAAGACCTGAATCTCGCGTGGAGGAATTCCGGGCACAAGTTGGCCCTTGGAGTCCTTGACCGTAAACGGGATTTCGATGAAGTTGACCTGCACTGAGGGCATCACAAAGGCGTCCTTGCCCTGTAACGGCGGAGCCTGGTCCTGTTCGCTGACCTGAGATACCGGCGATGGCACGGAAGGAAGCGACGTTCCGGGAGCGGGCTGGCCATCGGAAGTGCTCTCGGTCGGCAATGCGGCTGGCGGCGCGACCGATGCCCCGACCGGCGTAATCGTCCTCAGGTCGGGAAGCGTCTGCGGTCGCGGGGCGTCGGGAATCGCCGGCTGCTGCGTTGGGGCCGTCGTCTGCTGCTGCGCTGTCCCCGCAAATGCCACAGCTGCCACAGCCGTTAGCGCGACTGCAAGCGTCGCTGTCCAAATCACGTTCCTGCCCTGCACCATCCGCAATCCCTCTTCCTTGCCAAACTGAATCCCGCCGCACAGAAGCCAACCCGTGGCGACGGACACAACCACATCTCACGAGAGTATCAGCGCGAAGCCCTTTCAGGTCAGACGCAGCTCCTACCCCGACGTTGCGCCCTTCTCAAGCCCATTCTCGACGGCGCTCTTTGTCCAAACGCCAACCGTCCAATTTGTCCATTTCATCGTCTAATGGGACATGCGTCTCGCCCGCCTGAATCTCGTTCCATACCTGACCCTGGCTGCTCTGCTCTCCAGTTGCGGCGCCACGAAACTGCAAGCGCAGGAAGCCCCCTCTCCCGGAGGGCCGCCGCCCCACAGCTCCGCGCCCGCCGAGGCGCCCGAACTGCACGACACCCAGACCCTGAAGGTCAACGTCAACCTGGTCAACGTCTACTTCTCCGTGCGCGACAAATCCGGCTTCATCACCGGGCTGAAAAAAAACGATTGCAGCATCTTTGAAGACAAAGAGCCGCAAACGCTGAAAAATTTCACCCAGGAAAAGAACCTGCCGCTGACCATCGGCATCCTGCTCGACACTAGCGGTAGCCAGACCGACGTGCTTCCGCTGGAACAGGACTCGGGCGCGCGCTTTCTGAAGTCGGTGCTGACGCCTAAGGACGAGGCCTTTCTGATTTCGTTCGACATCAACATCGACCTGCTCGCCGACTACACCAACAACGCGGGTGAAATTAAGCGCGCCATAAACAAGGCAACCATCAATACCGGCTCCGGCTCGGGCTCCATCACCGGCAACGCCACGCCCCGCGGCACGTTGTTGTTCGACGCCGTGTACCTCGCCGCCAATGAAAAGCTCCGGCAAGAAGCCGGGCGAAAAATCCTGGTCCTGCTGACCGACGGCGGCGACCAGGGTTCGACTGAGACGGTGAAGACAGCCGTCGAGGCCGCGCAAAAATCCAACGCCATCATTTACGTTATTCTGATCGCGGACAGCGGCGGCTTCGGCAACTTTACATTCGGGAGTCCGGTCGCCGACATGGAAAAGCTTGCAGGCGATACGGGCGGGCGCGTCATCAACGTCGGCAACAATGGCCGCAAACTTGAGGAAGCGTTCGACCAGATTCAGGACGAGCTGCGCACGCAATATCTCGCCAGCTACACGCCCAAGGACGCCACCGCCGACGGCAAGTACCGCAAGCTCGACTACGACTGCGGCAAAGGCCGCAAGGTGCAGGCCCGCAAGGGCTATTACGCTATCGCGGGGGACACGTCCGACCGGTAGCGCTTAGGCGTCCATCGCCCCTGAATACACGGCCATCCCTGCCACTGCGTCGACGCCCATCGCATCGAGCGCGTCCACTTCGGCGCGCGCTTTGATGCCTCCTGCAATGATGAGTTGGCGAGCGGTTGTCGCGCGCAAAACTGCGGCAACGTTCAGCGGAAAGCCCTGCATCGTGCCCTCGGTATCGACGTGGGTGTACAGGAAGGCCGAGCAATAGTCTTCAAGCCAGGTTATGGCCTCTTCAGGCGTGAGGTCGACGGAGTCGGTCCAGGCCTTGACGGCGACGCGGCCTTTTTTTGTATCGACAGAAAAGCAGAGGGCGTCTTCGCCGAGCGCTTTTTTCAGGGACGTGGCGAAGGCTTTGTCAACTCCCTGTGCCTTGAACAAGCGCGACCCATAGATCACGCGTTTGGCTCCCGCGTCGAGCAGGCGCTGGCCGTCTTCGGCAGTGCGGAGGCCACCGCCCACCTGGCACGGCAATCGTTTACAAACCATCTCGATCAGCGCACGGTTGTCGCCCTTGCGCATTGCGGCGTCGAGGTCGATGAGTTGGACGAGGGGATACTTTGAGAAACGCTCGATCCAGTAGTCGAAGTCATCGAACGTGAGCTTGAGTTTTTCGCCCTGGACGAGTTGCACGATGCGCCCGCCCATGAGGTCAATTGAAGGAATCAGCACGGCAGCCTCATGGGAACTCCGGCAACTGCGATTTCGGCCTTCAGCGCGCGCGAGTCGGTGATGCCGAAGTGGAAAATGCTGGCAGCGAGCGCGGCATCGGCCTTGCCAGCTTTGAAGACCTCGACAAAGTGCGCCGCCGAGCCTGCGCCGCCCGAGGCGATCACCGGGATTTGGACGGCCTCAGACACGCGTCGGGTGAGTTCGCAGTCGAAGCCATTGCGCGTGCCGTCGGCCTCCATGCTGGTGAGCAAAATTTCGCCGGCCCCAAGCTGCTCCGCTTCGCGCGCCCAATCAATGACGCGGAGGCCGGTCGCTGTACGACCGCCGCTGACGTACACTTCGGCGTCGCCGACGGGGTCGGAGGAGTTGACGGCGCGGCGAGCGTCGATGGCGACGACCACGGCCTGCGCGCCGAAGCTCGCGCCAATTTCGCCGATCAGTTCCGGTCGCGCGATGGCCGACGAGTTGATGCTGACCTTGTCCGCGCCCGCATCGAAGACCCTCGCTGCGTCTTTCGCGGAGCGAATTCCGCCGCCAACGGTGAGCGGGATGAAGAGTTCTTCCGCGGTGCGTTTTACGGTTTCAAGCAGCGTGCCACGTCCTTCATACGTCGCGGTAATGTCGAGCAGAACGATCTCGTCCGCTCCGCCCGCCGCATGGCGATGCGCGAGTTCCGCAGGGTCGCCCGCATCGACACTATCTAGGAACTGAACGCCCTTGACGACGCGTCCGCCGCGAACGTCGAGGCAGGCGATGATGCGCTTGGTCAGCATCCGTTACGAACTCACGCTCATGCCGACGACGGGGCACTTCGCCATCGACGCCTCGCTGCCACCGACGCGACCGAAGCCGAAGTCGTCCGTGCCGAGGAAGCTCATCTTATGGTGCCGCGCCATGCCCGAGAGTTCGTTGTGGACCATGTGCATTGCCATCTGGATGGCGTGGACGGAGTCGGCGCCGCCAGCCGGAGTGATGTGCTCGCGGCCCAGCGCGGAGATGCGGTAAGGGCACGCCCAGCCCTTGCCTTCGATGTGGAACGGCTTGCCGAGGCTGACCGTCACGGTCGCGGTATGGACTTCGTGTGCTGGATCCTCGAACTGCAGGTCAAGAAACCGCTCAGCGATGGTGTCGAACGGGACCAGGTCCATGCCCGTCCAGTTGGCAGCCGCGTCTGGCACGACCATTTCGACCGTGCCCTGCGAGATGTGTGTGGTGTCTGAAACCATGATGTGTCTCCTGCTTTCGTGGTGAGGATTCGATGCTACAGCGAAAGAAAGTTTTTGAGGACGCGGAGACCGGTTTCGGCGGACTTCTCGGGATGAAACTGTACGCCCATCACGTTGCCGCGTTCGACCGCAGAGGCGAATGCGCCACCGTACGTCGTCGCGGCGACAGTATCTGCGGAGAGGGGCGCGCGCCAAGAGTGCGTGAAATAGACGAAGCTGCCGGGAGCGACGCCACGCAGAAGTTGCGAGTCTGCGCGGATGTTTTCAAGCGAGTTCCAGCCGACATGCGGGGACTTCAACTCCACGCCCTCGAACTTTGACGGGAATCGCTCGCACTGTACGGCGAAGTGGCCGAGGCCCAGAGTTTCTGGGGCTTCGGTCGAACCTTCGTACAGCCACTGTAGACCGACGCAGATGCCCAGGAAGGGTGTGCCTTTGGCGACGGCTTCGCGAGTCGCTTGTGTGAGGCCGAGGTCGGCGAGTAGTTGCGTCGATTGAAAATGTCCGACACCGGGGAGAACGATCTTGTCCGCGCGGAGGACTGCTTCAGGCGATTGTGTGATGACGGTATCGTCTGCGCCTAGGAAGCGCAGCGCCTTTACAACGCTGGTAAGATTGCCCGCTTTGTAGTCGATGATCACGACCATGGTCAGAGCAGCCCTTTTGTGCTGGGCAACAACTCCCTCATCCGTTCATCGCGCGAGCACGCTCCGCGCAGCGCTCTTGCAAACGCTTTGAAAATTGCTTCGATCTTGTGGTGATTGCTGCGACCATACATCGTCTTCACATGAACGTTGGCCTTCGCTCCACGCGCAAAGCCGTCGAAGAAGTCGGCGACGAGTTCGCTTTGCAGATCGCCGACGACGGGAACCGTAATCTGATCGTCCACCACGTAGGCAACGCGGCCGGAGAGATCGACGGCACAGACCGCCAGCGTCTCGTCCATCGCCATCACGAAGTAGCCCGCGCGCAAGATGCCCTTCTTGTCGCCCAGAGCTGCGGCGAAGGCTTCGCCCAGCGCGATGCCCACGTCTTCGACAGTGTGGTGCTGGTCGACGTCGAGGTCGCCAACGCACTTCAGTTGCAGGTCGAAGCCACCGTGGCGCGCGAAAAGTTCCAGCATGTGGTCGAAGAAGCGGATGCCGGTCGAAACGGTGTACGTTCCCTGACCGTCGATGTTCAGGCGCAGTGAGATCTTCGTCTCTGTCGTGTTGCGTTCGACCGTGCCGATGCGCTGGGCAGACTGCGGCTCCGGCACGACGCCAAGTCCCGCGACACCAAGCTCGTTCACGATCTCACTCATCGTTCCTGCCTCTTCAGCTTGACGAACTCGACCACCGTGTACACCAGCGCGACGAGTATGAAGCCGATCCACATTATCGTCAGACGCGGATGACCTTTCACTTATATGGGGCCGCCGACGCTCCAGCACGCCATTCCTGCCGCCAGCACGACAACTTTCTTTCTCTGCGGACTCAATTTATTCATACTCGTTCTCTCCTTCGGATGCTCCATGCGCGAGCACCGATTCGCTCGGCGTCCATCCAATCTCTCTCAGCGACTCGCGCAGCGCCGCGATGCCGCGTGTGACATGTTCTTCAACGCCGATGGTGATGCGCACGTAGCCGTTGCAGCCGGGGTCGGCGGAGCGGTCACGCAGCAGCACGCCGCGTGCGCGCATCGTTGCGACGAGTTCCTTGTGCCGTTTGCCGATGTCCATCAACACAAAATTCGCCGCACTCTTCCAAGTGCGCACACC
>JBBRCA010000146.1:0-7246 GCA_038205325.1 Terriglobales bacterium | reverse complement strand
TCTCGGCGTTGTCGACCAGCTTTTTCCGCCCAGCCACCAGATCGCCATCCGGCTTCTCCGGAGTAGCGGCTTGGGCCGCAATCCAATCCAGCGCCGCGCCTAGCGCCGCAATCAGCGCGACCGCCGGAGTGTACGCGCTCTCGCCGTTCTTCGCGTTCTTGCGCTCCTTGCGCAGGTCGAAATAATACCGCGGATTGTAGGTCGCCTCCATGCGGTCCCACGCGCGCGCGCTCACCCCTAGATAGCTCAACCCCGGCGGAATCATCACCGCCTTCTGCGAGCCACCAATCAGCACATCGATCCCCCACCCCTCCATATCGAGCTCGCTGGTGCCCAACCCGGTGATGGCATCGACAATCAGCAGCGCCTCGGACTTCGCCGCCTTCAGCAGTTCGCCCAGAGCCCTTACGTCATGCCGCGCGCCCGTAGAAGTTTCGTTCGCCTGCACGAACACCGCCCGCGTCTCCAACTTCAGCGCGCGCTTCACCTCAGCTAAATCGAACGTCTGCCCATACGGCGCACTGACCAGATCAACCTCGCAGCCGAACGCCTTCGCAATCCCCGCCCAGCGCTCGCCGAATTTACCTGCGCTCAGCACCAGCACGCGGTCCCCCGGCGACGTCAGGTTCGAGACCGAAGCCTCCATCGCGCCGGTCCCCGATGACGACAGAATAATCACATCGTTGCTCGTGCCGACAAACTCCTTCAACTGCGCCAGCACCTTCGTGTACAGCGTGCGAAACTCCGGCGTGCGGTGGTGCATATCGGCGGCGGCCATCGCAAACTGCGCGGCGGGGAGCAACGGTGTCGGTCCAGGCGTGAAAAGACGGGTCTTAAGAAGCATGTGTTTATTCTAGTAGGGTGATACCTTCCTCGCGGTGCTAACATCCGGGTACACGGCAAGCCTCGCCATGAACATCTCCAGGCCCTCCAACGCGCAGCTCATTATCGAAAGCGGCGGCATGCGCCGCATCGTGTTGCTCGACCATTTCCCCTTCACCCTGGGCCGTGGTTCCGACCGCGACCTCACCCTCGGCCATCCTCAAGTCTCGCGCGACCACGCCTCCATCGACCGCGATGCCGACGGCTATTTCCTCACCGACGCCGGCAGTCGCCATGGCACCTTCGCCAACGGCATGCCCATCGCCACCACCCGCCTCCGTTCCGGCGACCGCATCACCCTCGGCACCAGCCAGGAGGTGCTCGTCTTTGAAGAGAGAGGCGAAGAAGACTCCACGCGCACCCTGATCGCCAGCCTTTCGCGCTCCGGTTCGGAGTCCGACCTGGAGACCTTGGCGCTGTTCCTCAAAGCCGCGCAAAGCCTCAACCAGAAGGGCGCGCTCGCCGACGTTTTGTGCACCATGCTGACCTACGCCATCCGGCTGACGGACGCGGAGCGGGGATTTGTTTTCCTCGGCGATGGGCCCGAAACATTTGAACTCTCCTGCGGCCTCAACCGGGACGGGGTTGCAATCGCCGAGGCGGAAGACATCTCCCACTCCATCGTGCGCGACGCCGCCAGTTCGCAACTCGATTTCGTGCTCTCGGACACTACCAGAGAAGCCGCGCGCGGCCGCCAGAGCCTCATCCAGCACTCCATCCGCAGCATCGCGGCCATCCCGCTGCGCACCCAGAATTCGGCGCGCCTGCTCGGCCTGCTCTACCTCGATAGCCGCTACCGTCCGCAGGATTTCACGACCATCGGAAAGGACATCCTGCACGCCATCGCCGGCCAGGCCGCCACCCTGCTTGAAAATTTCCGCATGATCGAAGCCGAGCGTGAGTCGGCGCTCCTGCACAAGGAACTCGAAATCGCCGCGTCGATCCAGCGCCAAATGGTCCCGCAAACGCTGCCTCTTATCGCGGGCGTCGAACTCGCTGCCCGCACTGTCCCCTGCACCAGCGTTGGCGGAGACTTCTACGACGTCATTACCGTGCCCGGAGGATTTGTCGCCATCGTCGGCGACGTCTGCGGAAAAGGCGTTCCCGCCGCCCTGCTCGCGTCGATGGTGCAGGGCATGTTCTACGCCCAAATCGCCACCGGAGCTTCAATCTTGGGGACCGTGCAAGCCATCAACAGCTTCGTCTGCCTGCGCGCACCGAGCGAGAAATATCTGACCATGGTCGCGCTGCGCTACAGACGGGTCGTCGACGACGAAGCCGATATCGAACTCATCAACGGAGGCCATGTTCCGCCGCTGCTGATGCGCGCCAACGGTGCCATGGAAACCCTCACCGACGGCGACTTGCCCGTGGGCCTCATCGAAGCCGCGACCTTTCACACCCAGCACCTGACGCTGTCGCCGGGAGACCGCATCGTGCTTTTGAGCGACGGCATCAGCGAAGCTGAGGACCTGGACGGCACGCAATTCGGTTGTACCGAACTGCCCAAGCATCTCGCCGGACCGGACACCGTCGCAAACGTGTTCGTCGCCCTGGAGAAGTTTTGCCATGGTGCCGCGGCGCAGGACGACCAGACCATCCTTACCGTCGCCCGTTATTGAACGAACCAGACAACAAAACACTCAGTACTCGTTGCTCGTCGATACACCCTCGTTCATTCGGTGGCGCGGCTGGGTCGACAACAGACATCGCTCGGCGATACCGTACAGGGATGACCTCTAGCTGTTCGACAAACCCCAATCCCCGCACGCCTCGCCGCAAACCTCCAATCGCTCCACGGAGATATAGGACTTCTCACCGTCGCGCTGCGGTCCTTGCGCTGGCGCTTGGATTGTCGGGAGCCGTTGCCGCACTTGCCCAGAACGTCGCCGTCAATCCGGCCCTGTTCTCGGACATGCGCTGGCGCGAAATAGGGCCTCTACGCGCGGGTCGAACACGCGCTCTGGCCGGCGTCCCCAGCCAGCCTGCGACGTTTTATCTGGGTGCGGTCAACGGCGGCGTATGGAAAACCACCGACGCGGGCGATACATGGCACAGTCTCTGGGACGATCAGCCTACAGGCTCCATCGGCTCCATCGCGGTCTCGCTCAGCGACCCGAACATCGTCTACGTCGCCAGTGGCGAAGGCCTCGCGCGGCCCGATCTCTCCGTCGGCGACGGCGTGTACAAATCGACCGACGCCGGCAAGACATGGACGCACCTCGGCCTTCGCGACGGCCAGCAGATTGGCCAGATCGCCATCGACCCGCATGAACCAACCCGCGTCTTCGTGGCCGTGACGGGACATCCCTACGGGCCCAATAAGGAGCGCGGACTCTATCGAACCACCGACGGCGGCAAGACCTTCCAGAACGTTCTCTTCATCGACGAGTTCACCGGCGCATCGGAAGTTCAGATTGATCCGAACCACCCCAACATCGTCTACGCCGGCATGTGGGAGCGTCAGGAAGGTGCCTGGGAGAACGGTGCGTGGAGCGGCACCCACGGCGGCCTTTTCAAATCGACCGACGGCGGCGACCACTTCACGAAACTCACCGGCGGCGGTCTGCCCGACGCAATCGTTCAGGTGAACGTGACCATCTCACCCGCCGACTCAAACCGCATCTACATCGAAGCGGCCACCGAGCGCGGAGTCGGGCTGTATCGTTCCGAAGACGGCGGCGCGACCTGGGTCCATGCACCCGAAAATGACACGCGGCCCGAAGGGCGCATCGGCGGCGGCGATCTCCCTGTCCCGGTCGCCGACGCCAAAGATCCCAACACGCTCTACGTCGCCAGCGTCGTCACCTGGAAGTCGACCGACGGCGGCAAATCGTGGCTCGCCCTGCGCGGCTCCCCCGGCGGCGACGACTACCAGAACATCTTCATCAACCCCAACAACCCGAAGATCATCGCGCTGGCCAGCGATCAGGGCGTCATCGTCTCGCAGAATGGCGGCGAAACCTGGGCCCATTGGTACAACCAGCCCACCGCGCAGATGTACCACGTGACCGCTGACAACGCGTTTCCCTACCGCGTCTGTGGTGGGCAGCAGGACTCGGGCAGCGCCTGTGTTTCCAGCCGTAGCAACGATGGCCGCATCACCTTCCACGATTGGCATCCCGCCGGCATCGAGGAGTACGGTTACGCCGCGCCCGATCCGCTCGACCCGGACATCGTCTACGGCGGCAAGGTGACGCGCTACGACCGCCGCACCGGGCAGATCCAAAACGTCGAACCCAAGCCTCTGCGCAGCTACCGCGTACTGCGCACCGAGCCGCTGATGTTCTCGCCGCTCGATCCGCACAAGCTCTACTTTGCGACCAACACCCTCTGGCTCACCGGCGACGGCGGCAAGAACTGGAAGGAAGTCAGCCCCGACCTCACGCGCGAAGCGGGCTACGACATTCCGGCGTCGCTCACGCATTACAAAGACTCTCCAACCGTGCGCCCAACGCGCCGCGGAGTGATCTACGCGCTCGGCCTCTCGCCGATCGACGGCAATCGCCTATGGGCGGGCACCGACGATGGCTACATCTGGACCACCGCCGACGGTGGCGCGAACTGGACCAACATCACACCGCCGGAGATGAAGCCTTTCTGGAAAGTCTTCAACATGGATGCCGGGTGCTTCGACGCGCTGACAGCCTATGCCGCGGTTAATACCATGCGGCTGGACGACATGCGCCCGCATCTCTTCCGCACCCACGACGGTGGCAAGACGTGGAAAGAGATCGACAACGGGCTCCCCAATGACGCCGCCACCAGCACCATTCGCGAAGACCCGAAACGCAAGGGCCTGCTCTACGCCGGCACGGAAACGCAGGTCTATGTCTCCTTCGACGATGGAGACCATTGGCAATCCTTGCGACTCAACATGCCCGCCAGCTCGGTGCGCGATCTACAGGTCAAGGACGACGACCTGATCGCGGGAACGCATGGTCGCGGCTACCTGATTCTGGACGATGTGACCCCACTGCGCCAGATCGCGGCGTCGCTGACATCGGCCGACGCTCATCTGTATACGCCCCAAACGGCCATTCGCATCCGCAACAACATGAACCCTCCCACGCCCTGGCCTGCGGACATGACCACGGGCGAAAATCCTCCCGACGGCGCCATCGTGGACTACTACCTAACGCCGAAGTTTTCTGGCACAGTGACGCTGGAAATAGTCGACAGCAAAGGCGCGCTAGTCACGCGCGTTCACAGCACCGATCCCGTTCCGTCTCTCGACCCGCGTTATCCCGACCCGACGCTGTGGGCACGGCCTCCGCGCGTACTGGCCGCCACCCCGGGCCATCATCGCTTCCTGTGGGACATGCAGTATCCGCAAGTTCCCGGCATGTCCACCGAACCCGACGCCGATCAGGCCGTGCCGCACGACACGCCGTCCGTCTCGACCGCGCCCTGGGTGATGCCCGGCAACTACACGGTGCGCCTGATCGCCAATGGCCATACGCAAACTGCACCACTGACCATCGTCATGGACCCACGCGTGAAAACGTCGCTCGCAGACCTGCAACGCCAATTCGATGTATCGAAGGGCCTGTATGACGATCTGTTGCGCGCAACGAATGCCCTCCACCAGATTGCCGCTCTGCGTGAGCAGTTGAAGGCGCGTTCCACGGAAGCGCCCGTCGCCAGCTCGAAGGAGTCCATCGCGAGCAAGCTCGACGCGATCGCCGGTGCCGAGCGAGAGGAGCGCGGCGGCGGTGGACGCGGAGCGGCGGCGGGAACCCCGAACCTGGCCATCGTGCGCACCCGTGTGGCGGCAATGGAGCACTCGATACAGAACGCCGACGAAGCTCCCACGACCGCGCAGATTGAGGCGGCGCAGATCAGCGCCAAGCCGCTCGACGAACTGCTGCAGCAATGGGAGCAGCTCAAGCAAACCCATCTGAAAGCACTGAACCGCGAGCTTGAACACGCGCACCTGACCGCGCTCAACATCGATACAGAGCACATCGGCCATGACGTCGAAGACCGCATCCAGGTCGGCGACGAAGACTGAACAAAATTTCTTTAAGATTAAAGAGGTCATCTCGACCGGAGCCTTCGCGCCTTTGCAAAGGCGTCGGCCCTGTCATCTCGACCGGAGCTTCGCGCCTTTGCGAAGGCGTCGACTCTGTCATCTCGACCGGAGCCTTCGCGCCTTTGCGAAGGCGTAGTGGAGAGACCTGCAGATTTTCTGCGTCGGCAACCATATCCGGCCGCGCGAAGAGAAGCTGCGGGTCTCTCCACTCCGGCGCAAAAAACGCGCCTCCAGTCGAGAGGACAGCTTTTGGAAGAGCCAAGAAAGATCGTGAGAGGTTCTCAAGACCGTCCCTCTCCCCACATGGGACTCATGACTCAAGACCCCAGTCTCCGCACGACCCTCCAATCATTCTGTCCCACAAGTGTAAAACTATGATCATGGTCGGCCCGATCTGTGCGGGCTGCAATCTCTGCGCCTCAAGGAGTTGGAATGGGAGTTGTTCGCCGCACGTTTTTGATCGTACTGTGTCTCATCGCGGCATTTTCATTCTCTGGCCGTCTATCGGCGCAGAAGCCTACGACGGCCCCGCAGTATCCCGTCGAAATGCTCGGTGGCCTGGAGTGGCGCGACGTTGGTCCGATGCGCGGAGGCCGCAGCTACGCGGTGGCCGGAAGCGCCAGCCAGCCGGACACCTTCTACATGGGCTCGGTCGGCGGCGGCGTGTGGAAAACCGAGAACGCCGGGCGCACCTGGTTCCCCATTAGCGATCAAGGCATTCCCATCGGCTCTATCGGGGCCATCGCGGTCGCGCCATCCGACCCGAACGTGGTCTACGTCGGGACGGGCGAGCCGGACATTCGCAGCCAGCACTCCTACGGCATCGGCGTCTTCAAATCGACCGATGCCGGGAAGACGTGGAAGTCCATCGGGCTCGAAGATTCGCGGCAAATTGGCCGCATCGTCGTCGATCCAACCGACCCCAACCGAATCTATGTCGCGGCCCTCGGACATGTGTACGACGCCAACCCGATGCGCGGCGTCTATCGTTCCACCGATGGCGGAGCGCACTGGAAGAAGGTGCTCTCGGACGCCAGGCTGCCCAACGATGTCGGCGCGGTCGATCTCGCCATCGATCCCGTTCATCCCCGCACGCTGTACGCCTCCCTTTGGGGCACGCGCCGTCCGCCTTGGGCGGTTTATGCGCCTTCGAACTTGCCCGGCGGCGGCCTCTACAAGTCCATCGACGGCGGCGACACTTGGCATAAGCTGTCTGGCGGCCTTCCAGCAGACGACTTCGTCGGCAAGATCGGCATTGCCGTCGCTCCCAGCAACCCCAAACGCCTATGGGCCGTGGTCGACGACCTCGGCGCGGCCGTCATCAAGCCG
>JBBRCA010000145.1:0-7299 GCA_038205325.1 Terriglobales bacterium | reverse complement strand
TTTCCGTATGTTTCGCTGCTCGCGCTCGCCGGAGTTGCCTGCATCGCCTGTTTTTTCACGCTTGGCGATGTAGTGGCCGCACTCGTGGTGATTCGGATTCTGTTGCAATTTTTGCTGCAGCACGTTGGCGTGATGGTGCTGCGAAGGACGCAACCGGACCTTCCGCGCCCGTTCCGCATGGGGCTGTATCCGTTGCCGCCGATTCTTGCGCTGATCGGGTTTTCGTACATCGTCGTGTTTCGCCCGAACTTTCATCGTGAACTGGCTTTGGCGGGGTGCGTGTTGATCGCAGGCGTGCTGGCGTATGCGGTTTGGTCTTGGTGTGAGCTCCATCGGCATCCAGAGCGGCTGGAAGAGCGTACATAACCTGAGAAGCGCGCGCGGCGTCTAATGGAATGGTGCGTAAGCCATCGCGCCGCGCAAAAGGGAGTGCCATGCTGATCCGCAAGTCGTCCGACATTCCGTCTTCGGAGATTACTCCGCGTGCTACCTACGAGGCGTTCCAAGCCAACCGCCGGCGGTTCCTCGCGGGCATGGGTTCGATCGGCGCGGTGGCGGTGGCTTCTGGCGTTTTTCCGCGCAGCGCTTATGCCGCGACGACCAAGTTGAAGACGGTTCCAAGTCCTTACACGGTGAACGAAACGGTGACGCCGGAAGCGAAGGCGCAGAGCTACAACAATTTTTATGAGTTCGGAACCGACAAGGCCGACCCCGCGCAGAACGCGCACACGTTGCGCACCCGGCCGTGGGCCGTGTCGGTCGAGGGCTTGGTCGAAAAGCCGCAGACCATCGACATCGACACCATCATGCGCTATCGTCCCATTCAGAGCCGAACCTATCGCTTCCGCTGCGTCGAAGCGTGGTCGATGGTGATCCCATGGGACGGCTATCCACTGTCTGACTTCATCAAGGCGATGAAGCCTCTGCCGAGCGCGAAATTTGTGCAGTTCATTTCGCTGGCGGACAAGAGCCAGATGCCGGAGCTTGGGTCGAGCGGCTTCGGTAAACCGTACTCGGAGGGCCTGCGCATGGACGAGGCCATGAACCCGCTGACGCTGCTGACCTTCGGCTCCTATGGCGAGACGCTGGCCAACCAGCAGGGCGCGCCGATTCGTGTGATCGTGCCGTGGAAGTATGGGTTCAAGTCGGCGAAGTCGATCGTGAAGGTGCGCTTCATCGACAAGATGCCTCCTACGACGTGGAACGATCTCGGCTCCGAGGAGTATGGGTTTTACTCGAACGTGAATCCCTCGGTCGATCATCCGCGCTGGTCGCAGGCGCATGAACGGCGGTTGGATGGGACCGGTGGCATCTTTCCGAAAACGATTCCGACGCTGCCCTTCAACGGGTATGCGAACGAAGTTGCCGGGATGTACCAAGGCATGGACTTGAAGAAGTATTTCTAGAAGCAGGTATAGGTAGTATCGAGACCATGCCTGCGCGCGCCATTCCCTATCTAAAAATAATTGTGCATCTCCTCTGTCTGGTGCCGTTTCTTGGACTGCTGTGGATGTATCACAGCGGAGCGCTGGCGAATGAAGCCGACCCCGTCAACTTTCTAACCCACGCGACAGGGAAGTGGGCGTTGTGGATTCTGCTGGCCGACCTGGCGATTACGCCGGTGCGGCGGTTAAGTCCGAAGCTCGCGTGGCTCATTCGATTCCGCCGCATGGTGGGCCTGTATGCGTTTTTTTACGCAACGCTCCATCTGCTGATCTATGTGTTTCTGTTCTCCGGTTATGACGTTCCGGCGGCGATCGCCGGGGTGCGCTCTGGCCATTTGTCCGAGCCGTTCCGGCAGTTGAAGCTGGTCTGGCCGACGATGGTGGACGATGTGTTGAAGCGGCGCTTCATTCAGGTGGGACTGTTTGCGTGGCTCATCCTGCTATCGTTGGCGGTCACGAGTCCGCTGCGCGTGCTGCGAGCGATGGGCGGCAAGAATTGGCAGCGGCTGCATCGGCTGATCTACGTCGCGGCCGCTGCGGCCTGCATCCACTTCTGGTGGCTGGTCAAGACCGGCGTGCTAAGGCCGTGGAAGGACACTGCGGTCCTTACGGTGCTGCTGCTGGCGCGAATCGTCTATGTTGTGTGGAAGCGCCGTTCTGCCGCACGCGTTCCGGCGCGCGCGGCTTAACGAAATTTACCGGGCCAAGTTCTTCATCAGCATTGGCTCAACGTCCGCAACCATGGTGATCGCCAGCCCCAGCCGCTGCCATAAACCAATCACCGCCGCCTCAACCTCATCGCTCAGAAACTTGCTCCGCATCAACTCAACATCGCCCCCGAGCAGCGAAGACCCACGCAAACCCACGCACCGCTCCGAGCGATATGTACACGAAGCCAAGTCGGTAATGCTCAACGTATTCGTTGGCGTACAGAGAATGGTTCGCGGCGGGGCCATGCGGTCGAGCAAACAGAAAATCTCCAGCTTCGACTCCAACTCATCGGGCACAAAGTCAATGGCGATGTCGGCGTCCTGGACCGCATCCTCAACCGTCAGCGCGTAACGCAACGAACCCGCAACCTCACCCGCGACCGCGCCATATTCATCCTGCGCCCGCCGCAGCTTCTCCGGCATCACGTCTTCGAGGGCGACACGACAACCCGCGCGAGCGCAGCGCAGAGCAAACGCCCGCCCCGCCGTGCCCGCGCCAATCACGGCGATAGTTTCAATTGCAATCACATCTTCGCCGACATCGCCGTGACCACCGTCTCATAGCTCGGATCGGCCGACTTGATGTGTTCCGCAACGCGCTGCCGCTCCTCGGCCGTGAGCGATGGCAGCGTCGAAAGGATGCGGCGCAGCGTCACTGAAATGTCGTCAACGTAGTTCATGGTGCGAATGGCTTCTCCGGAAAGTGGCACGTTGTTTCTCCTCATCATTGGTTCTAAGCTCAATACTTCGTTCCTTCAAGCACGCGTAAATACGCCACATCGCTGGGCTGCCCGGCGGTGATTCCTTCGATCGGCGTCTGATAGCCGTCGCGGTCGGTCATCTCCATCAACGCCGCGAGCTTCGCGGCGAAGTCGGGATGTAGCGCGTCCGGCCCGTATCGCCAGGTCCAGTTCCCGGTGATGGCCCCGGGCCTGTTCATACGCGCTTCGCTGCCGAGATGCAGAACGTCCTGCAACGGAAAAATGCAGAGGTTCGCGACCGAACGCGCCGCGGCTTTCATCATTGCCCAGACGACCTCGCCGTCGTGCTCGATCTCCTGCAGATAGGTCAGCACATTCTGGCGTTCCGTCGCCGTCGCGTCCTCGATCCACCATCCGAGAGTCGTGTTGTTGTCATGCGTGCCGGTATAGGTCACGGTGTTCGGAATATAACGATGCGGCAAATACATGTGCCCTCCGCGGTCTCCGAAGCCGAATTGCAGTATCCGCATTCCCGGCATGCCGAAGTACTCGCGCAACTCATCGACCTCGATCGTGATGAGGCCAAGATCTTCCGCGACGAACGGCAACTCGCCAAAAATTTCCTTCAGCCGTACAAACAGCGCCAGCCCCGGCGCCTTCACCCACTGCCCATTCAGCGCCGTCGGCTCTTCGGCGGCGATCGACCAGAACGCTTCGAACCCACGGAAGTGATCGAGCCGGATACTGTCGTACAGTGCCAGCGAGCGTCGAATGCGCGCCACCCACCAGTCGAACCCGTGCTCCTGCAGCAGGCCCCACTTGTACAGCGGATTGCCCCAGCGCTGCCCGGTCGCGGAAAAATAATCCGGAGGAACGCCCGAAACGCGCAGCGGTTTCCGCTTCTCGTCGAGCTCGAAAATTTCAGGATGCGTCCACACATCGGCGCTGTCGTAACTGACAAAAATTGCCACGTCGCCGAGAATGCCGATTCGGCGCTCGGTGCAGTACGCCCGCAACGCGCACCATTGTTGGTCGAAAAAGAACTGGATCACCTGTTCGATCGCCAATTCGCGGCCCTTGTCGTTCATCAGCCGGGTCAGCGCGCTGGAGCTGCGCATCGCAAATTCTTCAGGCCACTCATGCCAGCTCGCGTATGCGTTCTCGCGGCGCAGCACATTGAACATTGCATAATCAGTGAGCCACGAGATGTTGTCTTGCGTAAATCGCTGGAAGCGTTGCCGCAAATCATCGCTTGCGCGGTCGAGAAAGTTCGCCGCCGCTTCCTCGATCAGCGGCAGCTTCAACGTGAACGCCGCGTCTAAGTCCGCCGGCCCATTGGTTCCCGGCAAAACCCTCAGCCGCTCCCGTGCGATCCAGCCATCGCGCGCCAGAAACTCGAGGCTGATCAGTAGAGGATTTCCCGCAAACGCCGATAGCGCCGAGTAAGGCGAGCTGCCATAGCCCGTAGGATTGAGCGGAAGCACCTGCCACAGGCGCTGTTTCGCCGCGACCAGAAAGTCGACGAACGCATACGCGGCGGGGCCGAAGTCGCCCACGCCTCCCCGTGAAGGCAGCGACGTGACGTGCAGCAATACTCCGGAAACCCTCTCCTGCGTCATCGCATTCCCTCTGGCTGCTGGGTGCTTTAGGGTGGTGCTGGGTGGGGCCTGCACCGCTGGCTATACGATGCGGCTGCGACTCCATCCGCTATTTGCCGAGGGGCAGGGTTGGCGCTGTTTTCTTCTGGTTCAAGACGATGGCACCAGACCTCGTATACTGCGCCATCAGGTTGGCCGCATAGACGCCGAAAAGTTCCTGGCGCTGCGTCCCCAGCAGCTTCTCACGCGTCGCGGTGAAGGCCTTCGCAATCTCGTCGGGCGTGGGCTCCTGCTTGTCCGTCACCTGTAGCAGCACGCCGGTTGGACCCGTGTTGATCGGTCCGGAAATCGCGCCCTTCGCAAGCGTGAACGCGACTCCTCCGGGGCCAGACATTGAACCGAGGTCTGTCACCTGCGAATCGCGCGTAACCAGATCGCTGGTCTTCAGCGGCACGTTCATCTCGGCCGCGGCCTTCTTCAGGTCGTTGAGCACCCTGGCGCGATCCGCCAGCTTGTTGAGTTGAGAATTCAGTAGCTCTGGGGCCTTTTGGCTGCGATAGTCGTTGAGCACCGCCGGCTTGATGTCGGTGAATGCGGGCGCATGGGCCGGCTTCACATCTTCCACCTGGAACACGGCAAATCCTTCGCCAGTCGACGCGAATGCGGGGGCCGCGCCCTTGGCCGTTGAGAACGCCTGCGACAGTAGCGTCGCCGAATCCGCCAGGCTGCCGATAACACCATCCTTCGCAACATAGTCGGTGGTCGTGACGTGCATGCCGTGCGCGTCGGCGGTCTTCTGCATCCCGTTCTTCTGGGCTTCTGCGGCCAACTGCGTGGCAAAGTTCTGCTGCACCGTTGCCGACTTCTGTTGTTCGAGCGTGGCCACGATGGTGTCCTTCACCTCCGCGAGAGGCTTGGCGTGGGCGGACTCTTTCTTGACCGTCTGAATGATGTGATAGCCAAACTGCGAACGGACCAGGTCGGACGTCTGCCCCGGATTCAGCGTCATCGCTGCCTTGGCGTACGCCGGGTCGAGACCCGCCGTCGGAATCATCGGCAACTCGCCGCCCTTGTCCTTGCTCCCCGGATCGTCGGAGTACTTCTTCGCGATCTCCGCGAAGTTTCCACCCGCCTTGACGTGGTTCAGCGCGTCCTGGGCCTTGGCCTTCGCCGCCGCATCGGTCGCAGCGTCGGCTCCGCGCGGGACCTGCACGAGGATGTGGCGCGTCTGAACCTGCTCGTCGACTTTGTACTGCGCCTGGTGCGCGCTGTAGTACGTCTGAACGTCGGCGTCCGTCACTGCCGGCTTGCCGCCGGGAATATTCGAAGCGTCGAACGTGAAGAACTCGATCTTGCGCGTCTCGGGAGCGGCCGTCGCATAACGCGCCGCGTTCTGCTTGAAGAAGCTTTCGAGGTCGGCATCGGTGGGGTTGACGGTTTTCGAGACGTCCGCCAACGAAATGACGGCGTAGTCGAACTTGACCTTGCTGCCGTCCTTACGAAACGCCTCACGCACTGCGGCGTCTGAAACCGTCACGCCGCCGGTCACCATCGCCTCCAGCCGCTGTAGTTCCATGTCGCCCTTCACGGCGTTCTGAAAGTCCGCGATCGCCATATGGAAGTTCGACGTCACAAAGTCGATGTACTGGTTGTCTCCTATGAATGTTTCGTTCGGGAACAGGTAGGCGGAAAGGCCGCCCGTCTTCAACTCGCGGCGAAGGTCCTGGTCGCTGACGCCGAGTCCCAGCTTGTCGGCCTCGCGCTCCAGAATCTTGCGTTCGATCAACTGCTGCCCAGCGCGGTCCATCATGTACGGCAACAGAAACGGCGGCAGCTTTTGTTGTGCGAGCATCTGCGACGCGGATCGGTTGACCTCCTCGGAGGTGATCGTCTTTGTGTCGCCCGTGAACCTCCCGAAGTAGCCGGGCGCATGGATCG
The DNA here is from genome assembly GCA_038205325.1 of Terriglobales bacterium. GTDB lineage: Bacteria > Acidobacteriota > Terriglobia > Terriglobales > Acidobacteriaceae > Granulicella. The sequence goes on along the minus strand of JBBRCA010000145.1, from coordinate 907 downwards.
TGGCATACACCGTGCCATTGCCGCCGGTAGCGCCGTTGTCGAAGATGCCGGGAACGAGTGCGACGACCATGGCCAGAATGGCCCCGCCGATAATGACGGCAAAAATAGCTTTGGTAAGGCGATTGTCTTGCTGCAGAATGCGGATCATGCTTGGCTAACGACCTTCACTTCGCGCGTGCGTTCTTGCCGCTCCGCGTGCCCGGGGTTTTTGCGCGCAGACTGATTCGGGCCCGCACCGCGGACGCACCAGACCTACTGCAGGGGCTCATCGAACAGTATAAATCAGCAGGTATAAATCCACGAGCAGGCGCTCTAAGCCACCCCGGAATTTCTAAGACCTTTTTCACGATCTCTCTTTGTTTCTCCCTAAAGTTGTCATCTCGACCGGAGGCGCGTTTTTTTGCGCCGGAGTGGAGAGACCCGCAGCGTCTCTCCGCAACGGAATACCCGTGCCGCCACGGAAAATCTACAGGTCTCTCCACTACGCCTTCGCAAAAAGCGCGAAGGCTCCGGTCGAGATGACAGGGTCACAAGCGTAAATAGAGATCGTGAACAGGTCCTAATAACGCGGATAATAAGACGGCCCATACGGAGCATAGTAAGGCTGCGGATAATACCGCCGTCGAACCGTCGGGTACGCGGCCTGATTTGGCCCCGCCGAGTACGCAAGACGTGCCATCTCCTGCTCGGAAACGGTGGAGACCGTCGCAGGCTGCAGAAGGTGGAACGTCAGCACGGCCTCCGGCGGAATCACCACCCGGCCGCCCGGCGACGAAGCCGACGACGCGATTCCCGCCGCTCCTCCAACGCCCGCGCCGATGGCCGCGCCCTCGCCTCCGCCTGCGAGCGCGCCAATCACCGCTCCAACCGCGCCCAGGCCCAGCGCCGAGTTCACAGTCCGAAGGCT
>JBBRCA010000144.1:0-7326 GCA_038205325.1 Terriglobales bacterium | reverse complement strand
AGGGCCGGTTGTTGAGTTCGTAGAGCAATTCGTAGAGCGCTTTTTCGAGCAGGAAAGCGAGCAGCAGGGCTTGCGCCTGCGCAGGGTGCGGGATGAGTTCGGGGTTGGCGGCGATGGCTTCGCGATAAGCGCTCAGGAACGCGGTTGAGGCGGCGCGCTCCCAAGCGGTAGCCCAGGCTGCCATTCCTGTGTCGAGCGTCGCGGCGCTTCCGGGGGGATGTCGCTTATGTTGGTCGAGCGCACTGTGGGCGGCGTAGCTGAAGCTGCGCAGCATTCCGGCAACATCGCGGAGAGGCGATTGCTTGCGACGGCGCTCTTCGAGCGGGCGGGCGGGTTCGCCTTCAAAGTCCACGATGAGGAAGTCTGATTCGGTACGCAGGACCTGGCCGAGATGGTAGTCGCCGTGGATGCGGATGCGGCGACCGAAGCGGTAGGGCGATGCGGTCGCAAGAAGGTGAGAGCGGTCCAGTAATTGCTTGCGCTGGCTGAGGAGCGACGCCGCGCGGTCGATCAGGTTTGCGGGGACTTGCGGCAAGTTTTGTTTCATCGCGTCGAGTGCGGCGACGATTTGTGCGTGAATCCGGGTGGAGTCCGCAGCGAGGTCGTTAGGCGTGAACGCTTCGGCCGAGAACGCGGGATCGTCGGCGGGCGTCGCGAGCGCGAGATGGAGTTCGGCGGTGCGGCGACCGAGGAGTGCAGCGGCATCAAGGGAAGTCGCAGCGTGCTTGCGGACTTCGGGTGAGGACGCGGGGGTGGTGAGGAAGCTGGCGGCCTTGCCGGGAGAGGCGGGGGCGGGGCCGTTCGCGACGGACTCGTAAAAGCGGGTGAGTTCGGCCTGCATCCATTGCCAGCCGTCACCTTGATTGACAGCGAAAGCTTGCAGGAAAGCGAGCGTGGTTCCTTGCCGGTTTTGAAGATGGCCGAGGTAGGCGGGGATGTTGTCGAAGTGCGCGACATCGGTGAGGAACCGGGGAATTTCAACGTCGGGATTTTCGCCTTGTTGAAGGCGGCGGTAGAGCTTGAGAATGTATTGCTGACCATAAACGATGCTGGTGTTGGATTGTTCGACTGAGGCGAGGCGTGACGGGATTTCGATGTCTTCGGGATCGTTTGAGGTCAGGCGAAGCAGGCGCTCTCGGAAGTTTTCGTTGAGGATGGCGTCGTGCAGAAGGGCAGTGCCAGTGGCGGTAATGAGAGTGGCGATGATGGCGTTGGGAGATGTGGCACGAAAGGTTTCGGCAGTGCTGCCAGTTGCAATGGCGAGGGGCAGTTGGTAGGTCTCCGAGCCACCGTCGGCGAAGGTGACGACAATGGTGGTGAGCGCGGCGTCTATGTCTTCGAGCAGCTCTATGTTGCCCAGAGTGGCCGATGCGATGGGACGAGATTTGGAGCCGAACCAGCGTTGTTTGCCGAGGTAGCCGGGAAGGGCCAGCGCGAGGAGATTGGGCCCGGGACCGGCGAGGAACGCCGCGATGCCCAACGGTTCAACGTCCTCGGCGTCGTCGACGTTTGTGATGGGTATGGGGGCGGACATCTCGCGGCCGTCGTCGATGGAGACGGCGGCGGCTCCGGGTTGGAGTTCGAGCCAGAGGAAACTGTAGGGCGCAAGGGTGAGTGGGTAGGGTTGCGCTGTAACTTCGGGGAAGGGAACGTAGCCGAGCATTTCTACGGGCTGACGGCCTGCATATTTCGCCAGATCGAGCGAAACGGGTTGCGCGAATCGCGAAAGATTTGCCGCACAGAGGACGGTCTCGGAGTGAGTATCAGGAGCCTGATACTCGCGAATGTAGGCCAGGACTTTGCTGTTTTCAGGGTGCAGGAATTCGAGCGAACCGCGACCGAAGACTTGAAAAAGCTTACGCAGCGCGAGCATGTTGCGCGTCCATTGCAGCAGCGATGAGGGGTCGGATTGCTGGGCCTCGACGTTGATGGACTGGTAGCCGTAGGTGGGATCCATAACGAGCGGGAAGTAGAGGCGGGCGGGGTCGGCGCGGGAGAAGCCGGCGTTACGGTCGGAGTTCCACTGCATCGGCGTGCGGACGCCGTTGCGGTCGCCGAGGTAGATGTTGTCGCCCATGCCGATCTCGTCGCCGTAGTACATGATCGGCGTGCCAGGAAAGCTGAGCAGCAGCGAATTAAGCAACTCGATGCGGCGGCGATTGTTGTCCACCAGCGGCGCAAGTCGGCGGCGGATGCCCACGTTGATGCGCATGCGGGAGTCCGAGGCGTAGGCCAGGTTCATGTAGTCGCGCTCTTCGTCGGTCACCATTTCGAGCGTGAGTTCGTCGTGGTTGCGGAGGAAGATGCCCCACTGGCAGGAGGGCGGAATGTCCGGCGTTTGCGCCATGATGTCGGTGATGGGCTGGCGGTCTTCCTGGCGCAGCGCCATGTAGATGCGCGGCATCAGCGGGAAGTGGAAAGCCATATTGCACTCGTCCCCGTCGCCGAAGTAGGGCCGCACGTCGGCGGGCCACATGTTGGCCTCGGCGAGGATGAGGCGGTTCTCGTATTCGGCGTCCAGGACGGCGCGGATGTGCTTGATTTTGACGTGGGTCTCGGGAACGTTTTCGCAGCTGGTGCCGTCGCGTTCGACCAGGTACGGAATGGCGTCGAGGCGCAGGCCATCCACGCCCATGTCCATCCAGAAACGCATGGCGTTGAGGACTTCTTCCATCACCTGTGGATTGTCGAAGTTCAGGTCGGGTTGATGCGAGAAGAAGCGGTGCCAGTAATACTGCTTGGCGACATCATCCCAGGTCCAGTTGGACTTTTCCGTGTCGGTGAAGATGATGCGGACGCCTTCGTACTTTTTGTCGGTGTCGGACCACACGTACATGTCGCGCTCGGGCGAGCCAAGGGGCGCATGGCGGGCTTTCTGGAACCACGGGTGCTGGTCGGAGGTGTGGTTGATAACCAGCTCGATCATCACCTGCATGTTGCGCTGATGGGCGGCGTCGAGGAACTCCCTGAAATCGTCGATGCTGCCGTAGGAGGGATTGACGTCGCAGTAGTTGGCGATGTCGTAGCCGTCGTCGCGCAGTGGCGAAGGGAAGAAGGGCAGCAGCCAGAGGCAGGTGACGCCGAGGTCCTGAAGGTAGTCGAGTTTGGAGATGAGGCCTTGAAAGTCGCCGATGCCGTCGGCGTTAGAGTCGGCGAAGGCCCGCACATGGAGTTCATAGATGATCGCGTCTTTGTACCAGAGAGGGTCTGTGGCGCTACAGGGCTTCTTCACTCTTGCGTGGTCTCCGAATCTCTTGGATGCAAGCTGCAGAGACGATGATACTCGTTGAGATTGTGCGTGGTTATCTGTTGTAACCTTGCTGAACGGCGCATCGGGAGGCGCGGCACATGGAGGAAGTTCTCCGAGCGCTGAACAAGCTGGTTGAAGATAAGGTGGTTGAAACATACGCTATCGGCGGTGCGATCGGTGCTTCATTTTATATTGCAGCGTTGCCGACCGAAGATGTGGATGCTTTTGTCTTCATGCCGGAATCGGCGAGCGGATTGGTCAGTCTCGACGCCATCTATTCTGCGCTGCGATCACTTGGTGGAGTTTCCGACAGAGAGTTCATACGCTTCGGCGCGTGGCCTCTACAGGTGTTGCCCGACACGACGCCACTGGTGGCAGAGGCAATCCGCGAGGCTGAGGTGGTTTTCTACGGCGACGTTCCAACCCGCGTGTTCAGCGCAAAGCACCTTTGTGCGATTGCACTGCAGACAGGACGTGCAAAAGATATTTTGCGGGTTGCGATGTTTCTGGAGCAGGACGCAGTGGACTTGGAAGCGTTACGCCTCGTGGCGCGGGGGTCAAATTTAGAGGACAAGCTTGCGAAAGTGGAGGCGGACGTTCATGGCGGGCGCTGAGACGAAAGTGGAGTATGTCATCCGAGCGAAGGCTTCGATGCGTGAATTTCTCAGGTCGAAGACCTGGGTAGAAAAGGTGGAGTCCATTGAACGGATGAATGCTGCGGGCAAGATCGCGCGGGAGGGGATGCGGAAGGCGTTGGCGGAGCGGGGAGAACAAGAACAAGCAACGACAAAGACAGAAGCAGGTTCCCTGCGGGGATGACAGAAAGAAAAGCAAAAGTAGAACGCTTGACAGCCCGTTTATAATGGACACGAGAAGCAGATTGGAAAACTCCTCGACCCGGCCACCGCCGGGTCGCTGCATTTAACGACCTTGAAACTGGCAACTAGCAACTGAACTGTGACATAGCAAGTGACCCTAAGTCCATTTTTTTGTGGACTTTACAAACTGATGCCTTTGTTTTCAAGACTTTACCGTTGAAGTAGTGTTGAAGTCCACCGCTAAGTCCAATTTTATCTAGACTTTGCACAAGATTGGTGGGGTGGGGGTACCCCATGGAGCTCGAAGGTGAGCTTTTGCGCTCACCGCACGATACGGAAGATGTGGGCGGGCATGGTGGTGGGGTTGAGGGCGACGTAGTTCCGCTGGTCTTTCCATGGGTAGGTGACGCCGGTTAGGAGGTCTTCGACGACGAAGGGGCCTTTCAAGGGTAGGCCGAGCTTGTCCATCGAGAGGTCGATCCAGCCGGTCTGCACGTTCTCGGGGTCGAGGTTGACGACGGCGAGGATGACGTTCGAGAAGTCGGCGGTGGCCTTCGAGTAGACCAGCAGGTTGGCGTTGGGGACGGTGTGGAAGTGGAGGCCTTCGTTCCGCTGGAGCGCGGGGTTGGCGTGGCGGATTTGGTTGAGCTGCGTGATGAGTGGGGCGATGGAGTGGGGCGATGACAGGTCCCAGGCGCGGACCTCGTACTTTTCGCTGTCGAGGTACTCTTCGCTGGCGGTCTTACCCGGGGAAGGTTTGGCGGGGCGGGCTTCGAGAAGTTCGTAAGCGGGGCCGTAGAGGCCGTAGTTTGCGCCCAGCGTGGCGGCCAGGAGGACGCGCTGCTGGAACATGGCGCGACCGCCGGTTTGCAGTTGTTCGTGCAGGATGTCCGGGGTGTTGGGCCAGAGGTTGGGACGGAAGAAGTCGGAGACCGGGGGCTGGATTAGCTCCTCAAAATACTCCTGCAAGTCGGCCTTGGTGTTGCGCCAGGTGAAGTAGGAGTAGCTCTGCGTGAAGCCGCTTTTTGCGAGCGAGTACATCACGTGCGGGCGGGTAAAAGCTTCGGCGAGAAAGATGGCGTCGGGCATGGTCTTCTGGATTTCGGCGATGCACCACTCCCAGAATGGCAGGGCCTTTGTATGGGGATTGTCGACGCGGAAAACGCGAACGCCGCGCTCGATCCAGAACGTGAAGACCTCGTAGAGCGCGTCCCACAGGCCGCGCCAGTCGTTGGATTCAAAGTTGAGCGGGTAGATGTCCTGGTATTTCTTGGGCGGGTTCTCGGCGTACTGGATGGTGCCGTCGGGACGGTGCGTAAACCACTCCGGATGGGCTGTGACCCAGGGATGATCGGGTGAGCATTGAAAGGCGATGTCGAGGGCGAGCTCGAGGCCGTGCTCGCGGGCGGCGGTTTGCAGATGGTCGAAGTCGGCCAAAGTGCCGAGTTTGGGATGGATGGCGGTGTGACCGCCTTCCGCCGACCCGATGGCCCAGGGACTTCCCTCCTCTTCCGGCCTGGCCATGACGGCGTTGTTTTTGCCCTTGCGAAAGGCCGTGCCGATGGGGTGGATGGGCGGCATGTAGAGGATGTCGAAACCCATCGCGGCGATTTCTGGGAGACGGGCTTCGACGTCGCGCAGAGTGCCGTGTTGGCCGGGGATGAAGGACGTCGACCGCGGGAAGAGTTCGTACCAGGTGGAGAAGGCGGCCCGCTCTCGATCAACCCAGAGCGGCAATTCCGCAGCGGATTTCGTAGCGTGGTTGAGGTCGGGATACTTCGCGGCAAGGGCGACGAGCGCATCATCGATGGGCGAGTCGTAAAACGGACGACCAGCGTTGGCGAGGGCTTCGAGGCTCGCCGCAGCGGAGGCCAGCTTCGTCGCGTCGGGACCTTTGGCGCGGGCGGCGGCGGCGCTAAGGTGGCCTGCTCCGATGCGGAGGGCGAGTGGGATGTCTTGCGGGCCGACGATCTGCTGAGTCGGCTCCTGCGGGTCGGGTTGGGCAGCGAGGCGCTTCGCGAGGTCGTGGATCCAGGTGTCGAAGTGGTCCACCCAGGCTTCGATGCTGAAGCGCCAGGGGCCAAGTTTGTCGGCAGTGAATTGGGCGGACCAGAGGTCGTTGGCGAGAGGAGCGAAGGGGACGGATTGCCACTTGCGGGCGGACGCATGGCGGTAGAGCAGGCGCGCGGCGACGTGGTCGTGGCCGTCGGCAAAGATGGCTGCGGTGACAGTAACGGTGTCGCCGATGATCCGCTTGGGAGGGTAGCGACCGCAGTCGATTTGCGGCTGGATGTCTTCGATGACGACGCGGCGGCGGCCTTCGGTGGGTTTCATGTGCGCGGGGCCTCTCCCTGTCCTCATTGTTTCATGCGAAACGATGAGGCATAGCGGGCCGGTGGTGGGTTGCTCAGGTGCAACCTTGGGCGCCGGTTCAGACTATATTTAAAAGGAGTTCGCAACAATTTGTGGTGGCTCCAGATGCAGGTGTCTCCGCCTACCCGCCAAGCCGCGGGCTTCGGTCGAGATGACAGTGTTGAGGGGTCTCAATGAGGTCTCTCCACGATGATAAGAATTCCGGGGTCGACCTATCGGCTACAGCTGCATAAGAATTTTACGTTCGACGATGCAGCGGCTGTTGCAGACTACCTGACGGCGTTGGGGATTACGCACGTCTACAGCTCGCCGTACCTGCAGGCCGCGCCGAACAGCATGCATGGGTACGACGTTGTGGACCATCGCAAGGTGAATGAAGAGTTGGGGGGCGCGGAGGGGCATGCTCGTTTTTGCAAGCGACTGGGAGATGTTGGATTGGGACAGGTGCTGGATATAGTGCCCAATCACATGAGCCTGGGCGAGCAGAACCGCTATTGGTGGGATGTGCTTGAGAACGGGACGAGCAGCCGGTATGCGAGCTTCTTCGACATCGATTGGAACTCTGCCGAAGAGCGGTTGCGGGACAAGGTGCTGGTGCCGATTCTGGGCGACCAATACGGGCGTGTGCTGGAGTCGGGAGGCATCAAGGTTTCGCGGCGGGGGAGCGCGTTCACGGTCGAGGCCGCGGGGCAGTCGCTGCCGGTCGCGCCGCGGAGTTTGCCGGTGGTACTGGGGCGCGCTGCAGATAACGCGTGCAGCGATACGCTGAGTTTTCTGGCAGCGAGCTATGGCCGGCTGCCGATGCCGGACATGACGGACCGCGGCACGGTGCTAGCGCGCCATCGTGACAAGGTCGTGTTGGATAAGTTGCTGGAACGGTTGTGC
>JBBRCA010000143.1:0-7332 GCA_038205325.1 Terriglobales bacterium | reverse complement strand
GCCGTGGCCATGTCCGGCGGGGTCGATTCTTCGGCCGTCGCCGCGCTGCTCCACGCTCAGGGACACGACCTCATCGGACTCACGCTGCAACTTTGGAACCAGCGCCGTCTGGCCGGGCGCGAGGGCATGCCCGAAAGCGTTCAGGGCCGCTGCTGCTCCGTCGACGACGTGTACGACGCTCGCCGCGTCGCGGAGCGCATCGGCATCCCCTACTACCTCGTCAACGCGCAGGACCGCTTCGAGGACGAGGTCGTTCGCCCCTTCGTCGCAGAATATTTGGCGGGCCGCACACCCATTCCCTGCACGCTTTGCAACAATCACCTGAAGTTCGACCAGCTTCTGCTCACGGCCCGTCAGATCGGCGCCGACCGCATCGCCACAGGCCATTACGCGCGCAACCATTTCGACGCGGAGCGCAATCGCTGGGTGCTCTCGCGCCCGGCTGACAGGTCGAAGGACCAGACCTACTTCCTCTTCGGCCTCACGCAAGACCAGCTCTCGCGCACCCTTTTTCCGCTCGGAGAGATGCAGAAGCCAGCCGTCCGCGAGATGGCCGCGGACCACGGACTCGAACTCGCGCACAAGCCGGACTCGCAGGAGATCTGCTTCATACCCGGCGGCAGCTACGCGCAGTTTCTCCAGGCATACCTCGATGAGCAGGGTCGCGAACTGCCTGACTCTTCGGGCGAACTGGTCGCATCTTCAGGCGAAGTGCTCGGCCAACATGATGGCATCCACAGCTTCACCGTCGGCCAGCGCAAGGGTCTCGGCATCAGTTCGCCCACGCCGCTTTACGTGCTCAACATCCATCCCGGCTCCCATGCCGTGGAAGTCGGCACCGACGACCAACTCTACGCGCGCACGCTAACCGCCAACCGCTTGAACTGGGTCTCAATCCCCAAGCCGTCCGGAACCGCCCGGGTCGCAATCAAGATTCGTCACCGCCATGAACCCGCTCCGGCATCGCTCCGCGTTACCGCTGAAGACCGCATTGAAGCAACCTTCGACGAGCCGCAGCGGGCCATCACCCCGGGACAATCCGCAGTCTTCTACCAGGGCGATGAAGTCGCTGGAGGCGGCTGGATCTGCTAGTTCGATTTATCTGCGCGTCAGTGCTTTGCCAGAATGCACGATAGCCGGGTCGCCGGCGCGGTGATCATGCAGCGCGATCGAGTACATCGTATTGTCAGCGGTTGTACCCGGCTTATGGACGCCTGTAACGGTACCGTAAACAATAGCGTTGCGATAGTGCCAGGACACGGCTGTGCCAGCGGGAATCGTCTGAAAAGATGCAGCTTTCTTGGTCGGCACTAGGACTCCCTTAGGGTCGACGGTGCGGGCTTTCCACCGACGCTCAACTTACGGTGCCCACCCGCCACGGCCTTGGCGTCCATCGTTCCCACTGAAGTTCTTTATGAGCGTTTCTAAAGCTACACGTATTCCTGCCACCAGCCCAGCAGCCTGCCTGATCGGCACTTTGATGCCGTGTACCACCGTATTCGTGACGTCTTCGGTGGTCGACAGCACGGAGGAAACCATGCGATCCACATGATCCACCTGACTACGCGTCTTCTCGTTGGCGGCGGCTGCGGTGCGATTCATCTGGCTGACCGTTACTCCCACTTCGTCGACTTTCTCGCGGACCGTAGCGGTGATGTGCACCACGTCCGCGCTCACGGACCGAATCTTCGGCGTCAGCTCATCGATGAGGACGTCGGCCTTGTGCAGCACAGGCATCGCCTTTCTGTGGACATCGCTGGCGATTTCCTTGACCTCTTTCAACACCTTGAGTGCGCCCATCCCAACGACAGCACCACCGACAAGAGTGACGATCGCGAGCACCAACAACGAAAGCGCTGCAATCGCAGTGAAAATCATCACTAGGTGCTGATCGTTAGACGCCGACGCTACGGACGTATCGGTCTGCCAGAAGACCATGGACAAGCTAAGCAAAGTAGCCATTGCACTCTCCAATCCCATTCCGTTCATTGTGGTCGCACATGCGGACGGGCCGGTGCAAGACCGGCCCTTCCGACCGTGCAGATCGGTTACGACGAGTGTGAATCGTTGGCGGTCTCCGTGTACGCCTTCTTACCCGCGTCGACGGCCGAGGTCACCTTGCCGGTCTGGCTCGCAACCAAATCCTTGCCCTTGTCGACATACTCGGTCCACTGGGTGCGGCCCTTGTCGTAATACTCTTTGCCCTTGTCGACGTAGGGGCCTGCAACTTCCTTGGCCTTGTCGACATACGGGCCGGCAGTTTCCATGGCCTTGTCGACGTACTGCCCGGCAGCGTCGCTTGCCTGCCGATACGTTGCCTGTGCCTGGTCGCGAGCTTCGAGCGCGCGAGCCGCGAGTTCGTCGCGCGTTTCCCTGCCGGACTTTGGCGCATACAACACACCTACCAGCGAGCCAACACCCAAACCCGCCAAGAACCACCGAAATCCGCCCATACCGCTATCGTTCTTCGCCATCGCATTCTCCTATCGTTTTCGTTCCAAGGCCCAACTGGAAGCAGCATCGTACGCTCTCCAGAATAACGTCTCAAGTTGTGGATGCCTCCAGCCATCCTAAGGGTTGCGCGACCGCTGCCGAAGCTGATTTTTACGGCGGCGTTTAGGCAATGCTTGATATAAGCTCCGGAGCACCGGAGGATAAGCCGCGTCGACCGACAAAGTGTGCGGGGCTAAGTCCCATCGTTCTCTCCACTCGCTCAAAACATCCTCATCTCAACCGGAGTCTCCGCGTTCTTTTGCGAAGACGCAGTGGAAAGACCTGTAGTTTTGCGGGTCCGCCGAAGGCCGCAAATCTACCAGCTCGCTCTGAAACGGCGAGACTGGCGACTTCAAGAGGCAAGTCTGCTTGTTCACAATCGCATAAATGACGCGCGGACGAACTTCACGCCCCACCGCGTCCCTTTAGTGAGACAATGTTTGCACATACAGCCCAATCAATTCAGGAGACAGCGCAATGAGAATGCCCCCCCTGTTCAGCTTTTCTTTTCGGACCACCGCATTGGCGGCGGTCGTTGCGCTCGCAGCGGCAGGCTGCAACAAGCCTGTCGACGACGCAACCCTGACCGCCAACGTCCACACCGCCCTAAGCGGCGATGCGTCCATCGCCGGCGAGGCCATCCAGTCGGCCGTGGTCAATGGCATCGTGACGCTGAACGGCAGTGTCAGCAACGATACCGCCCGCAAGGTCGCCTCGCAGGATGCGTCGCGCGTAGCTGGCGTCAAGCAGGTCATCAACAACCTCGCGCTCCAGAGCGCTCCGGTCGCACCCGATATCGCCGCACTAACGACGACAACGACCGCAGCTGCGCCTGCGCCCGCAGTTCCACAGGCGACGACACCACAGGAGCGCCAGAAGATCGCGCACCACGAAACCGTGCCATCTCAGCCCGTGCCCGTCTACACGCCGCCCGCTCAACCGTTCCCGGCCGCACAGACAGCGCAGTCCGCGCCGCCACCGCCTCCCGCGCCCGTCTATCGCGACATCTTCGTACCTTCCGGCGCGACGATTTCCGTGCGCATCAATCAAACGCTCGACAGCGCCTCGACGCCCGAAGGCGCGACCTTCTCCGGCGTTGTCGCGTCCAGCGTCATCGTCGACGGCGAAGTCGCGATTCCCTCCGGTTCGAGCGTCAGCGGACGCGTCATCGGCGTTCGCGACGCGGCGCGCTTCAAAGGCAGCTCCATGCTCTCGGTCGAGCTGACCGGCATCCGCCGCCAAGGCGAAAGTATCGCCGTCTCAAGCGACCCGTACACCATCGAAGGCAAAGGACGGGGCAGCAACACCGCTAAAAAAGTCGGTGGCGGCGCGGCCGTTGGAGCGCTTCTCGGCGGCATTCTGGGCGGCGGCAAGGGCGCTGCCATCGGCGCAGGGGCCGGCGGCGCGGTAGGCGCTGGAGCCAACGCCGTCACGCGCGGAGAGCAGGTCCAGATTGGCTCCGAATCCGTCCTCCGGTTCCGTCTTGCGAACGGTTTCAAGGTCCGCAGCCTGGGACGCGAGAGCGAGCGCAGGAAACGCGACAACGGTGGCTTGGAGTCTCGCGAACCACAGTAGCCGCGCAGCCATCGGCGACCGTGACGAAGCAGGAACTCATGTCCCGCTGGGCAAAGACACGGAATGCCCATCTCCCGCAGGGCAAAGATGCGGGTGACCATATCCCGATGATCGACGACGCGAGGTGGCCCATGTCCCGCTTCTGGGACATGGGTTACGGACGTGCCACCAATCTCAACATCGAGACGGGAAATACTATAGTGCCCACGACGGAGGCCCATGTCCAAAAATCCGGACTTAAGCATTCAATTCTTGTCGCGTGGCGTCCCGATTCTTTGCCGTGCAGCATCCTTGCCGCGAAGTTGATAATCTAAGCAAGGAACGTTGTAACCCCGTCAAGCGCCGGCCATCCGAATAGGCTGCGCTCGGTTTTCTGAATAAATCCTATCCGAGGTATGTTTTCGATGCAGAACGGGCCTAAAGCCGCAGGCTATTTGACGCTGACGCTGCATGCCCATCTTCCCTACGTCGTGAACCACGGCACCTGGCCGCACGGCATGGAATGGCTGCACGAGGCCGCCGCTGAAACCTACCTGCCGCTGCTACGCGTGCTCGGAAATCTGGAGCGCGACGGCCTTGCCCTCCATTGCAACCTGAACCTCTCGCCCATTCTGCTGGAGCAGCTTGCCCACCCCGTCTTCAAGGCCGAGTTCCCGAAATATCTCGAGCGCAAGATCGCGTCAGCGCAAGAGGATGAGGCTTACTTCGCCAGCACCGGGGACCATCACCTCGCCGAGACGGCCCGCTTTTGGCACCGATTCTTCGCCGAAAATCTCGGCCACTTCCTTTCCCTCGACAGCGACATTATCAAGGGCTTCCGCTTCTTCAACGACCAGGGGCTGATTGAGATCATCACATGCGGCGCAACCCACGGTTACATGCCGCTGCTGGGCACCGATGAAAGCCTTCGTGCGCAGGTCCGCACCGGCGTAAACGCCCACATTCGCCACATCGGCAAATCGCCTCGCGGGATGTGGGCGCCGGAGTGCGGCTACCGCCCCGCCGGGCCGTGGAGCTATCCAGTCGCCAACGCCGACGGCACCGACGCGCAGCCCGCCTACAACCGCATCGGCGTCGAGCAGGCGCTGTCTGAAAGCAGCATCGAGTACTTCTTCGTCGATACGCATCTGGTCGAAGAGTCGGCACGAAAACAATCGCCCTACGATCGGCAGCGCGGCCCCGCCGAGAAGGCCGCCGACGGTGACGACGGCCGCAACCTGTATCGGCCCTACTTCGTCGACGGGCCATATGACTTCGGCGACCCGCGCTACGCGACCAGCATCTTCCCGCGCGACCCGCGCACTGGCGTCCAGGTGTGGTCGGGCGAGTCGGGCTATCCCGGCGACTCCGCCTATCTCGACTTTCACAAGAAACGCTGGCCCGGCGGCCATCGCTATTGGAAGATCACGGGCGGTGGGGTCGATATGGCCGACAAACAGCCGTACGATCCCCACGAGGCCTCGGAACGCACCAGGCAGCACGCCGCGCACTTTGTGGATCTCGTGCGGGAGGCCCTCCAATCCAGCCTTAACGGCGAAATTCCGCCCATCCTCTGCTCGCCCTTCGACGCTGAACTTTTCGGCCACTGGTGGTTCGAAGGCCCGCAATGGCTGGAGCAAGTCGCGCGTCTGCTGCACGACCATCCCATGGGGCTCGAACTGATCAACTGCTCGAACTATCTGGACCGCTTTCCACGCGCGGGCACCATCGCCATGCACGAAGGCTCGTGGGGCGCCGAGGGCACAAACCAGGTCTGGATGAATTCCGACACCGCCTGGACCTACACGCACATCTATCCAGCGGAGTATTTTACGCGCGACGTTTGCACCGCAGGTCAATGGCGCGAGACCCCGCAGGGCGAGCGCATCGTCAAGCAACTCTGTCGCGAGCTGCTGCTGCTGGAGTCCTCCGACTGGCAATTCCTCATTACCACCGGCGCCGCGCGCGACTACGCCGAACTGCGCTTCCACACCCATAACGACCAGTTCAACGAGGTAAAAAATATCTGGCTCGCCTTCGATGCCGAAGGCCGCATCACGCCCGAGCAGGAAGAACGTCTCGCGGCCATCGAACTTCGCGACAGCATCTTCGCGGACATCGACCCCAGTTACTGGGCCGCAGGTGCCTGCCAGGTCCGTGGCAGCAACGACTACGTCGAGCGACCGTTTCCCACAGAAAGCCCGGAAACACTGCATATTCCGATGTCGGATCGCTCGCTTGTGGAGATGCCTCGCTCCATGCCCACTTCTTAGTCCACCTGACTGTGCGCCATTCCCCTCTAGCTCTATGGCATCTGGTTTCGCTCGACGCGCCCACGGTCGCCGCATTGTGGACATGGTTCGTCGCGCGCTGCTGCGGTATTTTTTTGCCCATCGGTGCGGTCGCTGCCATATTCCTCGCGGTATGGATGCTATATGCCGCCGACCGTCTTCTCGACGCCCGCAACGCCACCGACATAGCCCTCGAAGAGCGCCACCGTTTTCATCGTCGTCATCGCCGTGTGTTCGTCCCTCTCATCGCCCTCACAGCCATCGCTGTCGCAGCGCTTACACCGGACGTTTTCCCCGAAGCGTTACGTCTGTTTGCGCTGCTGGGGGCTGTGCTTTGCGGCTGGTTCATGGCTATCCATACACGCCTGGCCCACGAACGCCGTCTGCCTAAAGAGCTCGCGGTGGGCTTGTTTTTCGCGGCCGCCATCTTCATTCCCACGGTCGCGCGCCGACCCGATCTGCGCCTGTCGCTGCTTGCGCCCGCCGTACTATTTGCGAGCGTTTGCGCGCTGAACTGCATGTACCTCTACGCCTGGGAGCACCCGGCAGACCGTCTCACCGCGCACTGGACGACGCTCATCGCGACCCGCCATCTCTCCGCGTTGTGCAGGGCGGTCCTTGTCGCAGCCATCCTGTGCTCGTTCTGGTTCGCCATTTCCCACTCCGCGCCGGGCGTCGCTCCGTGGGCCATGAACGCCGCCTGCGCGCTCAGCCTTCTGCTGCTTCTTTGGTTGAATCGACAACGCGCAGCACTGTCTCCGCTGCACGTCCGCGCCGCCGCCGATCTCGCCCTCCTGACGCCGCTCATCTTCATCCCATTTCTACGAGCGCAGCGATGACCGGCGCAAAGACCATCGCAAAAATTGTCGCAGACGACACCCCGAACTTCGACCCCGTCGCCCACATCTACCGCTGGGCCGAATACCTCGCTCTCGGCCCCTTGCTACAACGCACCCGCACGCACTTTCTAAAGCAAGTCGCCCACACTCGCCAC
>JBBRCA010000142.1:0-7391 GCA_038205325.1 Terriglobales bacterium | reverse complement strand
GTGTCCGCCGGCCATGCGATGGCGTGCTGGTCCTACGGAACATTGGAGCTTCAAAGATATGCGCAACAACGACTAGGCAAACGTCGGTGCCTTCACTGGGTTCTGGCCTTCCCTGAAATCATCTCGCGCGGCGGGTTCAGTGCATTTGTCGGAAATCCACCATTCATGGGTGGTCGAAAGATAAGCACGAATATAGGACTCGATTATCTTAACTATTTGTTGCTCACCCAAGATCGGGTGAATGGAATTGCCGATTTAGTCTGTCATTTTTTCAGGCGATGCTTCTCTTTGTTGGACACGCCTGGATTAATGGGTCTCATCTCCACAAACTCCATTTCGGAGGTGGACTCTCGTCGCTCTTCTCTCGATCCAATCAGAGAGGATGGCGGCAAAATACACAGAGCTATCAATTCAATAGCATGGCCTGGTCAAGCCGCAGTCGTAGTATCAGTTGTTCACATCTCAAATAGCTGGAGCGGACAGGCAATTCTAGATGACGTTGTTGTATCTGAAATCTCATCATCGCTGGGTTCTCAGAGTCAAATAGAGGCTCCGCCCTGTGCATTGATTTCGAACCATCACTTAGGTCACTCGGGATCAAAGATAATGGGGGATGGCTTCAAACTCAATAAATCAGAATGTGAAGAACTTCTCAAGGCGGAGCCAAACGCAAGTGACCTGATTCGCCATCTCCTTGGTGGAGCTGACATAACGGATTCCGTAACCGTTTGGCCGTCCCGTTTTGTAATCGATCCGGGTCAGCGGTCCGAGTCGGAGATCAAGAAGTATTCCGTAGTTTTTGATCGGTTGAGTAGATTTGTATACCCTAGCCGCAGCATCATAAAGGATGTGGCTAAGAAGAAGTATTGGTGGCGTTTTGCCGGCCCGAGTCACGCGCTGTACAGATCAATTGATGGGCTGGAAAGTTGTTTGGTTTGTTGTCGAGTTGCCAAGTATGTCATGTTCGAAATTGTCAGAACCGGATCCACTTCCGGCCCCTTAGTATTTGATGAATCAGTCGTTGCCGTTGCGCTTGATGATCTTGGCTCATTCTCGCTGCTTCAATCCACTATTCATATTGATTGGGTGGATAAGTGGGGCTCGAAAATGGGAACCGCACCTAGGTACACTGCAACGGAGGTCTTGGAGACTTTCCCGTTTCCCCCGACACTCATATCGTTGGCGGATATCGGAAGACGATATCTGGAGTGCCGACAGTCTGTGAAGAACTCGAACGGTGAAGGTTTGACTGGCACCTATAACCGCGTCCACAACCCGTCCGAGACTCGGCCGGAGACTGAAAGGCTTCGCAGCCTTCACGCCGAGATGGATCGCGCCGTCGCACTTGCGTATGGATGGCAAGACCTAGATCTCCATCACGGTTTCCACGAAGGAAAGCAGGGCGTTCGCTACACCATATCAGAGCCGGCCCGCCGAGAGGTTCTCGACCGCTTGCTAAGGCTGAACCATCAGCGCCATGTAGAAGGGGGGGCGGTGGCCGAGGCGAAGGTCACCGCAAACAGTGCAAGGTCGAGTCGAATATCGAGAGACATCGCTGGTCAATCGACCCTCGACCTCTGACAGGCAACAACGATGAGCACCCCAATTCCGATGCCGTTAACCGTCCCGACGCCGGTGCTGCCCGCTGTGACCCCGAGCGACATCCGTGACGAGCTAACGGACATGGTCGTTCGCGATCTCCTCGGCCCCGCGGGTGTACCGAATGAGGAGCTTAGCCAACACGAGGATCACGTCTACCAGCGCTACCTGGTCGGCATGCTTGCTCCCAAGGGCAGTGAAGTGGCCGGCGGCGAGCTTGATGAACTGGCGACCGGCGATGGCGACGAGGGCGAGGAAGGTGTGGCGGAATCAGGCGTGCCCGCGGGCAGCACCTACTTCCCGTCCTCCATGGGCCTGAGCTTCGTTGTTGCGGCCGAGGTTACGGCAATCATGATCGAGGCGGAGTGGGGGTTTTACCTTCGGACCAAGAGCACAACGCAGTTGAAGAGAGATGGCAATCCGGCCAACGTCTGGCAACGAAACCCAATCGTTGCACCGCCGATGACCGTGCTTCTCAAAGAAGCCAGCATCGCCGCGCAGCCGCTGCATCCAGCGCACCCGCTTGTGCTCCTGCAGGGCCGCATGCGCATGACCCCAGATGGCTGGGTGGTGACGCTGTTCATGGTCAACCAACAAGAGGAGCGCACACGCCGCGGTGAGCCCAAAGACGAGGTATGGGTGTTCCAGCCCAAGCTGCGCGTGCATGGCGCTGACGCCCGCCCCATCTTTGTACAGCGCAAGAGTGCGAAGGCCGACCTGTCCAAGATGGATCCGCTCACGCGTGAGGAGTCAGAAACGCTGGAGATGCTTTATCGCCACCAACGTGAGTTCGCGGTCGGCCACGGCGTTTCTGTGCACGCCACGCTGCCCGAGCCACAGGCCGAACGGGCCACTCATGTGGAGACCGAGTGGGTGCCGATGTTCGAGGTACCTCAACAGACACCACGTTCGGCCGCCGATGATCAGAATCTCGTCGGCCTGACGATGGACATGAAAGCACTCGCCGAGCTGCCGAAGGCGGATCTGATCGCCGGCCTGCGCAACATCGAGACCGCGTACGGGATCTGGATCAAGGTGGAAGCGGCCAAGTTGACGCTGCCCGCCGAGAAACTGCAAGGCCATGAGGACGCCGCGAAGCGTGCCGTGGATCACTGCACGCGAGCGCTACAGCGCATCAAGGCAGGCGTCGATCTGATCCAGAGCGATCCGCTCGCCGAGGAGGCATTCCGCTTTGCCAACCGTGCCATGTGGCAGCAACGGCTTCATTCCACCTTTGCGCGCAAGGTCCGCAAGAAGGAGATGAAAGTCGAAGATGGCGTGGCGACGTTGGACTTGCCGAACAACCGCAGTTGGCGCTTGTTCCAAATGGCCTTCGTGCTCATCAACCTGCCCAGCCTGACCGACCTCCATCACCCGGACCGTAGCCATGAAACGGACGCGATGGCTGACCTGCTCTGGTATGCCACCGGCGGCGGCAAGACCGAAGCCTATCTCGGCCTAACAGCCTATACGCTGGCAATGCGCCGCCTGCAGGGAGAGGTTGAAGGCCGCAGCGGTGAGCATGGCATCGCGGTGCTGATGCGGTACACCTTGCGTCTGTTGACCTTGCAGCAGTTCCAGCGCGCCGCGGCGCTGATGTGCGCGTGCGAGACGATCCGCCGCGGAGATGTTGGCAAGTGGCGTGGAACACCTTTCCGTCTCGGTCTATGGGTTGGCAACAAGACCACACCGAACACATTGGCCGCGGCGGCAAGTGCCTTGCGCCAGAGGAACGTCGGGGGCAGACCTTCGTCCTCGGGAACGCCGCACCAGATCACGTCGTGCCCCTGGTGCGGTAGCGAGATCAGGGAGCAGCACCTACGGGTGTATGAGGCGCCCAGCGACATTGGCCGCTGCGTCACCTATTGTGGCGACAACCTCGGGCGCTGCGAGTTCACCGAGAAGAATTCGCCCAAGGAAGGGCTGCCGGTCATGGTGGTGGACGAGGAGATCTATCGTCGCCCGCCATCGCTGCTGATTGCCACGGTGGACAAGTTCGCGCAGATGCCATGGAAGGGTCAGACGCAGATGCTGTTTGGCAGGGTCACCGAAGAATGCGATCGGCATGGGTTCCTGTCACCGGAGGTTGACGACGCGAAGTCACATCCGGCGCGCAACGGCCTGCCCTCAGTGAAGAACCACGCGCACGGCTTCCTGCGCCCGCCAGACCTAATCATTCAGGATGAGCTGCACTTGATCAGCGGCCCGCTTGGCTCGATGGTGGGGCTGTACGAGGCTGCGGTGGATGAACTGTGCTCGTGGCAAGTAGATGGCAAAAAGGTGCGCCCGAAGGTGGTGGCATCGACGGCGACGATTCGCCGCGCGCCCGACCAGGTGCAGAAGCTCTTCGTGCGCAAGTTGGCGGTGTTTCCACCGCAGGGCACAAGCATCCGCGACAGCTTCTTCGCCATTCAGCGGCAAACAGGCCCAGACCATCCGGGGCGACGCTACATCGGCATCAGTGCCTTTGGCCGGCGCTATCCGGTGGCGATGATCCGCAGCTACCTTGCCCATATGGGGGCAGCGCAAGCCCTCTACGACAAGTACGACAGGCTGGCCGACCCGTGGATGACGATGACGGGCTACTTCAACTCCATCCGCGAACTTGCTGGCACGCGGCGTCTCGTCGAGGACGATATCCGTACCCGGCTGCGGGACGCCGACCAGCGGGGGCTGGCGAAGCGCCGCGTGCGTGCCTTAGAGGAACTGACATCACGCAAGTCCGGTACCGATATCCCGAGGATCCTCGAGCGACTTGAAGCGTCGTTTGACAAGACGCTTGAGGTCAAGCGCGCCGAGGAGCGGCGGTTGGGGGTTCCGATGACTTCATCGGTCCCATACGACGTAGTGCTCGCCACCAACATGATCTCCGTCGGTGTCGATATTGAGAGACTCGGGTTGATGCTGGTTGCCGGGCAGCCGAAGAACACATCGGAGTACATCCAGGCTACCAGCCGTGTTGGCCGTTCAGCCGACGGCCCTGGCTTGGTTTGCACCGTCTTCAACTGGGCGCGCCCGAGGGACTTGTCGCACTACGAACGTTTCGAGCACTATCACGAGACGTTTTACAAACACGTAGAGGCCCTATCGGTTACGCCGTTCTCGGCCCGAGCGCTTGACCGCGGCCTGTCGGGCGTGATGGTTGGGCTGTTGCGGCTGTGGGATGAGCACTTGAACGGAAACCTGAAGGCGGGCGAAGTGGCCGACACGGACCCCGTCTGGGCGAAGGTTTTTGATGTATTGAGTGCGCGCGGGGAGAACGCGACTCACGATCCAGCTGTCGCTGCTCGCATCACGGACATGTTGGACCGTCGGCGTGACGAATGGCTACGCCGCGTGCATGGCCAAAGGGACCACAAGCTTGTTTACAAGGCGGAAGGTGGTGCGACTGTGGGCCTGCTCGGCGAGGCTGGCGACAGAGATTGGGAGCTGTTCACCTGCCTCAATTCGCTACGCGACGTGGAGGGCACGGTCGACCTGGTTCTCGATCAGCGTTCCACTGGCCTGCGCGTCGATTGAGGAACAGGAATGAATGAACTTGGCGAACTTCGCCCCACCCAACTGATTTTCACCTTCGGGATCGGCTCGTTGATTGACTTGCCCAACATGTCGGCGCTGGTGATGGGCCTCGACGATTGGGATACGAGGTACTGCAAAGAGATCGAGGAAGACCGCCTGGTTGCCGCACTTCAGAAGCGACTGGGCGCGCAGATGAGCAAGTTGTACCTGCCCCCCATCAAGTTGGACAGCATGGACCGCGATCCAGCTGCGCCTGCGATTGGTGTCCCGGTGGTGCCATTCCCGCGCTGGATGCGGTGTTCGCTTTGTGACACGGTGGCGACTGTGGAGTCGGGCGTCTTCAAGCTGATCCAAGACCCGTACCGACCGGACAAAACCGAGTACGTGCACCAAGGTTGCCTCAAGAGCTTGGGTGGCAGGTCGCCATCGGCGATGTCTGTGCGTTTTCTGCTGGCGTGTCGCGAGGGTCACCTTACAGACTTCCCTTGGTTGGAGTTCGTGCACAAGGGGAATGTCCCATGCCGACCCGCCACGCTGTCATTGCGCGAATTCGGGGCCTCCGGGGACGCCTCTGACATCGTCGTCAAGTGCCACTCCTGTGGGATTGAGCGTCGCATGGCGGACGCCTTCGATCCCGATGCGCCGTTCACCTGTCCTGGCCACCACCCACATCTGAGACTGGTGGAGCAGGGGTGCAAGGAAGCGGCGAAGACGATTCTGTTGGGCGCATCGAACAGCTGGTTCGCGTCAGCGCTTTCGGCACTGTCGATCCCTCGCGCGCTGGACAAGCTCGGCAAGCTGGTTGAAGAGCAGTGGGCCGAACTGAAAGACACCGAGGACATCGATGAGGTACGTCTGCTGCGCAAAAAGCTGCAGAAGTTCCAGTCGTTGATCCCATTGTTCACGGAGTTCAAGGACGACGGAATCTGGTCGGAGATTGAGAAAAAACGTGCTGGCAGAAAGCAGGGCAAGGTTCAGGAAGAAGACCTGAAGCTACCGGAATGGCAGGTGTTCTCGAACCCGGCTTCAGCCGGGGAGAATCGGGACTTCAAGCTGAAGCAGGTGCCGCCGCCGAAGGGATTCGAGGCATTCTTCGAAGACACGGTGCTGGTATAACGCATCCGCGAAGTTCGCGCACTTCTTGGGTTCACGCGGATCGAGTCGAATGCCGATTTCGCAGAGGCGACGACCATTAAAGATGGCCGGCTGACCAAGCTCTGCCGCGAGAGTCCGAAGTGGCTTCCAGCATCTGAGGTTAGGGGTGAGGGTATCTTTCTTCGCATCCGTGAAGAGGCCTTGCTGGCATGGCAGGCCAAGCCCGAGGTGCAGAAGCTGCAGCAGGAGTTTCTCGATGCCCATAAGGCCTGGAGAAAGCTGAGGAAGCTGGAGCCGCTTCACGAAGGTTTCCCTGGCATCCGGTTGCTCCTGCTGCATTCCCTGTCTCACGCGCTCATGCGCCAGATCGTGCTCGACTGCGGCTACACGGCAGCGAGCGTGCGCGAGCGCCTGTACTCGCGGCAGTCAGGTGAAGATGGCGGCCCGATGGCCGGCATCCTGCTGTACACCGCTGCGCCGGACAGCGAAGGAACCCTCGGCGGCTTGGTTGAACTGGGTGACCCGCTCACTCTCGGGCGCCACGTCCAGCAGGGGCTCGAAAGCATGCGCCTGTGTGCTTCGGACCCGCTGTGCTCCGAACATCGCCCGGATACCCTTGGCCGCGGCATCCAGGGCGCGTGTTGCCATGCCTGTCAGTTCGCCCCGGAAACCTCGTGCGAGCGAGGCAATCGGTATCTCGATCGGTCGGTATTGGTCAATACCTTCTCTGCCCGCGGCACGGCGTTCTTTGAGTGAAAGCCGTGTCCGACGACATCACCGCCTCAATCGACAGCTTGGTCCGGCGAGCGCCAGCAGGATGGGTACTGGCGGTGTGCAATGCCTTGCGCAGCCTTCCCCCCACGGCCGCGGTGGAGTTTGTCCTCCAACGTCTACCGACAACGTCCAACGCCGATCTGTCGTTCATGATGACCGATGCGGTGCGCCTGGCTTCGGGTCAGATGTCATGGGAGGCGCTGAGCTGGGTGCTGCAAACCGCCTCCATCATGCAACGCCGCAGGGGGGCATCGCACCAAGTTGAACTACTCTGGGCTGGCCCATCACCGGCGAATCGGATACCGGCCCGTCGAATAGACCAGGCCCTGTACGACCTGATCGCCGACGCCAAGCACGAAATCCTGCTCGTCACCTTCGCCGCGGCGAAGATCGGCCGATTGACG
>JBBRCA010000141.1:0-7558 GCA_038205325.1 Terriglobales bacterium | reverse complement strand
GACGAAACCGCCACCGCATGGCACGGCCGCTTTCCCAGGAACGGCATCATTTCGTTGCTCGACGTCAATCGCACGTTCAACCTCGCGGAAAGCACGGCCAAAGACCTTCTTTTCAGTGAACTGCTCGAACTGGCCGGCCCGGAAGCCGTGCAGGGCCTCAAGCTGGGCTATGGCTCGTCAGCCGGTTTGCCCGCATTGCGCGAGGCCGTAGCCGACCTGTGCGGTGTGACTTCCGACCAGGTGCTGACCACTCAGGGCACTGCGCTCGGTCTTTTCCTACTGGCCTTTGAGATGTGCAAGCCGGGCGACGAGGTGATTGTCGCAACGCCGTGCTTCCCGCCTTCGCGCGATGTGTTTGTCGGTACCGGGGCCGCGTTGCGCGACGTGCCACAACGCTTCGAGGAAGGCTTCCGCCTCAATCTCGACCGCATGGCCGCGGCCATGACGCCCCGCACGCGCCTCATCAGCGTTGCCAGTCCCGCCAATCCGAGCGGCGTGCGCATTCCCGAAGAGACGGTGCGGGCGCTGCTCGATCTCATGCGCGTTCATGCGCCCAACGCTTCGCTGTTTGTCGATGAGACGTACCTTCAGGCGACCTACGGTGGCCCGTCCCCACTCAGCATGGCGCGGCTTGATCCTCGCGTCGTGGTGGGAGCTTCGGTTTCGAAGGCCCACGGCGCGCCGGGACTGCGCGTGGGCTGGCTGGTTGTGGCCGACCCGGACCTGCGGGAGCGGCTGACGGTCGCCAAGTTGAACCTCGTCATCTCCGGCTCGCCGTTGAATGAGACGCTGGCGGCCGCCCTGCTCAGGCATAGCGAGACGGTACTCGCGCCGCGCCGCGTCCTGCTTGCCGAGGCGCTCGCCATGGTCGAAAGCTGGGTCGCGCATGAGAGCGGCCGCGTCGAATGGGTGCGACCCGACGGCGGCGCGCTGTGCTGTCTGCGGCTGCGATTGGACAGGTTCGACGATGCCGCCGTGGCGCGCTTCTGGAAGGCATTGCCCGACCAGGATCTCCAAATCGCGCCCGGTACATGGTTCGGCGAAACGGAGCGGTTGTTTCGTCTCGGCTTTGGTTATCTGCCCCTGGAAAAACTTGCACCCGCGCTGGCCGCGCTTTCCCGCGCGATGGAAGCCGCGAGCACAGAAGCGAATTAGGCGTAGAATTCACGAAAATTCGCGGAGGTGTTCTATGCAATGCAATCATTTTGACGAGCTAAAACCGGTCGAGGCTTCAGGCAAAGGCTGCAAGGCATGTCTGGAGATGGGCGATATCTGGATGCATCTGCGCGAGTGCCTCGACTGTGGGCACGTGGGCTGTTGCGACTCATCCAAAAACAGGCATGCGACCAAACACTTCCATGCGACCAAGCATCCAGTGATGCGTTCGGTCCAGCCGGGGGACGCCTGGGGCTGGTGCTACGTGGATGAATTGAGGGTCGATCTCAGCTGACACGTGCAACCACGAAAGCGGATTCCGCACGGGAATCACGGAAAGAAAAACAAAAGCAACGGCAAGCAAAAGCAGTTTCTTATCGGCTGCTATTCTGGCCTTGCACGATGGAGGCTTTAGATGGCAGACGAAGCGGTTCACATTACAGTGCGGCCCAACGGCCCACTGCGGGTCGAAGGTCACATCATTCTGAAAGACGCCGACGGCCAGGAATGGGACTTGACCGGCAAGCCCGCGATCAGCCTGTGCCGCTGCGGCATGAGCGAGAAGCGCCCCTTCTGTGACGGCTCGCACGCGCGCCAGAATTGGCAGTGCATGGCCAGCCCTGGAAATTTGACGGGACCCGCGCAATAGTGTCGCCCGCAAATCGTTGGGCAGCAGTGAACTTTTAAGGACTGTTCTGCGTAGCTGCAACGGCAGCGTGTGTTCGTACGCTTGCAAAGACTTCAACAGTGCGCGGACGAGTTTTCAAATTCTCCACACCCTGACCCAGCACTGCCAAGGACAATTCCATGACCTTTAGCCCTGGATACATCTTTCGCCGCGACGACCGGCACGAAGGTGTCCGCCGCATCCATATTTACCTCTTGCGGCTGCTCTATATCCTGATGTTCTTCGTGTTGGGCAGGATAACCTGGACGCACATCCTCACCCACCGCGGACCGTGGGAACCCATGAATGCCGTCGCGTGGTGCGTCTGGACGGCCTTCGCGACCTTGGCAATTCTGGGAATCTTTCGGCCTTTGAAAATGCTGCCGATCGTGCTTCTGGAGATATTCTACAAAGTCCTGTGGCTGACCATTGTGGCATATCCACTCTGGTCAAAGGGCGCATTGGCGGGTTCAGCGGCGGAAGACACGACCTCGGACTTCTTATGGGTGATATTGCCCATCGTCGCGGTACCGTGGGGGTATGCGTTTGTGAATTACGTTTACAACCCGAAGAAGCGGTCGCCGCGAAATGATTCCCAAATGTTGAAACCTGAAACGACTGAGCGAAGCGAAAACTTAGAACTACTGAGCGAAGCGAGAACTTGAAACTGCTGAGCGAAGCGAGTACGTGAAACTATGGAGCGAAGCGAGAACGTGAAATTACGGAGCGAAGCGAAAATGCGTGTTCTCTTGTCTATGGCAGTCTGTCTTATTGGAACGACGCTGAGCAGTCAACCCGCACCCACGCAGGGTCCGTCGGTCGCCGACCCGCCCGGGCGCGCATACACACGCTCCGAAGCGATGATCCCGGCGCGCGACGGCGTCACGTTGCACACCGTCATTCTGCGGCCTGAAGGCAGCGAAACCTCCGGCGCTCCGCTGCCGTTTCTGATGCAGCGAACGCCCTACGGAGTCGCCGCGATGTCGTCCAAACTGGTCAACGAGATCAAGCCAGATCTCGCCGCCAGCGGCTACATCTTCGTCTTTCAAGACATTCGCGGCCGCTACACCTCAGGCGGCACGTTCGTCATGAACCGCCCCATCGTCAAGCACGCGGCAAAATCCGACATAGACGAAACCACCGACACTCGCGACTCGATCGATTGGCTGCTCAAAAACGTGCCCAACAATAATGGCAAAGTGGGCGTACTCGGGGTCAGCTATCCGGGCTTCCTGGCCATGATGGCCGGCATCGACGCGCACCCGGCGGTGAAGGCGATCAGCCCGCAAGCGCCGATGACAAACATCTGGAAGGGCGACGACTTCTTCCACAACGGAGCTTTTCGCGAAACTTACGGCTTCGACTACGTACAGCAACTCGAAGCGCAGAAGACCGACGCCGCTGTGGACGCCAAAGGCGACCAGTTTGATTTCTACCTACAGCATGTGAACTTCGCTGGAGCAGCCGCGGCTGCGGGCATGACCAACCTTCCCACGGCGCGCGTCTTTCTCACCCAGCCCACCTACGCAAAGTTCTGGCAGGACATGGCCGTTGAGCCGCATCTTTCCAAGCCTGAAGTGCCGACGCTCGAAGTCGGTGGCACCTGGGACCAGGAAGATATGTGGGGTACGCAGGCCGAGTACGCCGCGCTTCGTCCTCACGAGCCGCAAGATGCCGCCGGAGCGGGAAACGACCAACTGCACAAGGTGTTCATGGTGCTCGGCCCCTGGAACCACGGCGGCTGGGGCTTCGGCGCGGGCGATGCGCTGGGCGGAGACTTTGGCAAGATCGCGTTCGGCGGGCAGGCGACCGGGAAATACTACCGTGAGCGTATTGAAGCGCCGTTTTTCGAGTTCTACCTAAAAGGCAAAGCGGGATTCGACCTGGCCGATACGGCGAGCTTCCGCACGGGAGAAAATGCCTGGCATCGCTACGCTGTCTGGCCGCCGAAATCGGGGTTCCGCGCCGCACGGGTGTATCTCAAGCCGGACAAACATCTCAGTTTCGCCGCTCCGACGGGCGCTTACGATGTGAAGGCGGCGGCCTATGTCGCCGATCCTGCCGACCCCGTCCCGTATCGCAACCGCCCCATTCAATCCACCTACGGCCAGGGCTCGAAGTGGCGCACATGGCTCGTCGAAGATCAGAAGTTCGTCTCCGACCGCAAGGACCTGGCCAACTTCGAGACGCCGGTCCTCGCCAACGATGTAACGGTGACGGGTGATGTCGTCGCCGACCTTTTCGCGGCGACCACCGGCACGGACTCCGACTGGGTCGTCAAGCTGATCGACGTTTATCCGGACAGCGATTCTCCGAACGGCAAGGGCGGCTATCAATTGATGATCGCCGACGAAATCCTGCGCGGCCGTTATCGCAACAGTTTCACCACGCCGGAGCCGGTCAAGTCCGGCGAGGTTGCCGAGTACAAGTGGAGTCTGCACGGCGTCGACCACACTTTCTTGAAGGGCCATCGCATGATGGTGGAGGTGCAGTCGAGCTGGTTCCCGCTGTATGACCGCAATCCGCAGACCTACGTTGAAAACATCATGTCCGCTCCGGCGAACGCCTACAAGGCAGAGACCGTTAGCATTTACGGCTCGGCGAAATACCCTTCACACCTGGATTTGCCAGTGACGGACGAGTCCAAGCTTCCTTAAGCAATTTTGCTCTTGCTTTCTGCCCATTCCGCAGGAGACCTGCTGTTGCGTTTTGCGACAGACGGTCTCTACACCTTTTTGGGGAGTGCCCACCCGCGTCCTGCCGTCCTGAGCGAAAATATAACCTTGCAGTCAATAAGAGAGAAACTTTTGAGACGGTCAGCCGTCTTCCAAAGAGAACTCTTTCGAGGCGCAATGTTGCAGTGCGCCCGAAGCGAGGGCCAGGACAAATGAAGCTGGATATGAGCAGAGAAACACTTAAGATTGTCCTGGCGGCGATGCTGGCCGCGCTTTCGTCGGCGGCTGTCGGCGCGCAGACGGCCCCGCGAGTCAGCGGGTCGGTGAAAGCTTCTGCCGCTCAAAGCCTGATCGTGACCGATGCCACCGGGAAAGACGTAGCCATTTCGGTGCCGGACACAGCAACGGTGTTACAGGTCGCGCCGGGCAGCAAAGACCTGAAGAGTGCGACCCCGATCGCGCTCGCCGATATCGTCGCGGGCGACAAGGTGTTGGTCACGGGGACTTCCGGCGACGAGTCCGGTTCGCTGCACGCGACGCGCGTGGTGGTGATGAAGTCGGCGGCCATCGCCCAGACGCGCGCCTCTGAAGAGGCCGCCTGGCAGCGCGGCGGTGGTGGGCTGGTCAAGTCCATCGATCCGGCCACGGGCAGCATCATGGTCACTAGCGGCGCGCGTATGCTGACTGTCCAGACCGCCGCGTCCACGAGCTTTCGCCGCTACTCCGGCGACTCGGTGCGCTTTGAAGACGCCGTAGCAAGTCATCTCTCCGACGTTCGTCCCGGCGACCAGTTGCGGGTGCGCGGCACGCGGTCGGAAGACGGGGCCTCGATCCAGGCGGACGCGATCGTCACCGGCGCTTTCCACAACTTCTCCGGCCTGTTGGCCTCGATCGATTCCACTGCGGGCACGGTCACGCTGAAGGACCTTGCGACCAAGAAGATGGTCACGGTGAAGGTGACAGTAAACAGCGATGTGCGGCGTTTGCCCGCGGAAGTCGCGGCGCGTTTTGCAGCGCGTTCCTCCGGCACGCCCGCCGCACGGCCAGCAGGTGCGAACGGCGGATCGACGGCTGCGGCAACCGGCCCTGGCGGCAACGCTCGCGCTGGCAACGACCTCTCGCAACTGCTTTCGCGGCTTCCCAAGCAAACGTTGGGCGATCTCCAAGCTGGCGACGCCGTCATGATCGTCGCGATCGAGCCGTCGGGCGTCGCCGCGCCCACGGCGGTCACACTGCTGGCGGGCGTTGAACCGATCCTGCGGGCCTCGCCCCAGGGCGACATGGTGATCTCCCCCTGGAGCGTGGGCGGCGACGCCCCCGGCGGCGGGCAATAAACCGTTGCGAAACGGTCGCAAAACGGTCGCGTCATGACCTGCGATAAAAATTGAAAGTTTGCATCTTTGCACTGTTCAAAGCTGCTGAGGAGTTTGGATGTATCGGTCGAGTCTGTCGAGTCTGTCGAGACGGTGCATAAAGCTGTTTAGAAAACGCGCGTTGGTTCTGTTGACCGCCTCGATTTTCGGAGTGGCATTCGCACTGGCAATCCCGGCACCCCTTTCGGCGCAAACCGCGACTGGGACGGTACGCGGCCTTGTCACGGACCCCGACGCCGCAATCATTCCCGGCGCGGCGATCACGCTCACTCCTGCGAACGGCACGGCGCTGCACAGCAAATCGGGCGGCGACGGCACCTACCGCATCGCAGCGCCCGCTGGCATCTACACCCTCACCGTCTCCATGCCCAACTTCGCCACCATGAGCAAGACGGGCTTGAAAATTGTCGCCGGTCAGACCATCTCGCTGGACGCCAAGCTGGTCGTCGGCGAGCAGACTCAGGTCATCGACGTCACCAGCGACGCCCTCAAAGTGAGCGTCGATCAGGACTCGAACGCGAGTTCGACCATCATCAAGGGCAAGGACCTCGAAGCGCTGTCCGACGACCCGGACGAGCTTTCAAGCGAGCTTTCCGCGCTGGCCGGGCCGTCTGCGGGGCCGAACGGCGGGCAGATTTACGTGGACGGTTTCACCGGCGGTCAGTTGCCGCCCAAGTCATCCATCCGCGAAATTCGCGTCAATCAAAACCCGTTCTCCGCTCAGTTCGACCGGCTCGGGTATGGCCGCGTCGAAGTCTTCACCAAGCCCGGCACCGACAAGTTCCACGGCAACTTCAATATCAACGGCAACCCCTCGCAGTTCAACAGCGGCGACCCGCTCACGCCCACCATCACGCAGCCGCCGTACCACACCATTTTCGTGCAGGGAAACATTACCGGCCCTGTGACCCGGGCATCGTCGTTCTCCGTCGGCGGATCGCACCGCAACATCCAGGACGACACCATCACCAACGCAAAAATCCCGGTGGATTCAACAGGCGCGTTCTGCCCACCCGGCAATTTGTCCTGCACGCAAGTCCCCTTTCAGTTCGCGAACTATTTTCCGCAGATTCGCACCGAGGTCAGTCCCCGCTTTGACCTCGCGCTGGGCGAGAGAAACACGCTGACCACGCGTTTCCAATACGTGCGCGGCGATACCACCAACAACGGGACCGGTGGCCCCGACCTTCCCGAAACCGCCTTCAACACCACCTCGCAGAATGCGGAAATTCAGATCAGCGATACGCAGACCTTCAGCCCGCGCCTGATCAACGAAATGCGCTTCGAGTTCGAACGCAATCGCGACTCGCAGACCGCGTTGAACCATACTCCTTCAGTGGCCGTCTCCGGGCTGTTCAATTCCGGCGGCTCCACTCTCCAGAACTCTTCCGTCCACACCGATCAGATCGAGTTTCAGAACTACACGTCGCTGGCGCTGGCCCGAAACTTCATCCGCATGGGCGCGCGGCTGCGCATCAACCGCGAAGCCGAGAACTCACAGGCCGGCACCAACGGGTTTTTCATCTACAACACCTTTGCCGACTACCTCAGCAACACCATCGGCCAGTTCAGGCTGACGCGCGTCAACGTGCCTGCGGTGCGGGCCACGGTGGCCGACCTCGGCCTGTATCTCGAAGACGATTGGAAGGTGCGCCCCAACCTGACCGTCAGCTACGGCTTCCGGTACG
>JBBRCA010000140.1:0-7573 GCA_038205325.1 Terriglobales bacterium | reverse complement strand
TATCGCGGGGCGTTCAGGCTGGTGGAGCGTTGGGCGGCGGCGTTGCCGGTCGTTGGTGGTGGTCCGGCCCATGTCCCAGAATCGGGACAGGGGGAACCCCATTTCGTGAGGGAGCAAAGAGTGCAGCGGGTGCGGGTGTATCCGGCCAACGAGCAGAGTGGGGAAAATGCGGAGTTCTACTTGATGCGCGCGCGGCAGATCGAACTACAGAAGCGACGGCTGCGGCTGCGCGGTGTGGGGCGGGAGTTTGAGAGCTTGCGGGATTACCAGAAAGGCGATGAGCTGCGCAATGTTTCATGGACCGCGACCGCGCGGCGAGGGTATTTGGTGACGCGGCAGTTTACGGTTGAGCGCTCGCAGCAGGTGTGGATCGTGCTCGATGCGGGGAGGTTATCCCGGACGGCGTTCGATTTGAAGCGCTCCGGGAAACACTTCGTCGGAGAGACCGAGAGCGAGGCGAATGCGGGACATCTGCTGACCGTGACGCAGCTTGACCAGGCGGCGACCGCGGCGGTGATGCTGGCGCAGGTGGTGGGGAGTTCGGGGGACAAGTTTGCGCTGATGACATATGGCCGCAAGGTGCAACAGGCGCTGCCGCCGGGTGCGGGCGCGTTGCATCTGCGCTTGATGATCGACCTGTTGAGCCAGGCGCGCAGCGAGGCGGCGGAAGCCGATCATCTGCACGCGGTGGCGCGGCTGAAGAACATGCAGCGGCGGCGTGGGTTGATTGTCTGGATTACGGAGATGGCCGATAGTGCGGGACGGCCGGAGTTGGTGACGGCGGCGGCGGAGTTGGTGCGGCAGCATTTGGTGGTGCTGGTGCTGTTGCAGCATCCGGAACTTGACGCGATTGCCGAACGTAAGCCGGCGACGCAGGAGGAAATGTTTCGCGCGGCGGCGGCGCAGGAGATGCTGGAACGGCGGCGAGAGACGATGGCGCAGTTGCGTCGGCAGGGGGTGCTGATTGTGGAGACGACGGCGGCGGAGGTTGGGGTGAATGCGATCAGTAAGTATCTTGAGGTGAAGGCGCAGGGATTGTTGTGAGGCAGGGAGTAAGGAGTAGTGAGTAAGGAGTAAGCAAACAAACTTGGTGCGCGTTCGCCGCTTCACTGTCTCGCCTTTATTCGTTTCTTACTTCTTACTCACTACTCACTGTCTTTCGTCCTCCTTCGCCGAGCCAGAAGCAGAGCGCGGTGAAGAGCAGTGCGCCGACCGCGAACTTCAACGCGATGGGGGCGTGGGTGGGGGAGAGGAAGGCTTCGAGCGTGCCTGCGACGATGAGCATGGGGATGATGCCTGCGACGAGTTGAACGGCTTCCGAGCCAGCGAGGGCGATGGAGTCGCGGCGGCGGAGCATGCCGGGGAAGAGGATGCCGGAGGCGATGCGGAGGCCGGCGGCTCCTGCGAGGAAGATGGCGGGAAGTTCGAGCGCGCCGTGCGCCGCGATGAAGCTCCACAGGCTGAGCGCCATGTGGTGCTGCGCGCACGCCACAGCGATGACGCCGAGCATGAGGCCGTTGAAGAAGAGCGACCACAGCGTAAGCAGCCCCGCGGAGATCCCGCCCGCGAAACTGATGAAGCACACCATGATGTTGTTGGTCATGATGGCGGACGATTCTTGCGGCTTCTCCGAGAGGATGCGCTCGGTCCACATTTTGTGGTGGTCGAGGTCGTCCAGCATTTGCTGGCTCATGAAGGCGCGCTGGAAGTTGGGACGGGTGACGGACACTAGTGTGCCGAGAACCGCTCCGAGAACGAAGACCGAGGTCGAGAGTGTGACGTAGCCGCTGAGGCGGCGCAGCAGGCGCGGGTAGCCGTGAGCGAAGAAGTCCCACAGGCTGCGGAAGCCGAGTTTGCGGCCGGAGTAGACGAAGTTGTGAGCGCGACCGACGAGACGGTTGAGCGAGTTCTCCAGTGTGCGGGAGGCACCGTCGGCGCGGGCGGCGCTGAGGTCGGCTGCGGACTGGCGGTAGAGCAAGCCGAATTCGCGCAGGTCGTCCGAGCCAAGCGACTTCACGCCCCCGGCCTCGACGCGGGCGGTGAGCGCTTCGAGGCGGTTCCAGTTATGCTTGCGAGAGTCGATCCAGAGATTTGAGAGCATGGGTTTGTGAGCATGAGCGAGTACGCGCGGCCGGATAATAAGCGGCAAGGCTTTGCCGACCAGCTTAACATCGAAACGCCGGAGCAGGTGGACCTGCGTTTCCCGGTGGCTGGGATGGGCAGCCGTTTTGTGGCCGTGCTGATCGATCACCTGATCCAGTTTGGCGTCTACATTTTGTTCGGAATTGCCATCGCCATTTCAGCCAGCGGAAATCCGGTCGCCAAGGGCGTGCAAGAGATCGACACATTCGGCAAGTGGTTCATCGCAGCCATAATTTTCATCAACTTCGTTCTCCTGTGGGGGTATTTTTCGCTGTTTGAAGCTCTTTGGCATGGACAGACGCCGGGCAAGCGGGTCATGAAGCTGCGCGTGATCAAGGATAGCGGACGGCAGATTACGCTGTTCGAAGCGCTGGCCAGGAACCTGCTGCGCTTTGTCGATTGTCTGCCCGGGCTTTACTTCGCAGGCGTGATTGCGATGTTGTGCAATCGCAAAAACAAGCGGCTGGGCGATATGGCGGCGGGGACGCTGGTGGTGCATGAGTTGGCGGCGGACGACCGCGCGGCGGACGCGTTTCTGGGTGGCGAAGACTTTTTTGCGAGGAAGAAGGAAGTAGAGCCGGAGCGCGGCTTGCCGTCCGATGCGATTGCGCGGTTGGAGCCTGCGGACTTGCATGTGATGGAGACGTTTTTTGCGCGGGCGCTGGATCTCGACCTGCAGACGCGGTCGGCTATAGCGGCGAAGATTGCCGCGCGCATGGCGGCGAAGATGAGGGTGCCGTTGCCGGAGGGGAATCCGGAGCGCGCGCTGGAGGCGATGGCCAAGGCGATGCGCGGGAGTGGGCGGCGGTTCTAATTTGGGTCGAGATGACGGTTGGGCTTTGGGGTGCATCTGAAGTTGAAGCGCGCGCTTCAGGACGCAGTCCGCGGCGCTTTGTAGAGACAACCGCATGACTGAAGTTCCACAAACACTGCCGACGGCCCCGGCCCCGGTGGACCCGAAGGACCATACGGTCGCGCATGTCGACCCGCTGCGCCAGACCATCTGGAATCATGTTTCGCGCTCGCCGATTGGCAATCTGTGGGACTTTCAGGGCGCGTCGGCGATCACCATCATGAAGCGCACCGCAAAGGCGTTCATTGAGGACAACCTCCTCTCGCGCGCGGCGGAACTGGGCTTCTACTTTTTGTTTGCGCTCTTTCCAATGCTCATCTGCGCTTCGAGCATCCTCGGGTTGGCCGCGAAAAAAGCGTCCATCATTTACGTTGCGCTGCTCGACTATCTGGCCATCGTCATTCCGCACTCTGCGTTTGTAACGGTGATTGAGACGTTCAATCAGACGACGCAGGCGGCGACCGGGGGCAAGATTACTTTCGGACTGGTGGCGGCACTGTGGTCTGCCGGGGTGGGATTCGCCGCGATCCAGGACACGGCCAATACTGTTTACAAAGCGAAAGAAACCCGGCCTTACTGGCTGGCCCGATTGCAGGCGATCGTCGTGACGCTGCTGTTGACCGTTGTGATCTCGGTGACGCTGGCTGTGCTGCTGGGGGCCGACTACGCGGTGAAGCGCGTGCGGCTGGTGGGGGTGCACCACTATCTCGTGCTCGCAGAAGTTGGCTTCGTGAAGATACTGGCGTGGGTGGCGGTGCTCGCGATGCTGATGCTGCTGTTCGCGATCGTTTATTACTACGCACCCGACGTGAAGACCAAGCGCTGGCACTGGTTGACGCCGGGGGCGGCCGTCGGCATCGCAGGATGGCTGGCGGCGTCTTTCGGGCTGCGGCTCTATCTGCATTACTTCGACAGCTACTCGGCGACCTATGGGTCGCTGGGCGCGGTGATTATCCTGCTAACGTGGTTCTACATTACGGGGTTAATGTTGCTGGCCGGTGCGGAGATCAACTCGGAAATCCAGGCTGCAGTCGCGGAAAAGAAGCTGCTTGAGTCTGGATCACTGCCGCCCCAGGCGACGACCGACGCGGAACATCCGGTTGCTAAGGATGAGCTTGCGAAGGCTTGAGGCGCACGGAAATCGCGGCCCGCTTTCAGCGCGGTCCCGCGACCGCGCTCGCAGAATGAGATTCGACGACAACGTCTGGAGCCGGAACGTTGGCTTCCGACAATTCGTGCCATCCGGGCAAGTCCTGCGAGCCGACGATCAGGCGCACGCCGTCCTGGAAGGTCAGATAGGTGTAGGCCCATTGGCTCACCACGGCCAGCCGGTTGCGGAAGCCGATAAGAAAAAATATGTGTACGACCAGCCATGTGAGCCACGCCATGAAGCCGCTCCAGTGCGCGTGGAACGGCCAGGCGATGCGCGCTACCGCAGCCTGGCGACCAATGGTCGCCATGTCTCCCTTGTCGAAGTAGCGGAAGGGTTTCTGTTTGTCGGCCTTGCCGTCGATGAGTAGCCCGATACGCTTGGCCGCGTAGTCTCCCATCTGCATTGCGGGTTGCGCGACGCCTGGGACCTGCTTGCTGTCCTGCTCGAAGTGGGCGAGATCGCCGAGGATGAAGACGTCGGAATGGCCGGACGGATTGAGG
This sequence comes from Terriglobales bacterium, assembly GCA_038205325.1. Classification (GTDB taxonomy): domain Bacteria; phylum Acidobacteriota; class Terriglobia; order Terriglobales; family Acidobacteriaceae; genus Granulicella. The sequence continues at coordinate 2,925 of JBBRCA010000140.1, read as the reverse complement.
TGGTCATCGACCACGACGCAGCCACGACGGTCGAGCTCACAATTCAGCGACGTTCCCAGTAGCTTGCCCAGGTGAGACGCCTGTACGCCCGCAGCCCATAGGGTGCAGACGCTTTCGATGCGCTCGTCACCCACCATCACGTAGCCGGGCTGGACGTCGGTCACGTGCGCTCCGGTGCGCGTCTTCACGCCCAGCGCGGTGAGTTGTTCGATGGCCTTGCGCTGCAGGTCTTCAGGATAGGGGCCGAGAATGTGCTGCGAGCCTTCGAGGATCAGCACCTGCGCCATGGAGGGATCAATGTGCCGGAAGTCGCGCTTCATGTAGAGCTTTGCAATGTCGGAGATGGCCCCGGCAAGTTCCACGCCCGTCGGCCCGCCGCCGATGATGACGAAGTTGAGCGGAGGGTGTGTGCCGTTCTCCAGCGTCTGACGCTCGGCGAGTTCGAAGGCGAGGAGCACGCGGCGACGGATTTCGGTCGCGTCCTCGATGGTCTTGAGCCCCGGAGCCCATTTTGCCCACTCGTCCTTGCCGAAGTAGCTGTGAGTAGAGCCGGTGGCGACGATGAGGTAGTCGTACATCAACTCGGCGCCGCTTTTGAGGTTGACGCGCCGCGCGGTGGTGTCGAAGCCCGTCACCTCGTCCATGATGACTTCGGTGTTCTTGTGGTCGCGCAGGATGGAGCGGATCGGCTGCGCGATTTCGCCCGGCGAAAGCACCGCGAGCGCCACTTGATAGAGCAACGGTTGAAACGTGTGGTAGTTTTTTTTGTCGACCACGGTGACATCGACGGGCAGCGCGCCCAACCCCATCGCCGCATGGATGCCACCGAATCCTGCGCCGACAACGACGACCCGAGGCCGTGTGCCCAAGCTGCTTTGTTGCATCATAAACTTGCGCTCCCTCTAAGGTCTCCTCTGTACGATGCCACGCGGAGCGGCGAAGGTTCATGGACTTCAACGCGACCAGATTCCGATAACCGCGCATTTGTTGTTTCCTGCGAAATTGCTACCCCTACCGGAGACAATGCTTGAGAGGCTACTCTAAAGGAAGGGCTGATTATGTGCTTGGCGTCACTCTCAGCGGCTAAGCCGTCTTGATTCATTGCCTTTGTGGTGCGGCTGAAGCCGCACCCTACCGTTGATCAGGTGTTCCCTGTAACAAACCGGAGGTTTGAATGACTTCAGCGACCAAGAGCGCGGCGACGGCAAACAAGAGCGTAGCGATGGCGAATAAGAGCGTGGCGGCAGCCCTGAAAACAAGCTCAACGGCAACGCGCGTACCCACCACCAACAAGCACCTCATTCGCTGGGTGGAAAAAATGGCCGAGTTGACGCAGCCGGCGTCGATCCACTGGATTGACGGCTCCGACGCGGAGAATAAGTTCCTGTGCCAGAAGCTGGTGGATGCGGGCACTTTCACCAAGCTGAACGATAAGCTGTGGCCGGGTTGCTACTACGCGCGCTCGTCGCCCAATGATGTTGCCCGCGTCGAAGATCGCACCTTCATCTGCTCGCTTTCAAAAGACAGCGCCGGCCCGACCAACAACTGGGAAGACCCCTACGTCATGCGCAAGAAGTTGAAGACGGTGTTTCGCGGCTGCATGCGCGGGCGCACGATGTACGTGTTGCCGTACTCGATGGGGCCGATCGGCTCGCCGATGTCGCAAATCGGCGTGCAGCTTACGGACTCGGCTTACGCTGTGGTCAACATGCGGATCATGGCGCGGATTGGTGCGCGGGTGTTCGCCGAAATCGACAAGGGTATCAAGCGCGTCGTGCCCTGCATGCACTCGGTGGGCGCACCGCTGGAGCCGGGAGAGAAGGACGTTCCGTGGCCGCAGAACGATACCAAATACATTGTCCATTTTCCCGAAACGCGCGAAATCTGGAGCTACGGATCAGGCTACGGCGGCAATGCGTTGCTGGGAAAAAAGTGCTTTGCGCTGCGAATCGCCTCCAACATTGCGCGCGACGAGGGCTGGATGGCCGAGCACATGCTGATTCTCGGCGTGGAGTCGCCCGACGGCGAGAAGACTTATGTTGCCGCCGCGTTTCCTTCGGCCTGCGGTAAGACAAATTTCGCCATGCTGATTCCGCCCGCTGGGTTCGATGGCTGGAAGGTCTGGACGGTGGGCGACGACATTGCCTGGATTAAGCCTGATGCGACGGGGCAGTTGCGCGCGATTAATCCGGAGGCAGGATTCTTCGGGGTCGCGCCGGGAACGTCCGCAAAGACCAATCCAAATGCGATGGCCACACTCGCGCGCAACACCATCTTCACTAATGTCGCGCTGACGCCGGATGGCGGCGTGTGGTGGGAGGGCATGACCGACAAGCCTCCCGCCGAATGCACGGACTGGCGCGGCGAGCGTTGGACTCCCGCCATCGGCAAGGAAACCGGAAAGCCCGCAGCGCATCCCAACGGCCGCTTCACCGCGCCCGTTTCGCAGTGCCCGTCGATCGACATGGAGGCGTGGGAATCGCCGACCGGCGTGCCCATTTCGGCGTTCCTGTTTGGAGGGCGGAGGCCGACGACGATGCCGCTGGTGTTTCAGGCGTTCAACTGGTCGTCGGGCGTGTATATCGGCGCGACGATGGGTTCGGAGACTACCGCTGCGGCGGGTGGTGCTATCGGCCGCGTGCGCCGCGACCCGATGGCGATGCTACCCTTCTGCGGCTATAACATGGCCGACTACTTCAGGCACTGGCTCAAGATGCAGCGCGAACTCAGCGTGACGCCGCGGGTGTTCCACGTCAACTGGTTCCGCAAGGACGACGACGGGAAATTCTTGTGGCCGGGCTACAGCGAAAACATGCGCGTGCTCAAGTGGGTGGTCGACCGCGTTCGCGGTCGCGCGCAGGGCAAGGAAACGCCCATCGGGTGGACTCCGCACTACGAGGACATGAACTGGAAAGGCCTCGACAT
>JBBRCA010000139.1:0-7671 GCA_038205325.1 Terriglobales bacterium | reverse complement strand
AACAGCAAGCTCAGGAGAACCAGCTTCGCCAGCAACAGCACGAGCTGCAACTTCAACAGAATCAAGCCCGCCAGCAGCAGCAGCAAGCCGCCCAGCAGGAGCAGCTTCGCCAGCAGCAGGCGCAACAGGCCCAGAAACAATCTCAACAGACCCAACAGCAAGCCCAGCAGAACCAGCTTCGCCAGCAGCAGCAGCAAGCCCAGCAGGAGCAGCTTCGCCAGCAGCAGGCGCAACAGCACGCCGCCCCTCCTCCCCCGCGAGTTGAAGCTCCCCGCCCTGCTCCTGCGCCTGTGGCTCACCCTGTCCCCGCACCGGTTCGCGCCGCCCCCGCCCCTGCGAAGCCCGCGCATCCCGCCCCTGCGACCGAACCGGTGCGGAAACAAGGCGAACCTCCCCATTAGGCGGTGGTGTAACTCGCCAGGGTAGCTCCGAATCAGGAGGGTATTCACCGATGTCGGCGAGCTCAAATGGGGTGACAGCAGTCGGCCTCAACTCGTCGAGGGGCCCCGGCTCTTGGGCGTAGGACATGACGGCAAGTGCCGCTTGAATCCCGCCCCACGTCCCTTCATCCAATCGATGGGGACACAGCCATGATCACGATGCGACCGGCTGGCGAACGCGGCCACGCCAACCACGGTTGGCTCGACGCCAACTTCACTTTCAGCTTCGCCAACTACTACGACCCTGCCTGGTTGGGCTTCCGTTCCCTGCGCGTGATCAACGACGACATCATTGCTCCGGGACGCGGCTTCGGCAAGCACCCCCACGACAACATGGAAATCCTCACCTACATGATCTCCGGTTCGCTCGGTCACAACGACTCGACCGGCGGCTCCGGCGCCATCACGCCCGGCGAACTGCAGCACATGTCTGCCGGCACGGGCATCTTTCACTCCGAACAAAACGCCAGCGCCACCGAGCCCTCGCACTCGCTCCAAATCTGGATTGAGCCCAACCAGCGCGGAGTCAAGCCGGTCTACCACCAGCGCCGTTTTCGGGTTGTTGAAGAGCCGAACAAGTTTCACCTGCTCGCATCTGGTGGCGATACGGCAGGCCGCGAAGATAGCTTTCCCATGTACGCCGACGTGGACCTGTTTGCCGCCGTCATTGAACCCGGCTCGACCGTGGCCCACACGTTCGGCAAGCCCTACGGCTGGATGCATGTCGTCCGCGGAGAAGTCACACTCGCGGGCGCAAAGTTGAAAGCCGGAGACGGCGTCGCCTTCAGCAATGAGTCAGATATAGCGCTCTCCAGCACAAGCGGGGGAGAGGTTCTGCTCTTCGATCTCGACTGAGCCAAGGGCCACACCGCTCTCGTCCGAAAATCAACTCCGCCAATGCAACTCCACCGGCCCGGTGAGCGGATGTTCGCCCTCGCCCTTCAGCCGGCGCTGCTTCAGCGCGAAGTACCATTTCGCAGGCTTGTCCGCGTCGTCGATCAGCATCAGCCCGGGATTCGACCGCAATCCCCGCGCCTGCTCGATCATCGTCTGCTGGTCCTGCTCGACGAACCGTGCCCCGAAGTACCTCACCAGCGGCGTCACGAAGGGCACATGGTAGCCGACGTCCCACGCCGCCAGCACATCGATTCGGCAGGTCGATGCGGTCACTGGAGTCACCGTCGTAAGCGATGAAAACCACCGTCGCTTGCCGCGCGTATTTTCCGCGCCGTCCTTCTCGATCATGACTGTCTCGTAGCGCCGGTTGGGCAGCACAAAGTCGATCGTCGTCACGGGCTTGCCCAGCAGCTTGTACGGCGCGGAGTTCGACGAAGGCGTATGGGCCGACATGCGAAAACCGGCATTATATCCGCCGTTCTCGTCGTCGTTCAAGGGCTCAAACTTCTTCGTCTTCTCATGGATGCTCGTTGCGCTCCGCCACCACCACGCGCGATGCACAAACGGCCCATGCGCCGGGTCCATCAGCCCGATGATTCCATGATCGACATTGCACGGCAGATCGGCCTGCAAATGCGCGGAGCGAAACCTCGCCCCAAACTTCGGCAACTCCGGCACCGTCGGCAACGCCGCCAGATCGACCACCCGTCCCGCCCCCGCCGCAGGCACATACACCCACGCATACCCGTCGCGCTCGACCACGGGAAACGCGTTTGCATAAATTTTCGTCGGCTCGAGGCCATCGTGCGAAGTGAGCGAAGGAATCTCCTGGCACTGCCCGCCGCACGGCTCGAACCGCCAACCGTGATACTTGCACTGCACCGTTTCGCCGTCAAACCACCCCGCCGACAGCGGAATCCCGCGATGCGGACAAGCATCGCGCAGGGCAAACACCACCCCATCGCGCTTCCGCCCCAGCAGCATTGGAATCCCGAGTAGCGTCGTCACGGCTGTCGCGCCCTTGGCCAGCGCGTCCGCCCGCAGCGCCGGATACCAGTCGCCGAAGATCATCTCCGCCGCCGGACCCGCGGCCCCGCTGACCTGCACCAACTCTTCAAAGCCTGTAACTCGAATTGGCTTCATGATTCCCACGAGCCTGAGTCTACCCGACCCCGCCCCTCGAAAATGCGGATGCCCTCCTGTCCGGATTTTAGGACATGAGTTCCACAGCGCCCGCATACACTAACCCCAATGCCCCACGCACCAAACAGACCGCGCTCCACGCTCCTCACCATCCTTCTCCTGTGGGTCGCGTTCTACGCCAGCGTCACGCTTTTCACCCCCCCGCTCCTCGACGACGCCGACTCCGTCCACGCCGAAGTCGCCCGCGAAATGCTTCTCCGCCACGACTACGTCACGCTCTATGCCAACGGGATCCGCTACCTCGAAAAGGCCCCGCTCCTCTACTGGGCCATGGCCGCAAGCATGAAACTCTCCATGCTGCTCGGCGCGACCAAACCCAACACTCTTGCCGCCGCCGCGCGTTTCCCATTAGCACTGACCGTCCTCGCCCTCGCGCTGCTGGTCGAGGCCTTCGCCCGCCGCGCCTTTCGCAACGCCCGCGCCGGACTCTACGCCGCGCTCATCACGCTCTCCAGCTTCGGCATTTTCATCTTCACCCGCATCACCCTCCCCGATGCCGCCGTCTGCCTCTGGACCACACTGGCCCTACACGCCTTCTACCGCACCGAAGACCTCGATGCCACCGACAATACTGTCCTCTCGACCGAAGCGCAAACCTTTCAACCTGTCATCTCGACCGCAGCGCAGCGCAGTGGAGAGATCCGAAGTTCAAGCCGCCCCGTCCGCCGGGTGCCCCACCTCTCGCTTCTGAGACGTGGGTTCTCGCACCGCTACTACTGCTATCTCTTCGCCATCGCCTGCGCCCTCAACGTCCTCACCAAAGGTCTCATCGGCATCGTCTTCCCCATTGCCATCGTCGCAGTCTACCTGCTCCTGACACGCGGCCCGCGCCGAACCCTCACCCGAATCGGCGAACTCCACCCCCTCATCTCGCTCCTCATCTTCCTAGTCCTCGCCGCGCCGTGGCACGTCCTCGCGGGCCTCGCCAATCCCACCCAAGGCCATCCCGCCCCTTTTTATTTCGTACACGGCCACTGGCAAATCCCACTCCCCACTGACGGCAACGTGCGCGGCTGGTTTTGGTTCTATTTCATGAACGAGCACGTCCTCCGGTACCTCAATCTGCGCGTCCCCCACGACTACGACACCGCTCCGCTTTGGCTCTTCTGGGGCTTGTGTTTCGTGTGGGTGATGCCTTGGTCGGCGTTCGTGTTCAGTGCGGCTTATCGAGCCTTGCCGTGGCGCAGCGAGTTTTGGCGCAGCCAATTCCGCGGCAGAGCACTTCCGTTTCTGGAGCGGACGCGCCTTCTGTTCGCAGTATGGCTAGCCTTCATCTTGATGTTCTTTTCACTCTCAACTCGACAGGAGTACTACGTCCTTCCGGCCCTTCCTGCCGCTGCCATCTTGATCGCGGGATGGCTCGACTTGGAAACAAGAGCAGGTACAACTTCTCTCAAGGGACGGATCGCACAGCGCATCACAGCCGTCCTCCTTGCCCTCGGCACCCTCTTCGCCATGGCCTCTACCTACTTCTTACTCCACACCCGCGGCTTCGCTCCCAACACCGACCTAGCCACGCTCCTCGCCCAGAACCCCAACGACTACGCGCTTTCGATGGGCCACTTCCTCGACCTTAACGCGCAAGCCCTCGGCCTCTTCCGCCTTCCCCTCGCCCTTGCCGCACTCAGCCTCTTCTGCGGCCCGCTCATCTCACTCATCCTGCGCAAACGCGCCAAGCCCCACGCCGCCACCCTCACCCTCGCCGCCGGAGCCTTCGGCTTTTTGCTCGCCGCGCACCTCGGCCTGCGCACCTTCGCCCCCGTCCTCACCTCCGCCCAACTCGCTAAAACCATAGCCCCGCAAGTCCACCCTGAAGACCTCATCGCCATCCACGGCGAGTACGAGGCGGGTTCAACACTAGGCTTTTATCTGAAGAGAGACGACATCCACATCCTCGACGGCCGCAGTTCCAACCTCTGGTACGGCAGCTTCTTCCCTGACGCGCCGAAAATCTTCGAGACCCCTGAAACCCTCGCCCAAAAATGGCCCGTGGCTCAACGCATCTTCCTCTGGCAATCCACCACCGACGAGCCGCGCACACTGCCCCCGCTCCCCGGCCCGGTCTACATCATCGCCACCGGCGGCGGAAAAGAAATCCTCAGCAACCACCCCAACCGCTAAACTATCCTCACCACGCTCTTTACTCCTCACTCTGATCCCTATGCCCTGCAAACCCCAGGAACTCCGCCACGTCGCTCTCTTCTCTCTCCTCGACGAGGACGAACTCAACGTCCTCTCCGCGCACGTCGAACTGCGCGAGTTCGCCGCTCGCCAACGCATCTACAAAACGGGCGAAGAGAGCAGAGGAGCCTACGTCGTCCTTACCGGCTCGGTTCATGTCACCATCGAAGACGCCGACGGCCAGGAAGTCCTGGTCGACGAACCCAGCCACGGCGAAATCTTCGGCTTCGCATCCATGCTGCAGGGCACGCCGCATCAGACCACGGCGGTCGCGATGGTCGCGACCACATGCCTCGAAGTCGACCGCGAAGACATCGCAGTCCTGGTTGAAAAAAAACCGATGGCCGGCCTCGACATGCTCACCGTGTTAGCTCGCCAGATGCACGCCTCGCAACAGCTTGTCCGCGACCGCACCGCGCGCAACTCCAACGAGCTCATCGAAGAAGAGATGACCTTTGGCCAGCGAATCGCCGACCGCGTCGCGTCTTTCGGCGGCTCCTGGACCTTCATCCTCACGTTCCTCGGCGTGCTTGTCCTCTACGTCAGCACCAACGTCGTTCTCGGCCCACGCGCCTGGGACGTCTACCCCTTCATCCTGCTCAACCTGTTTCTGTCGATGCTCGCGGCCATCCAGGCACCGGTCATCATGATGAGCCAGAACCGCCAGGACACCAAGGACCGTGTTCGCGGCGAACTCGACTTCGATGTAAACCGCCGCGCCGAAGCCGAAATCCAGGCCCTCTCCCGCAAGCTCAACCAACTCCACGAAAAACTCGCCGACATCGACGAGCACCTCCGTGGAGCAGGGAACGGGGGGTAGGAAACAGGAAGAGGGGTTATAGGTTAGGGAACTGGATACGGAACAGGGAATAGCCCCCTCCTTCTTGTCATTCCGTAGCGCAGCGAAGGAATCCGCTTTTGCTTGGATCCACCACAAAGAGGGCGCCCCATCTCTTGATTCTGAGACATGGGAACACACAATCCCCAACGCCCGCCGTTGCTACCACAGGCATTGGTTTCATGTTTTACTAGTGAACATGAGCTTGCCAAGGCGGACATTTCGGCCTCTGAATTTTGCGCTGCTTTCCGTCTTTGCCCTGCTGCTGTTCGGCGGTATCGCACAGGCCCGCCGCTCACACGATTCGCAAGACAAAGCGGCACATACGAAGGTGGGCGACAAAATGCCTCCCATCTCCGTACAGGAACTCTCCGGCAACACTTTTTCTCTCGCCGACGAAAAGGGGAAAGTTGTCGTGGTCAATTTTTGGGCCACTTGGTGCGGCCCTTGCCAGGTGGAAATGCCCCGCCTCGAAAAAGAAATCTGGCAGAAATACAAGTCCTCATCTTTTGCATTCGTCGCCATCGCCCGCGAGCAGACCAAAGACACCGTCGCCAGCTTTCAGCGAACGCACAGCGCATACACATTTCCTCTGGCCTACGACCCGCAAAGGTCGACATACTCCCTCTTCGCGGACTCCGGCATTCCCCGCACCTACGTGGTCGACCGCCACGGTACGATCGTTTTTCAAAGTGTCGGCTACAGCCCGGAAGACTTCAGCCGCTTGGACCTCGCCATCCAGCAAGCTCTGGCCGCAAAGTAGAGTATCCCCACAAAAGCGGGTGCCCCATGCCTCGATTTTGAGACATGGGTTTCAACAGTGCCGCCAATCTCCACGCAAGAGCGAAGCGGCTACAGCCACATCAAACCCGCAACCTCGGCAGCAGCTTCCTCGCCCGCGCCCGCATCGCCGGCGGCCCATTCACAAGGAACTCCCTCACTACCGGGGCCACCCTCGCGCGCAACGTCGCATCGTCCACCGACAGATCCATCAGGGCCTGCATCGCACACGTCCGATTAAGTCCGCTGCGGTCCTGTAGCCGCTCGAACATTAAATCCACGGCCAGCGCGCGATCTCGCCCACGCAACGGCAACCGCCCCAGGATGAGCGACAGGTTCCACTGCACGCGCACATCGGCGGCGCGGAAAGCCTCTGCGAGCAACGCCCTGCGCCACGCGAACAACGCCGCCCCGTCCACCTCGGAAATCTTTTTCAACGTGCGCGCCGCCCGCTCGACGACCGCCTTGTCATTATGCCGAAGCTGCCGCACCAATTCCGCGCAAACCGCTTCGCCGCCCCCTTCCCCGCTAGGACGTAACGCGGCCTGCACCATCTTCATCGAGGCAGCTTCCGGCCCGCGTCCCATGGCTCTCTCCTCACCTCACATCCGCTGCAATCTTCCACGCCGCAGGCGAAACCGCTCCCCGCGCCACACTACCGTGTCTCCCGCAAAACTCCACGCCCAGAAAGACAATCCAAACAAATCGCGCAGCGGCAGCAGCAAAATATCACGCAGCACCTGGCCATCGCGCAGCACGCCCACACCTACCGTCAGCGCCACCGAAACACGCGCCAGCAGCGCCAGACTCAACAGCGAAAAGCTCCACAGCGCGCCACCGCTCGCTGCCACCGTTAGCAGCGCCCAGGGCAGCACATACGTCACTCCCAACCCCACATATCCCCAGCGCCGCGAGTCGCGCGTTGACCGCGCCCAGCGCAACTGGTGTTCGCAAAATCCCCGCAGCGTATACGCGGGCACACTCGTCTCGACGATCTCGTTCACCAACTCAACACGCAGCCCCACCGCCGCCATCCGCGCCCCAATTTCGTAATCATCCGCAAGACAATCGACCAGTGCGGCCAACCCACCCGCAGCATTCAGTGCGGACTTCGTCGTCGCCAGGGTCGATCCCAACCCAAAGCGAATGCCACCCTCGAGCTTCCGCGCCGTTAACACGCCCGCCATAAAATCTGTTGCAATTCCTAACGCCTCCAGCCGGGACCAAAGCGTAGTTTCCGCGCGCCCCACGTACGGAGCGGTCACCAAACCTACGCGCGCATCTTCGAGCGGCGCCATCACGCGCTCCAAATATCGTGGCGACACCAGGATG
>JBBRCA010000138.1:0-7741 GCA_038205325.1 Terriglobales bacterium | reverse complement strand
GCAGCGGCAGTTCCCCTCCCTCCGGCCCGTTCACGCCTTCGGAGAAAAAGAATCGCAATTCATAAACGCCCTGCGTGGTATGCACATATTTGTTCGAAACCGCACGGCTCACGGTCGAAGGATGCACCCCGATCTCCTCGGCCACTTCCTTGATCATCATCGGTCGCAGAGCATCCACCCCGCGCTCCAGAAAGTCCGTCTGCCGCCGCACGATCACCTCGCACGTCCGGATGATTGTGTTCTTGCGCTGTTCTATATTCCGCAGCAGTTGAATTGCGGATTTGTAACGCTCCTTCACATACTCGCGCACATCGCGTTCCGTCTTCTTCTCGCGCAGCATCTTGCGATAGCCCTGGTTCAACCGCAGCGCAGGCAGGTCTTCCTCATTCATCACCACGACGTACTCGTCGTCGCGTTTGACGAACGCAACGTCCGGTTCGATCAGCCGCGTCTCGGTCTGGTCGTACCGCTGGCCGGGCCGCGGATCCAGCCGCCGTATAAAGTCCGTCGCTTCCTGCACCTGCTCTGCCGTCCGGTGGCACAGCCGCGTCAACTCTCGCATATCTTTCTTTTGCAGCAACGGAAGACAATGTTCGACGATAAAACACGCGGTGCTATAAACGTCGAACGCCTCACCCGCGTCTTCACCGCTCACCGCTTTATCATCGGCAACCAATGGCAGCGCGTGCAGGTGCGACAAATGTTCCCGACGTTGCGACTCAATCTGCAACATCAGGCCCTCCCGCAAATCGCGCGCCCCAACCCCCATCGGATCCAGTTGCGTGACCACCCCTCGTGCCTCCGCGACCAACCTCTGCGCCTCGCCCGCTGTCATCGGCGTATCGCCACCGGCAAACTCACTCAGCAACGCAGCCGCCAATTCATCATCGCTCGCGGTCAGGTACCCATCCTCATTCAGGTTGCCCACCACCAATTCGGCCGCGACCCGCAATGCCTCGCCCAGCGCCAGCGCTCCAAGCTGCCAATGCAGATGGTCGCTCAGAGTACTCGGCTTGGAAAGAAAATGTTCAAACGAAGGCTTGTCAAAATCCTCGACATTAGACCCGGTGCGGAACCCGGGATCGAGGTAGTCCTGAAAATAGCTCCCAAAGTCGATCTCGTCGAAGGGATCTTTCTCGACCCTCTCGCCCTCGGCAGTCTTATCTTCGGCGCTGCGCTCGCGGTCGCCTTCCTTGCCCGCCAGCTCATCCATGGTCTCGGAAGACTCTTCAATCTCTTCCAGAACGGGGTTCTCAATCATCTCCCCGTTGATCATTTCCTTCAGCTCCAGCTTGTTGAGCGCAAGCACGCTCACCATCTGCACCAGGCCCGGCGTCAGCACCTGGTGCTGAGAAACCTTGACGTTCAGTCTGGGCTGCAATAACAAACTTTTGACCCTCGTACCCTATTCATGAACTCCGCATGAACAAACAGTCAGCGGTCGCGTGGCCTCAGTCTACTCCTGCCTTACATCCACCGTTTGCAACGAACAGCGCGTCCAATCTCCGAGTCCCAAATTGGCACCTCGAATTTGCCACCGCCACAACTGTCATCTCGACCGAAGCCGTCGCGCACTTTGCGATGGCGCAGTGGAGAGATCGCAGCATTGGCTCTTCTCCCGCACCCCGAACAAACAACCGTCACCACCACCCCATACCGTTCCACGCTCCCACTACAGCGAAAAATTATCCCCCAGATAAATCCTCTTCACCTCAGGATCTCTCCCCAACTCCCCCGGTGTCCCCGTGCGAAATATCTGGCCTTCATTAATGATGTACGCCCGATCCGTCACGCTCAACGTTTCGCGAACATTGTGGTCCGTAATCAGCACCCCAATCCCGCCCGCTTTCAAATCGAAAATAATCTGCTGCAACTCCAGCACGGCAATCGGATCGATCCCTGAAAACGGCTCGTCCAGCAGCATGAACGCCGGGCTGATCGCCAGACAGCGCGCAATCTCGACCCTCCGCCGCTCCCCGCCGCTCAGCGCGTAGCCGCGCGTCCGGCGAACATTCCCCAGGTTCAACTGTGCCACCAAATTCTCGGCCCGCTTCCGCCGCACTTCCCACGTATTGTGCTGCGTCTCCAGCACCGCCAGAATATTTTCCTCCACAGTCAGCTTGCGAAACACCGAAGGCTCCTGGGGTAAATAGCTGATCCCATAATCTCGCGCGCGTATATACATCGGCGTACGTGTAATGTCTTCGCCGTCGATTGCAATGCGCCCCGAATCCGGCCTCACCAGCCCCACAATCATGTGGAAGCTCGTCGTTTTGCCCGCGCCATTCGGTCCCAGCAAGCCGACGACTTCGCCCTGCCGAATCTCCAGGCTCACGCCCCGTACCACGTCCCGCCCGCCATAGGCCTTGCCGATCTCTTCGGTCGCCAGGGTCTTCATTTTGCCTTCTGCCTCACATGTGTCTCGGTGTGCGCGCGCTGCTCCCCAACCGCCGTCGCGCCCGTCACGACGATGGTACTATCGCCCGCTCGAAACAATAGCGCCGCCCCCGTCACACTCCCCTGTTGCGCGTCCACAATGTGCGGCGGCGCGCCCGGCGTTCCCGTCAAAACAAAGCTCGCATCGGCGGCCTTGTACACCAACTGCTCCCCCGTGCCGTGCCTTCCCGACTGATCTAGCTTCACGTCCCCGGCAACCACCACATGATCGAGCGACCCGCCCATCAGCCCACCCGCAATTCTCGCGCTGTTGCCGCCGCTGCTCTTGCTGGAACTCTTCGCAGCAGGCACAAAGAACACCGTCGTACGCTGTCCCCTTACCTCCCCGAGCGTTCCATCGATCCGCACCGGCCCCGCAAACACCGCCTCACGCTGCTGATCGCTGTAGTCCAACTGCCGGCTCTCAACCCGCAAAATGCTCGGCGCTCTGCTCGCACCCGCGGCCTTCGCAGACTCGCTCGCAAACACGGAATGCACTGCACCTGCATCCGCGCCAGGCCGCGCCACCAGCGTATTTCTCTGCCGGTCCACAACAATGTGCGCCGCCTCCACCTGCGAAGCGCTCTGCCACAACCGCGCAGGCTTCTCCAGACCGCCGTCAAACTCCGCCACCTGCGTCAACTTATGCAGGAACGCCTGCTGCGCCACCACATGCGTCGCCTGGGAAACGTTAGCCCCATTCCCCAACAACGTAGCCGCGACACTGCCATGTGCCTCCGCGTCCCCCGACCCCTGATTGAACTCAACAAAATCCGCCGCCACCGAAGTCCCGGCATCCTCCAAATGCACATTCCCGCTCAACGAAAACTTTTCACCGTCGTACGCCGCCCGCTCCGCATTGCCCGTTGAAACATCCGCCGCTTTCTTCGCCCCTGCCTTCAACGCCGCGCGGCTGCTCATAACAACGTGGCCTACCTGTGTCGCCGATGCCACATCAAATTGCCGACCTCCACCCTCCGCCGCAAACACCGCATCGAGCGCATCGCCCGAACTCGTATGCTCTTCGCCCAACGCCGCCGTCTGTCGCAACACAGTATGCCCCTGCCCATGCAGCCTATCGGGCCGCACTCGCTTCGCCGCACTTTCCACAAAACTCACAACCAGGTCATCGCCCGTGACACTCGTCGACTTTATTCCCGCCACCCGCGAGCCCACCGCCTTCACCAGCGAATCGCCACGCATCGACGCCGCGCCCTTGGCATGGACTTGCTGCACCATCGGTTTTCCCACGCCCTCCGCATGAAACGCCGCGACCATCTGCTCCCCACGCATCTCGCGTTCCAACCAAACACCCTTCGCACCAACTTCGCGAGCCAGCACATGCGCGCCGCCTATTGCTGTCACCTCCGCCGGACGTCCCAGCGCATCGAAACGCATTCGCATCTCCGCCGCCTCACCCCGCGCAGGCCGCGCCGCATCGTCGTCGACCATCCGCACTCCGCCCGAAAGCCTCGCCGTCTGCGGCTCATTCTTTTCGCCTAACGCCGCATCCAGTCGCGGCGCGCCCACATGCAACGTCGCCGCATCGAGCACCACATCGCCCACCGCTTCGGCCCGCTCCGCCGAGCCATCGCGTCGCAGGTGTAGCACCGCCGACTGCGCGCGCGCCTTGCGGTCCGCGGTCGTCAGCACTGGCGTCGCAAACGTCGCCACATTGCTCACCCGATCGAAGTCCGCCTTCGCCGCGCGCAGCTCCACCGGCGCACCCCGCAACACGCCATTCATCTGCACATCGGCCAGCAGATGCAGCGAACTCGGATTGTTATTAAACTCCGCGCCCTTCGCAATGCACGTCAAGCCACCGTAGTGGAACTCAATCTGCTCCGAAGTCGCCGCCACACCCAGCTTGCGCACAAACACCAGCCCGCTCGTCCGCACATGAATGCTGTTCGCGCTGCTACCCGAGCCCGCCGTCGCAGGCGTCCCATGCCGCGGGGTCACCACCACGCCCGACGGCACCTGCAAGTCCATCTGCACCTCGCCCACCGCCCGCGCAATGCCCCCATTTTCGTCCCACTCAAATTCATTCCCATACACTCGGTCCACGCGATCGTCGCTCCCATAAAAGGTAATGACAACGTTGTGCAGCGTTGAAATTCCGTTCGCATGAGAGAACCGTTTCGCCGCGCGCAGCGTAAAAACCGTCCGCCCCCGCAGCGACTGCGAGTACGTCACATTGTCCGCCTCCTGCTCAAAACTCGCCCCCGACCGCGTCTTCAAGCGCGCAATCCACGCTTTTCCCGCTCGATAGCGCGCATAGCCGAACAGACCCGCCAGCACCACCAGAAGCAGAACACTCCCGGCAATCAGCCCCAACCGAACTCTCTCCACCCGCCGCATCATCCCTAAACCCAGGCTCTATCTTCTCACTGCGAGTCAATGGGCCGAGCGGAGATGCGGGGCTTAAACGCGGGGTGCCCCATGTCCGGACTTTCGGACATGGGTTTCGACTGTGTCGCCAATCTCTACACCAACAGCGCAGCCGCGTACCCGCACAGCAACTCCAAACCCACCACGAACCCTTTGCGAAACTTAGCTCCCTTCGCGCCCTTTGCGTCAAGGATTTCTCCCCGCGTTGCCGCTGCCCTAAAATCAATCTATGGCCGACCAGCTTTACCTCAGCCTCTGGTACCCCAACTTCCGCCTCGAGTCGCTCCCCGCCGCGCTCACAGGAGTCCTCCGCCAGTTCGCCCTCATCGCCGCGGACGGCCAGCCTTCTAGCCCCTTCGCCCGCGTCCACGCCGCCAGCGCCTATCCCCTCGACTGGACCGAATCCCCAACCTATCAGCGGATTTATAACGTCGGACAGAGCACTCGGGAAGAAGCTGCCAATCGCGCCCCCGACACACCCGACACCGTCGGCTCCGTCATCGAGCCCGCCGTCGCCGAAGCCACCGCCCAACTCCATGATGACGCCGCCTACGAGTTCGAAATGCGCTGGGCCCTCTGGACGCCCGACACCCCACTCGACGCAGACGCGTCGGAAGACAACGTCCTCCGCCCCGAAACCCTGTGGCGTCTCGAACCCTCCAACGTCCGCATCATCGGCTTCGGCCCCGGCTTCGACGAAGGCAGCTTCGACCAGAACGGCCAGATCCGCGTCGACTTCGGCCTCGACACGCCCTGGGTCTTGGAGGACGAGGACCTCCACATCGACGCCGCCCAGCGCATTCAACAAAACGTCGAAAAGCTCCTCGCCTTCACGCTCTCAGTCGAAAAGCACTGCGGCATTTCCAGCCGCCTCCTCTGGACAGAGTCCGGCGAACCCCTCGCCGAAAAACTCATCGCCCGCCTCCAACGCCTGAATTAGATTCAACTATTGGAATTGTCATCCTGAGCGTAGCGAAGGACCTGCTTCTCGCTGGCAGCGCCACAACATCGGGTGCCCCATGTCGATTCTGAGACGTGGGCATTCGCGAAGGCGCGAACCGCACGCGCTCACATAACTCTAGATCTGGGTGCCCCATTCATCGCGCAGCGTTTTGCGAGATGGGTGGGGTCGCACAATGCTCACCCAGCCCACTCCCCTCTACCCCGCCGTCACGATCTCCGAAAAATCCGCGACCCGCGAAAAATCCGCGGCAATCCTCATCAACAGCGCCAGCCGGTTCCCCCGCAACTCCGCCTCCGGCGCCATCACCATCACCGCTTCGAAGAACCCATCCACCTGCGCCCGCAGCGCCGCAATCGCCTGCAACGCGCCGCGATAATCCCCCACCTTGCGCAACGCTTCAGCCTTCACGGCCAACTCCGCCGACCGCCGCGCCAACTCCCGCTCCTCGGCCTGCACCAGCAAATCGTCGGAGACCGAAGTTGGCATCACTGCACCCATCGACATCGCCTGTTGAAGAATATTCTTCATCCGTTTGAAAGCCGCGCTGATCGCCACAAAATCCTCACCCCCGCGCACTTCCGTCACCGCTTCCGCGCGCAGAGCCACATCTCGCACATCGTCCCAACCCGCCGACATCACCGCCTTCACGACGTCATAAGCCTGACCCCGCTCACGCAAATAGAACTCGACGCGCTCCGCGAAGAACGCCAGCAACTTCTCCTCAACCGCCGCACTCACGCCCCTCGCTGCAAACAAATCCCCTAGCGTCAACGGCAAACCCGATTCCCCCAAAATCCTCACCACACCATTCGCCGCTCTCCGTAATCCAAACGGGTCCTTCGATCCGGTCGGCTCCATCCCCAGCCCAAACATCCCGGCAATCGTATCCATGCGATCGGCAAGCCCCAACACCGCACCCTCCAGAGAACGCGGCAAACAGTCCTTCGCAGATGCAGGTAAATATTGGTCGTAAATTGCATCGCTCACCGTCGCCGAAGCACCCTGCGCTTTCGCGTACAAACCACCGATAAGACCCTGTAACTCCGTAAACTCTTTCACCAACGCCGTCGTCAAATCGGTCTTTGCCAACCGCGCAGCCTCATCCACAGCCACTCCATCCACGCTCGTCCCACGCGAATTCGCAACTACAACTAACTTCCCTACTAATACCCGCACCCGCTCACTCTTCGCCGCATAACTCCCCAACTCCTTCTGAAAAGTCACATTCTCCAGCAACTTCACCCGCTCCGCCAGCGGCACCCTCTGATCGAACTCCCAAAAGAATCTCGCATCATTAAACCGTGCCCGCAGAACCCGCTCATTGCCCTGCCGAATCATCGCCGCGCTCTTCTCATCCGTAGAAATATTCAGAACCGCTAGAAAATGCGGCGCAAGTTTCCCCTCCGCGTCTTCCACCGCAAAATACTTTTGATGGTCCCGCATCACGGTGACCAAAACTTCTTCCGGCAGCGCTAGATACTCCCGCTCAAAGTTCCCCAGCAACACCGTCGGCCACTCCGTCAGGTGCGTCACCTGATCCACCAGCGCCTCGTCTTCCCTCCAACGCACGCCGCTCACGTCGCGCGTCGCCTTATCCAGCGCCTTGCGAATCCTGTGCCGTCGCGCCTCCACATCCACCAACACAAACTCGCCCTCAAGCTGCGCCACATAACTCTCCGGCGCAACAATCTCGAACGCCTCTCCCGCCGACAGCACGCGATGCCCAAACGTCGCCCGCCCCACCGTCTTCCCCGCAAAACTCACCGGCACAACCTCTTCGCCCAACAGGCAAACCAGCCACAGCACCGGTCGCAGGAACCTCTCCGTCTTCCCCGCGCGCCTGTTCATATTCTTGGCCCTATAAATCGCCGCCACTTCCTTCGGCAACTCACTCGCATTCTCCTCCGCAGCGGTCCGCCCCGCGTTCACCACCGTCGCCGCCAGGTATTC
>JBBRCA010000137.1:0-7772 GCA_038205325.1 Terriglobales bacterium | reverse complement strand
TGCCACGCATCGTTGGGCGACGGGACAAAACCGTTGAGCGCGCCGTTGTTTCCGACCGTCATGTTGGAACAGGGAACCGTTTGTGAAACGCCGGTGACAGCACAAGTAAGGACCGCAGCGATGATGAACTCTGGACGCATTGCCCCGACTCTCCGACCGCATGAAGCGGTATTGGGTTTATCGACCGGGTACAAGCCGTTCCTGCGCTGTGCCGTTTTGCGGCGAAGCGGAAACGACTTAGTACCAGTGCGATTGGTTGGAGACTAGTAAGGCATTCGGGGCGGAACAATCCCACGGGTGGGGGACAAAGTACCCCAAAGGTGTGCAGGTGTTGGCTCGCGATTGCTTTCTCTTTTGCAAAGGCGAGCAGCCCTCCGTCGCGATAGAGTAATAAACGATGCCTATGCGCCAGAATTCCCCTGTTACAGACTCCGCCCCAAGTTCCATTGAGCACGATGTCCACGAGATTCACGATCTCCTTATCCGTTTGGGCGTCGCGACACACTCCTCGGGTCCCCTGCAGGTCAGGACTCCGCTCACCGGACAAATCGTCTCGCAACTCCCCACTGTGAATGCCGCCGCGACGACCGCCGCGGTCACACAGGCGCATGAAGCGTTTCGCGAATGGCGCACCGTGCCCGCCCCGAAGCGCGGCGAACTGGTGCGCATCCTGGGCGATGAACTCCGCGCCGCGCTGCCAGACCTCGGTCGTCTCGTTACCATTGAGAGCGGAAAGCTGCTCACCGAGGGCCACGGCGAAGTGCAGGAAATGATTGACATCTGCACCTTCGCTGCCGGACTTTCGCGACAACTTGCGGGCCTCACTCTGCCCTCCGAGCGCAGTCAGCATCGCATGATGGAGACCTGGCACCCGTTGGGCGTGGTTGGCGTAATTTCGGCGTTCAATTTCCCGGTTGCGGTGTGGTCGTGGAACGCGGCGCTGGCACTGGTCTGCGGCAACTCCGTGGTGTGGAAGCCGTCGGAAAAAACGCCTCTCAGCGCACTTGCAACGCAGGCCATTTTCGAGCGGGCCGCAGCGAAGTTTGGAGGCGTGCCTAAAGGTCTCGCCTCCCTGTTGATCGGAGACGCGACGGTGGGCCAGCAACTAGTCGACAGCCCCTTGGTCGCACTCGTTTCTGCGACCGGCTCTACCGCCATGGGCCGCGTCGTTGGGCCTCGAGTCGCGGCGCGCTTCGGACGTTCAATCCTCGAACTCGGCGGCAACAACGCGGCGATTGTTTGCCCGTCCGCGAACCTCGATTTGACCCTTCGAGCCATCGCTTTTTCAGCGATGGGCACAGCCGGTCAACGCTGCACGTCGCTGCGCCGCCTGATCGTTCACGACTCGATTTACGACAAGCTTATTCCGCAACTGAAGAAGGCTTACGCCTCGGTTGTGGTCGGAGACCCTCGCGAGCCGGGCACGCTGGTCGGCCCTTTGATCGACGAACGCGCGTGGCAAGGAATGCAGAAAGCCCTCGCCGACGCGCGCGCAGCGGGCGCGACCGTCAGCGGAGGCGAACGGGTGCGCGAAAAAGAAACTCCCGAAGCCTTCTACGTTCGCCCCGCGCTGGTTGAAATTTCCACGCAGGCTGACATCGTCAAACACGAAACCTTTGCGCCCATCCTGTACGTTATGCGCTATCGCAATTTCGACGAAGCGATCGCGTTGCAGAACGACGTTCCGCACGGCCTCTCTTCTTCGGTGTTTACATTGAACCTGCAGGAAGCGGAGCAATTTCTCTCCGCGCTCGGTTCAGACTGCGGCATCGCCAACGTGAACATCGGCACGTCCGGCGCCGAAATCGGCGGAGCGTTCGGCGGCGAGAAGGAGACGGGCGGCGGCCGCGAATCCGGCTCCGACGCCTGGAAGCAGTACATGCGCCGCGCGACCAACACCATCAACTACGGGACCGAGTTGCCGCTGGCTCAGGGCGTCAGCTTCGACATTGGATGAGAGCCTGTTCTTCTATCCGTTGGCCCGCAGACCCTGTCATCTTGACCGGAGCCTTCGCGTATTTGCGAAGGCCTCGTGGAGAGACCTGTAGATTTTCCGGGGCGGTAGGATATTCGGCGACGCAGTGAAGCTGCGGGTCCCTCCACTGCGGCGCTAAAAACGCGCTCCCCCGGCGAGATGACAGCTTTTCGGGAGAGCCAAGAGAGATCGTGAAAAGGTTAACCATAGTGCGGCTGCGAACACCCCATGTCCGAAAATCCGGACATGGGGCAACCCCGCATTTGTGGTGTGTCCCGAGCGCAAGCAGATCCCTGCGGGCATGACAGAAAATAAAGCAACAACAACGGCAACCGCATTTACTCCTGCGCCAACGCGATGCACTCCTCTAAAATGTCCATCGCCGCATCCGCCTCTTGCTGCGTGACAATCAGCGCCGGACAAATCCGGATCGTCGTCTCGCCGCATCCCAGCAGCAACAGTCCGCGCTCGAACGCCAGCTTGTCGGCAATGTGATCGCGCAGCGCGCCGACGGGTTCGCGGGACTGCTTGTCCTTCACAAGTTCGACGCCGATCATCAATCCACGCCCGCGAACATCGCCGACATGCGGATACTTCGCGACCCAGGTCTTCATCCGCGCCAGCATTGCGGCACCGACCGTCGCCGCATTCTGCAAGCCTTCGCGCTCAATGACGTTCAGAGTCGCCAGCGCCGCGGCGAGACACACCGGATTGCCGCTGTACGTGCTGCCGTGAGAGCCGGGCACCCAATCCATTATGTGGGCTTTGGCCATACACACGGAAAATGGCATTCCCGAAGCGATGCCCTTGGCACTACAGACAATGTCCGGCTCAACCGACGTGTGCTGGATGGCCCACCACTTCCCTGTCCGGCCGGCGCCCGATTGAATTTCGTCGGCGATCATCAAAATGCCATGACGGTCGCAGATGTTCCGAATCTCGCGCAGGAAACTGTCCGGCGCAACGACGTACCCGCCCTCGCCCTGAATCGGCTCAACAATAATTGCCGCGACTTCTTCGGGCGGAAGCATCGTCTTGAACAGCTTCTCTTCGATGTAGCGCGCACAGCTTAACCCCAGCGCCTCGCGCTCGGCTTCGGAAGGCGTCTGCCCCTCGCAGTCCCGATAGACATTCGGATACGGCACATGCGTCACGCCCGGAACGAACGGCCCGAAGCGCCGCTTTTGCTGCGTCTTCGAGGCGGTGAGCGAAAGCGCGCCCATTGTCCGCCCATGAAAACAGCCGATAAAGCTGATGATGTTCTGCCGCTTGGTGTGGTATCGAGCGAGCTTCATTGCACACTCGATCGCCTCCGCGCCAGAGTTGCCATAGTAGAAGCGGTGCGGCCCCGCCATGGGCGCGATCGCTGAAAGCCGCGCCGCGAGTTTCGTCATCTGCGGATAGTAAAAATCGGTGCCGGACATATGAATCAGCTCGGCGGCCTGGTCCTGAATCGCCTTCACGACCTCGGGATGGCAATGTCCGGTGGAAGCGACAGCGATGCCCGCCGTAAAGTCGAGAAATTCGTTGCCATCGACATCCTCAATGCGACAGCCGAGCCCGCGCTTGACGACCAGCGGATAGCTGCGGGTGTAGCTGGGAGACATCAGGCGCTCGTCGTCGGCAATAATCCGGGCGCCGATCGGGCCGGGAATAGACGTTTCAAAATGCGGACGGGCGGATTCAACTTTTTCATTTTCATTGAGCACGGCGGTAGTCATAGCGGCCTCCTGCGGCGACTTGTTTTACAGGATGGTTTTCGCGTCTTTCGCGAAATCGAAAGACGGAGGTCCCCGGCAGAAATGCGGGGACAGCAACGGGCCAGTTGTAAAGCGTGTCTAGTCGCCGAACAAGCCGGGGCGCGTCAAGCTCGGAAGCGCGGCGACATGGCACGGAAGCTCATGCGTCGCGTCGCGTCGAGCCCTCGAGATGTACGTCGCGAAAATGCCGTCCGAATGCATACTGGGTCCCTACCGCGAACATATCGCACCGCACGGGCAATGCGCAATAGCACTTACCAGGCGCGCGACCAGCGCGGACCGCTTTTGTCGTCCTCGCGAAGCCGCGCATCCACGCCCGCTCGGAGTTCGATGAGCCGCCCAAACAGCCAGATCAAATCGGACAGCCGGTTCAGGTACGCGACGACTTCGGGCCTCACGCTCCCGCCATTCTCGATGAATCGAACCACATTGCGCTCGGCGCGGCGACACACCGTGCGCGCGACCTCGAAGGCCGCCGACTCCCGGTGCGCGCCGGGCAGCGACCAATCGCTCAATATCCCCTCGGTCGCCTCGATCCGATGCACTAGGTCGGTCAGCATGGCAATATCTTCCGTGGTGATGAACACCGGTTGGTTCTCGCCCTGAGCGGGCGTGGACAACGCCGAACCCACGCGAAACAGCGTGCGCTGAATCTGCTCCGTCCACTCCGCGACCTCCTCGTGGCTGCAAATGCTCCGCGCAAAACCCAGCACGCTGTTGAGTTCGTCCACCGAGCCGTAGGCCTCTACGCGCAGGTCGGCCTTGGAAATTCGAAGTCCCCCCGCGAGCCCCGTTTGCCCCCCATCACCGTGCGTCGTCGCGATACTCATCCCAACGCCTCCCAATCAAGCATAGCCGCGATTCCTTTCGTCACAAGAAGACAAAAATGTGACAAGTTGATATCTCATATGCCGTATATTCAAGTCCAAATCATTTGGCCGCATGGCAATTATCGCTCATGCGGCACAGGCACTTGTTTCATTCTGGAGGCAGTTTATGAAATTCCGTTTATCGCTCGTCGTCGCCCTAGCCCTTGCATTCTCCGCGTTTCCCGTCTGGGCACAATCCACCGCAACGCTCGCAGGGACAGTTACCGACCCGACCGGAGCGGTCGTCGCTGGCGCGCACGTCAACATTCACTCTCTCGCGACCGGCACCGACCGCGACATCGTCACGGATGGAGCCGGGCTGTACGTCGCGCCCTCGCTGCAACCTGGCGACTACAAAGTCCAGGCCACCGCGACCGGGTTCAGCGCCTATGTCGTCAACAAGCTCACGCTGGACGTCGACCAGCACGTCACCGTGAACATGAACCTCGCGTTAGCGTCGGCGGGCGTGACGGTGCAGGTAGAAAGCACGGCCTCTCAAATCGAGACGCAGACGATCACTGTCGGGCAGGTGATCGACCGGGCAACGGTGCAGGACCTCCCGCTGAACGGCCGCCACTTCCTCGACCTCACGGTGCTGACGCCGGGTGGAGTGGTGGCCCCCACCGCAGGCAGCTTAACTGGCGCCAGCCGCGGCCTCGGCGCGAACTCTTTCATCACCGCCGGCAACCGCGAAGACTCCGTGAATTTCCAGATCAACGGCATCAACCTGAACGACATGAGCCAGAACCAGATCACGTTCCAGCCGTCGATCAATACGACCTCCGAGTTCAAGATCAACAATTCGACGTTCAGCGCGGAGTACGGGCGCAGTTCCGGATCCATCGTGAACGTGAGCACCCGGTCAGGCACCAACAAGTTCCACGGCGAAGTGTTCGACTACTTCCGCAACGAAGCGCTCGACGCGCGCAATTATTTCAACCGCAGCACTCTTGCCGGAACCTCCGGATTGAAGGCGCCACTCAAGCGCAATAATTTTGGCGTCGCGGTGGGCGGCCCCATCTGGAAGGACCACACGTTCTTCTTTGCGAGCTATGAAGGCCTGCGTCAACACCAGGGCATTCTGCAAAACAGCGCGGTGTTCACGGCGGCGCAGCGCGCATTGATCGTCTCTGGGGGCAAGCCCGCGGCCAATGCGCTGCTGGCGCTGGTGCCCGTGGCCAACGATCCGTCGGGTTTCCGCTTTGTAACGTTCACGCCGGGGCCCGTTGCGATCAATCAGTACACCGGCGATGTTCTACAGATTTTTGGCCCCAAAGATCAGCTTCATGGTTTCTATGCGTTCCAGTCGGACGCCCGCACCGAGCCGAGCCTCCAAGGCGATACGATTCCCGGTTTTGGCGACAACCGCAACGCGCACCGCCAGATATTGACGTTCAATGAGACACACATCTTTAGCCCGACGATCGTGAATGAAGCCCGTCTTGGGTTCAACCGCATCAACATTTCGTTCAATGCCAACACGCTGCTGAACCCGAACGACTTCTTCATCGGCGCCGGCGTCAACGGCAACGTCGGCCTTCCGCAGATCACGATTTCGGACATCGGCCTGGTGTTTGGCGGCCCGGCGGGCTTCCCGCAAGCACGCGCGGACACGCTGGGCGTGCTCTCCAACGCGACCACAGTCGTTAGGGGCCGGCACACTGTCAAGTTCGGCGGCGAGTTTCGACGCTATCTGGGGGCCAGCTTCACGGGTGACACAGGCACCTTGACGTTCGCCAGTTCGAAGCTCGCGACCGACAACTTTGAGAACGATGTTGCGACCGGGTTCAGCATTCAGCCGACCAGGGTGTCCAGCCGTATTTACATCAATGCGGCGGGCGCGTTTGCCCAAGACAATTTCAAAGTGAACCAGCGGCTGACCGCCGAAGTCGGTCTGCGGTTCGAGTGGAACGGGGTGCCGACCGAAGGCGCAAACCGCTTCGTCATCTTCGACCCTGCATCGGTGTCCCTCATCCGCGAGAACACCAGCGGCGTGAACTCGGTGTACAACCAGCTCTACAACTTCGAGCCGCGTCTGGGCTTTGCCTATGACGTACTGGGGAACTCGACCACGGTGTTGCGCGGGGGCTATGGGTACCTGGTCGACCAGCCCGTGCAGTCCAACGTCAACGGCCTGACCGTCAACCCTCCGTTCAGCACGTCGGTGTCATACAGCAATGCGGCCGCGCCGATTCCGGTCGGAACAGCCTTTGCGTCCGCGCGAGCATCGGGCATTTCGATTGCCAATGTAAACCGGAAGTTCAGCAACGCCTACACGCAGACCTTCAACCTCAACCTGCAGCAGGCTCTGCCGGGGGGAGTGGTGAGTTCTATCGGATACTACGGCTCCGTCGGAACGCATCTGCGTATTCGCACCAACATCAATCAGCCTATCGGCGGCGTTTCCAGGAATCGGCCGTTTGCGGCGCTCTCGCCGAACAGCCCCATCGATGCAAACTTCCCGACGCTGAGCAACATCGCACAGGCCGATAGCGTGGGGTATTCGCGCTACAACGCGCTGTGGGCGGTCCTCACCAAGAACGTGGGTCGCGGCTTGTCGCTCAATATGAACTTCAACTGGTCAAAGTCGCAGGATATCAACTCGCTCG
Source organism: Terriglobales bacterium (assembly GCA_038205325.1). Lineage (GTDB taxonomy): Bacteria > Acidobacteriota > Terriglobia > Terriglobales > Acidobacteriaceae > Granulicella. The sequence goes on along the minus strand of JBBRCA010000137.1, from coordinate 559 downwards.
GTTCTCAGGGCGGCTTCGTGCTCCAGGACAGCACCAACCCCAGCAACAACTACGGCTTGTCGGATTACGACACGCGCAACCACTACGCGGGCAACGCGCTTTACAATCTGCCCTTCAGAGGCAACCGGTTTGTCGAAGGCTTCCAAATTTCGACCATCATCCAGTATCAGACCGGGAACCCGGTCAATCTCACCTACAACACCTCGTCCTTTACCGGGGTCGCGGGGCTCATTCGCCCCAACCTGGTAGGGCCGATCCCCGTCACGAAGACGGTGCAAACCCCCGGGCTAACCAACGTCACATTTATCCCGCAGTCGACCGTTTGCCCCATTGGGCCCACGCTCGCCGTGCCCGCCGGGTGCAGCTTCCAGAACCAGGCGACACAAGCCGCTCCGACCTCCAGACCGGTCTTTACCGGCATTGGCAACATTCAGCGCAACGCCATCACCGGGCCGGGATTCGCGGACTTCGATCTGTCGTTGAGCAAGGACACCAAACTCTTCGAGGGCGTGGGCTTCAAACTCCGCGTCGATGCGTTCGACATTTTCAATCATCCCAA
>JBBRCA010000136.1:0-7798 GCA_038205325.1 Terriglobales bacterium | reverse complement strand
ATCTGAACCGTGATAATTTCCGCGTCTTCGGCCCCGATGAAACGCTGTCGAATCTCCTCGGCGCAGTCTTTGAAGTGACCAACCGCCAGTGGGACGCGCGGGAAGTCACAAATGACGAATTCCTGGAGCCTTCCGGGCGGGTACTGGACTCTATGCTCAGCGAGCACCAGTGCGAGGGCTGGCTGGAAGGGTATCTGCTGACTGGGCGTCACGGCCTGTTTAACAGTTACGAGGCCTTCATCCGCATCGTCGACTCCATGTTTAGCCAGCACGCCAAGTGGCTCAAGGTTACTTCTGAACTGCCCTGGCGCCGCAAGATTGCTTCGTTGAACTATCTCCTGGCGTCCCACGTGTGGCAGCAGGATCACAACGGTTTCACGCATCAGGACCCCGGTTTTCTGGATCACGTCATCAATAAAAAAGCCGACATCGTACGTTGCTATCTGCCTCCCGATGCGAACTGCCTTCTCTCCGTTTTCGATCATTGCCTTCGCAGCCGGCATTACGTCAACGTAGTGGTTGCAGGCAAACACGCACTTCCGCAATGGCTGACGATGGAAGCCGCGGTGGTGCATTGCACCGAAGGTATTGGCATCTGGCAATGGGCCAGCAACGATCAGGACAGTGAGCCGGACATAGTGATGGCCTGTTGTGGGGATACGCCGACGCTGGAGATTCTCGCCGCCGTTTCCATTCTTCGGGAGCATCTTCCAAAACTGAAGATCCGTGTGGTCAATGTTGTGGACCTCATGAAGCTCGAGTCTGCCAGCGAGCACCCGCATGGCCTTACCGAGGCCGGCTACGATTCACTCTTCACGAAGGACAAACACATCATTTTCGGCTTCCATGGGTATCCGTGGCTGGTGCATCGCCTTACTTACCGCCGCACCAACCGGAACCTCCACGTTCGCGGCTACAAAGAAGAAGGCACCATCACTACGGCTTTCGATATGCGCGTTCAGAACGATCTTGACCGCTTCCATCTGGTACAGGATGTGATCGACCGTTTGCCCGATCTGGGCTCCCCGGGCGCATGGCTGAAGCAATCCATGCAGGACAAGCTGATCGAGCACAAGCACTACATCGATGAACACGGTGAAGATTTGCCGGAGATTCGCAACTGGAAGTGGCCGGGAACGGCTATGCCTGGGACTAAGACCTGATGAGCACGGCTGCGCACGACCGCAGGCCGTATTGGAAACGCGCCCATCACGACTGGAAATTCTGGCTTGCCATGGTCATGATGTTCGCCGCGATAGCCATCTACGTGATGAGCAACGATCTCTCCATGGTTCCCCGATTGTGAGCGAGACGTCCGCCAAGAACATGGGCTCGGTTGTTTCCATTCGTGGCGGAGTTGTAGACATTCACTTCGATCGCTTGCTGCCGCCGATTCACCGCGTTCTGCATACCGGTGCGGAAGGAAGCATCGTGATCGAAGTGCTCGAACAGCTTGACTCCCAGCGCGTACGGGGGATCGCTCTGACTCCTACACAGGGCCTCGCAAGAGGCATGAGAGTGGAGGACACGGGGGAAGCTCTACGTGTGCCGGTCGGCAAGCAAATCATCTCCCGAATGTTCGATGTCTTTGGACACGCGATCGACCGCCAACCGGAACCGCAAGACGTGGAGTGGCGGAACATTCTGCGGGCCCCGCCGCCGCTTGAAGAGCGATCCACCAAGTCGGAGGTCTTCGAGACAGGTATCAAGGCCATTGACGTTTTGGTGCCGCTGGAGCGCGGAGGCAAGGGCGGCATGTTCGGCGGCGCCGGCGTTGGCAAGACCGTGTTGTTGACGGAGATGATCCACAACATGATCGGCCGTCAAAAAGGAGTCAGCATATTCTGCGGAATCGGTGAGCGCTGCCGCGAGGGCGAAGAGCTTTACAGCGCCATGAAAGAAGCCGGCGTCCTCAAGGATATGGTGATGCTCTTCGGGCAGATGAACGAACCGCCCGGCAAGCGGTTTCGCGTGGGCGCCGCTGCGTTAACCATGGCGGAGTATTTTCGCGACGATGAGCATCGCGACGTTCTTCTGCTGATCGATAATATTTTCCGGTTCATTCAGGCTGGCATGGAAGTGTCCGGGCTCATGGGCCAGATGCCTTCGCGGCTCGGCTATCAGCCGACGATGGCCACGGAACTCTCAGGCCTGGAAGAGCGCATCGCCAACACCCATGCAGGCGCTATCACCTCAATCCAGGCCGTGTATGTACCAGCGGACGATTTGACCGACCCCGCCGCAGTGCACGTGTTTTCCCACCTCTCCGCATCGATAGTGCTCTCGCGCAAGCGCGCGACGCAGGGACTCTACCCGGCCATCGACCTGCTTCAATCGAGTTCGAAGATGGCCACCCCGGGTATTGTTGGCCAGCAGCATTATGACCTTGCGCAGGAGATCCGAAAGACCCTGGCTCAGTACGAAAACCTGAAAGACATTGTCGCGATGCTCGGGATGGAGCAGCTTTCCCCGGAAGACCGTCAAATCGTAGGCCGGGCTCGGAGGCTGGAACGCTTCCTCACGCAGCCCTTCTTCGCAACAGAACAATTCAGCGGAATCAAAGGCCAGGTGGTCAGCCTCAAAGACTCCCTGGACGGCTGCGAGCGCATTCTTCGAGACGAATTCAAAGATTACCCGGAGAGCGCACTGTACATGATCGGGGCCATCGGCCAAGCCAAAAAGCCGCCGGCCGATGCGAAGCCGGAGCCCAATGCCAAACCGGAACCGCCCAAGCCCGATGCGGGAGTTGCGCATGCAGCTTAAGATTCTTCTTCCCACCGAAGTTTTCGCCGACCAGGATGGTGTGTCGAGCGTCATTGCCGAAACGCGGGATGGCTCATTCCAACTCCTTGAGCACCGATTGGACTGCGTGGCTGCTCTGGTTCCGGGCATCCTCACATATCTCCCGAAAGACAACTCGCCAGTCTACCTGGCCGTTGACGAGGGAGTTCTGGTCAAGACTGGTTCGGAAATACTTGTCTCCGTACGTCAAGCCATCGGCGGAGCCGATCTGAGTCAGCTTCACGACGAGGTCAAGCGCAGGTTTCTCAGTCTGAATGCGGAAGAGCGGAACGTTCAAGACGCGCTCTCCAGGATGGACAGCAGTCTTGTTGGACGATTGGCGGCGTTCCAGCATGAGCGATGAACGGCTCAATAAGCCCGCCGACGGCGAAACGCCTTTCGACAGGGTGGTCGGATCAAAAGCGGCCCGTAAGCTCAGGGTGCAGCGCGAGGGCACGCAAAGCGCATGGTTCGGACTCGGGATGTCCGGACTCATCGGATGGTCGGTCGCGGTTCCGACTGTATGCGGCGTACTGCTCGGTCTGTGGCTGGACGCGAAATATCCTGGACGATTTTCGTGGACGCTCGCGCTACTGTTTGCGGGGCTGTTTATCGGTTGCCTGAACGCGTGGCACTGGGTCGCCCAGCAGGATCGGGATATGCATCACGACGACAGCCAGGACGACAAAGGCGCAAGCGGTCAGGAGAAGGACGATGCGTGAAACGGGACCTTTCATCCTGGCGTTCCTCGTAGGCATCCTGTTGGGCGCGGTCTTCTTCGGAGGCCTTTGGTGGACCATTCGGAAAGCGTTGCCGTCGAACCTCGCAGGTGTTTGGTTCGCTGGCAGCTTTCTGGTCCGCACAGCCATAGCGCTCGCGGGCTTCTACTTGGCTGGGCAAGGCGACTGGCGGCGTATGGTGTGCAGCGTTGCAGGATTTCTGACGGCGCGCTTGCTCGTGGTGCGGCTCACGCGAACCATTCGCCTGGAGGCACCGCTCGAATGCTCGTAGTCAATCTCACTTCCGATCAACAGATTTTCTGGCAGCATGGCTTTTTCAAGCTAAACGAGACCATCGTAACCACGTGGGCCATGATGATCGCGATGGCTGCCGGCTCGAAACTGGTAACGCGCAAGCTGTTGACCGAGGGCCCAATCTCTCGCTGGCAGGGTTTGGTCGAGATTGTGGTCACCAATATCGAGAAACAGATTGAGGAAGTGGGTTTAAAGCACCCGGAACGCTACATCTCTTTTCTCGGAACGCTGTTTCTGTTCGTGGCGATCGCAAGCCTCTGTATTGTGATTCCGGGCTTCGCGCCGCCCACCGGTTCGCTTTCGACCACTGCGGCGCTGGCGTTGTCCGTCTTCATCGCAGTGCCCCTGTTCGGAATTCGAGCTCAAGGGCTCGGCGGATATCTGAAGACTTACACGCAGCCGACCATCATCATGCTGCCCTTCAACATCATTAGTGAACTCTCACGTACTTTGGCACTGGCCGTTCGTCTCTTCGGCAACATGATGAGCGGAGTGATGATTGTCGGCATCCTGCTGACGATAACGCCCTTTCTCTTTCCCATTGTGATGACGTCCCTTGGTCTGCTGACCGGTATGGTTCAAGCCTATATCTTCAGCATTCTCGCTACCGTATACATTGCCGCGGCCACGCTGGCGAGCAAGCCGAAGCCTGTTGCGGTAAAGAAAACTACCTGAAATGAAGGACTAAAAGGAAGACAAATGGACAACAGCACCGTGATCGCAATCTTTTCTATCGCTACTTCGGGCCTCACAATTGCCGTTGGATCGATGTGCCCGGCGCTCGGCGAGGGTCGGGCTGTCGCCACGGCATTGACCTCTCTCGCCCAGCAGCCCGACGCCTCCGCCACCATCACCCGAACGTTGTTCGTAGGGCTCGCAATGATCGAGTCGCTGGCAATCTATTGTTTCGTCGTTTCAATGATTCTGATCTTCGCGAATCCATTCTGGACCAACGCACTTTCGCACGCCGGGGGAAAGTGAACTATGCTCATCGACTGGTTCACCGTCGGTGCCCAGGCGCTGAACTTTCTGGTTCTTGTGTGGCTGTTGAAGCATTTTCTCTATAAGCCAATACTCAACGCCATCGACCTCCGGGAGAAGGGCATCGCCACGAAACTCGCGAGCGCTAACGAAAAGGAAGCCGCGGCGAAGAAGGAACACGACGATCTGGCAGGCAAGAACAAGTCATTCGATGAACAGCGTGGGGCGCTGCTGACCAGGGCCACCGACGACGCGAAAGCCGAGCATGATCGGCTGGTCGGCGAGGCCCATAAAGAGGTGGATCAACTAAGGGCCGCGCAGGTGATTGCATTGAAGGACGACCAGGCGAGGCTCGCCAAAGACATAGCGCGAACCGCCACTCAGGAAGTGTTTTCCATTGCGCGAAAAACGCTCGCCGACCTGGCATCGGTTGGTCTTGAGGAACGTCTGGGGGCGGTGTTCACTCGGCGGCTGCGCGAGATGGACGGGAAGGCGAAGGAAACTCTGGCTGCGGCACTCAAGAGTTCGAAAGAACCAGCCGTGGTAACCAGTGTCTTCGACATGCCTGCCGCGCAACGAGCGACCATACAGAACGCGGTCAATGAGACATTCTCAGCTGCGGTCCCTTTGCGATTCGAATCGGGGCCTGACGCGATCTGCGGAATCCAACTAACGGCCAGCGGGCAAAAAGTTGGCTGGAGTATTTCGGATTATCTCGCTTCGCTCGACCGCGCGGTAGGCGTTCTTCTTGACGCCAGGCCGGCGGCGCCTGCCGCTCCACCAAAGGCGGCCACACCGTGAGGTTAGTGGTCTCATGAGCGAACCCGGAACCTTGCAGGCTGCGGTCGATAACGCGTTCGGCAGTGTTCATGAGGGGCTCGAAGCATTCAAGCCCCAACTGACGCCTCGCGAGGTAGGAATCGTCACGAGCGTCGCGATTGGAATAGCAACGGTGTCAGGCCTGCCCGGCGTCGGGTATGAGGAACTGGTGCGCTTTCCGGGCGGCTTCCTCGGAATTGCCTTCAACGTAGACGCCGAGGAAATCGGGGTGGTGTTGCTGGGCGACTTCGAGGACATCCATACCGGCGACGAGGTAGAACGAACCGGTCGCGTGATGGATGTAGCGGTCGGCGACGGTCTGTTGGGCCGCGTGATCGATCCGATGGGTAAAGCTCTCGATGGGAAAGGACCGGTGGCTTCGGACAAGCGCTTGCCGATCGAACGCCCGGCCCCGTCAATTATGGATCGGGCGCCAGTCGACGTGCCATTACAGACCGGACTGAAGGCGGTCGATGCGCTGGTTCCGGTGGCACGTGGACAGCGTGAACTGATTCTGGGAGATCGGCAGACGGGAAAGACCGCAATAGCGATCGACACGATCCTCAACCAGCGCGGGAAGAATGTTATCTGCGTGTATTGCGCCATCGGCCAGCGCGCGTCCGCCGTCGCCAAGGTAGTCGCCAACCTCCGAGACAAAGGCGCTATGGAATACACCGTGGTGATGGCGGCTGAAGGCAACGTCGCACCGGGCCTTGTATTCATCACCCCTTATGCCGCAACAAGCATTGCCGAATACTTCATGGAAGAGGGACGCGATGTGCTCATCGTTTACGACGATCTGACGCATCACGCGCGCGCTTACCGCGAGCTTTCCCTTCTTCTTCGCCGTCCGCCCGGTCGTGAGGCCTTCCCGGGCGATATCTTCTACATCCATTCGCGCATGCTCGAAAGGGCAACCCATCTGAGCAAGGAGCGCGGGAGTGGATCGCTCACGGCGCTTCCGGTTATCGAGACTACCGCCCAGGATATTTCCGCTTATATTCCGACCAATCTGATCTCGATTACCGACGGCCAGATATACCTTTCGCCGACACTGTTCGAGTTGGGCGTGCTACCCGCGATTGAAGTCGGCAAGTCCGTGTCCCGAGTGGGCGGCGCGGCGCAGCGGCCTTCTTATCGAGCGGTCGCCGGGGACCTTAAGTTGGCCTATGCGCAGTTCGAAGAACTGGAATCCTTTACAAAGTTCGGCACGCATCTCGACGACGCCACTCGAAAGACAATCGACCACGGAGAGCGCATCCGCGTGTGTCTCAAACAGGCGGAATCGAACCCGTGGTCGATCGAGGAGCAGATCTGTGTTCTGCTGGCTTTGGCATCCGGGCTCTTCGATCCGGTGCCACTGGGGAAAGTGAGCGAGGCCGAGTTAGCGCTGCAGAAGGCTGCGAGTCAAATTCCCGCGGATGTTGCGGCGCGGTTCCAATCAGCGGACAAATTGAGCAACGCCGATCGAAAAGTAGTCCTCGACATTGCCAAACGTACACTGGCTCCGTTCCAGCCGAAGCCCGAGACGAAAAAGTGAGCGGCAATATCCAAAGTCTGCGCCACCGAATCGATTCCGCGGGTGACCTGGCCGGCGTGGTTCGAGCGATGAAGGCGTTGGCTGCATCGAGCATCGGGCAGTATCAAAAAGCCGTCGAAGCGCTCGACGATTACTACCGCACGGTGGAACTTGGCCTGTCGGTGTCCCTTCGGCAGGCGAGTGCCGCGACCCCTCTGCCGGATAGAAAGCCTAAAGATGGACAGCCAATCGGCGCTGTTGTATTCGGTTCGGATCAAGGTCTGGTCGGCCGTTTTAACGAGGTCGTCGCGGATCTGGCCGTAACGACCCTAAAAGCGCTGCCGGGAAAGGTACAGAAGATCTGGGCAGTTGGGGAGCGCGTGCATTCCTTGCTGTTAGACGCGGGGATCGCATCCGTCGATCTGCTAGGCGTTCCTGTCTCCATCCATGCCATCACGCCGCTCGTCGGCCACATTCTGATTGAGATTGGAGCCGCCCGAGAGAAGGGCGAGGTAGTAGATGTTTACGTCTTCCATAACCATCCGAAATCAGCGGCAGTCTATGCGCCTGTCTGCCGTCGGTTGTTGCCTCTCGACGATTCGTGGCGAAGCAAGCTCACGTCGACACCGTGGCCTTCCCAACGACCCAACCAGAAGGCAATTCC
>JBBRCA010000135.1:0-7883 GCA_038205325.1 Terriglobales bacterium | reverse complement strand
TTCTTGCAGATAGTCTGTCCCGTACTACACGTTTTGTCCCGTAGTACACGTTTTCACGAAAATGACGCGCGTCGCCGGTCTGCCGCAGACGGCATCGGAGCGCGCATTCGACCTTTTCCTCAAGGTCCAGCACATCCAGGAGAAGAACCGCGGGGGTGGCGTGGTCTTCGCGACGGGCACGCCGATTTCCAACACGATGGCCGAGATGTTCACCATGCAGCGCTATCTGCAAATGCACGAGCTGCGGCGGAATCAGTTGCAGCACTTCGACTCGTGGGCCGCGACTTTTGGCGAGACAGTCACGACGATGGAACTCAGTCCGAACGGCAGCGGCTACCGGCTGCAAAGCCGCTTCGCGCGTTTCGTGAACGTGCCGGAACTCATGCAGCAGTTCCGTCAGACCGCCGACGTGCAAACCGCGGAAATGCTCAAGCTGCCGGTGCCGAAACTTCGGGAAGGCAAGCAAGTCACGATCAGCGCGCCCAGCACTCCTGAGCTAAAAGCGTTCGTCGATCAACTCGTGGCGCGAACCGAGCGAATCAAGAACGGCCAGGTCGATCCGCGCGACGACAATATGCTCAAGATCACGACCGAGGGCCGGAAGGCCGCGCTCGACTTGCGGCTCATGCTCCCGCACGTCCGCGACCATCCCGACACCAAGGTGAATCGTGCCGTGGAGAAGGCGCATGAAATCTGGCTAGAATCCACGCCGACGCGCGGGACGCAGATGATCTTTTGCGACCTCTCGACGCCGGCCGCCATCGCCTCGCACTTCTCCGTCTATGCCGACGTGCGCGACAAGCTCATGGCGCGCGGCATTCCGAGCGAGCAGATTGCCTTTATCCAAAACTGCAGCGACGACGCCGCGAAGGCCGCGCTCTTCAAATCCGTTCGCGAAGGAACCGTCCGCATCCTAATTGGAAGCACGCCGATGATGGGCGAAGGCACCAACGTCCAGAAGCGTCTCGTCGCATTGCATCACCTCGACGCCCCGTTGCGTCCCGCCGACATCGAGCAGCGCGAAGGCCGCATCCTGCGGCAGGGCAACGAGAACGAGTTTGTGAGCATCTACCGCTATGTGACCGAAGGCTCATTCGACGCCTATATGTGGCAAACTTTGGAGAGCAAGGCGCGCTTCATCGCGCAAGTGATGAACGGCGACGCGAGCGTCCGCCGCGCGGAGGACGTGGATGCCGCCGCGCTCACCTACGCCGAGGTGAAAGCCATCGCATCCGGCAACCCGCTCGTCATCGAGAAAGCGTCCGTGGATGCCGAAGTCATCCGCTTGAGCCGCCTCAAAAAGCAGCACAACGACAGCCAATACCAGCTCCGCTACCGCATTAAGTCCTTCGCCGAGGGGGCGGACATTTGCCGTCGCGAAATCGGAAACATGACCGCGGACTTGAAGACGCGAGTCTCGACCCAAGGCGACCAGTTTTCAATGCAGTTCCGCAAGGAAACCTTCACCGACCGCACCAAAGCCGGCCGCGCCATCATCTTCGCCGCCGCCGCGATGAAGCCCTTCCAGACGACGAAACCCATCGGCACCATCGGCGGCTTTCCCATCGCGATCCAAAAACTCGAAGACCGCGCCAATGTCGTCATCCAAGGCCGGAACGCCTACACCGCTCATATCAGCGAAACCCCACTCGGCACCGTCTCATCGCTGGAGCATGCGATTACGCACCTCGACCAGCGCCTCATCGAGCGAACTGCCGACCTTGCCGACATGGAGCGCAAGCAGACCGACCTCGCCAAGCACCTCGATCAGCCATTCGAATATTCCGACCAACTCGAAACCGCGACCAAGCGCCAAGCCGAAATCGTCGCTGCGCTCGACCTCACGAAAAACCAGGCGTCAGCAATAGTGGACGAAGGAGGTGACGACTCGATCGGCGAACGTATCGAGCCAGACGACAAGACTCGGCGACAGGTTCGCGTCAATTGCGTCAGCGTCTGAAAGGTCGACTCGGCTGCCGATCACTCGCCCGCAACTTGACTCGCGGAGTTCCGGTCCAGCGCGCGCTTGATCCGGCGTGCAATCTTCGGCCAATGCTTCGATGCGAGATCGCACTCCCATACCCGCAGCACGCGCCAGCCCTGCTTCCTGAGCGAGCGCGATACCACGCGGTCACGCGCTTGGTTACGATCCAATTTAGCAGCCCACCACTCAGCACGATTCTTCGGTCGCGGGGCGTGCTTCGGCTTTGGACAACCATGCCAGAAGCAACCATCCACAAACACCGCGACCCGTTCTTTGCGAAACACAAAATCGGGTTTCCCAAACAACACCAGGTTCCTCCGCCAGCCCCGGATGCCATGCGAACGAAAAAGCGCAATCATTCGCAACTCGGTATCCCGATTGCCCCGCGAGCGAATGCGCGCCATGACCGCCGAACGCTTTTCGGGCGTGAAGATATCGCTGCTCACACTCCCAATAGTGCCCGGAAAAAGCCGAGGTTTGGCCGGTCGGGAGTGCCGACGAGCAAGGCGCGGTCAAGGATACGATTGCCTTCCTCGCAGGATGTCTCGGGAAGCAAGGCGCAACCGTGACACGCGGCGAGATTGGAATTGTCGGCACCCTGTCCAGTGGTCTCGATACAAACAGGATCGGAGGAGCACCAAGCAGCATGGTTGATGGCCCGCCTCAGCGTTGATTCGAGTCGTCCCGGCTTTCCCTGTCTGACCAGTCCACCCATCGATCCTTCGGAGTCTCCAGAAGCGGTGTAAATCAGCACGCCCTGCATCGGTTTCTCCGGGTCGGTAAAATCGCAATAAAGCCGCTCACGAAGCGACGCGCTGCCATAGCCGCAGTCGAAGCTGAGCTGATTGATCAAAACGTGCGCAAGCGTGTGAAGTAGGAGAAACTTGCCAGTGATATTCCGCTGCGGTTGTCCGCGTAGGGTGCGAACATCGTTGTAGTGCTTCACCAGTGGTGCGATTCGTCGTGCGACCTCCGGCTCTTCGTGGAACCAGCGATTTACGGTCGCCGTGTCGAGTTCCAGAAAGATGCCTTCACCGAAAACCTTGATTGCTGGCAGCCAGTCAATGCCCGCTTCATCAAGTTTCAATTTTTGCAGCCGACCACTCGTGAGGCTGCCATCCGGTGGGAGCAAGCGCGTGAATCCCGCCAGAGCGCGGGTTTCGCGAAGCTTGTGGACAAGCCGGATTCGCGAAAAATATAGCGCGACATCCTGTTCGTAGTCAGCGAGCGCGGCCGTTTCGACGAAGAGATCAGATCGTCTATCGCCTCGCCCCTCGCAAAGTGCCTTGTATTCCGTGCGGCGAAAATCCTCCTCGTCGTTCCCCGCGTTCTCGGTCGCCGTTGCCGCAGCACCCATGAGTTTTCGTTGTGCAGCGGCCTGGAGCTTGGCCGCGTCCAGACGCAGCGCCCCAGCGATGACTTCGCACCGCATTGGGTCGATCTTCCCATTCACCGTGCCCTGCGAGAGCATCGCCCACGTAGGCGGATCTTCGAGTGCCCTGATCACGTCCCGGTCTGTTTGTTCAGCCCACAACGGCAGATAGATCGCGCTAACTACTTGGGGGAAATAGACATTGGATGCGCCGCGCTGCACGGCCCGCAGGTGCTCGCCGCACGGCGTTGCTGCGGAATCCGCCTCGCCGAGCCACGGCCGCAGGCCTTTGCAAAACGAACGCACTTCGTCACTGCTGAGCGGCCCGCTATTCTTCGCCTTATCAAATTCGAAGGCGTTGCCGAGCGATTGGATTTCTCCGCAGGAACACTCGATCTTGATTCCGGAAAGTCCTGCCGATGACCGGCCGGCGCGCATCCGCAGTTTGTGGGTGTCGTAATCGAATGGCTGCCCACGATGCACCCACTCCATGAACGGGAAATCCTGGATGTGCCCTTTTTGGCAAACCGCCACAAAGCGAACGGGAATCAAAAACGGTCGCCGCTTCTCAGGCCTCCCATAGCAGCTCTGCTGCGCATACTGTCGTCCCGCGCAGCGCTGGCGCGTGCCGGAGAAGATCGAAAGGAACTCCATCCCACCGCAATGATGACAGTAACACCAACGCGGGAACCGGACGAAAGGCACGTCAACATTCGCGCAGCTCACGCCGCGATCCGCATCGCGATGGTCGGGCGGAAGCCGCAAGTGCGTGACGCCGAGCCGCGCTTCCAACCGCTCTTCGCGCACCAGCCAGCCACTTTCGGGAGGACACGCCTGCTTGGCGGAAGGCCACGCATCGAGACCAGCGGGCATGAGAGATTCATCCTTTGGAAAATCGACCATCGCGCCAATGCCGAATGGCGAGATGAGCTGGCTGCGGCGGACAGGTCGGTAGGCGGGCATGGCGCGTCAGGGTTGGGGAAATTGCATCAGCACTTCGGCATCGCAGCCGGCATCCACGTTGCGCATAGAACTTGGGGTCGCTTTCGAGCGATCGCCCCAAAGCGGGCGAGGCTGCGAGCCGCTCGGGAACATCAACGGTGTTTCTTCCGGCGGTGAACCAAAATGGCCGTAGATGGACGGCTGGACCCGCGCCCAGCGTGCGACGATTTCCTCGAACATCTCCTCGGCCGCTGCGGCTTCTTCTTCGTCCACGGCTCGAACCCGCGCGAACACCGCTTCGCGCACCCGCGCAATGAGATCGCCGGATGGCGGCGGCTGCGGACGATCGCGCACAGCTTCCGAGCCCCAATAGCGTGCGAGCGTGATGATTTGTGCGTGTAAGGCGCGCTCCCGCACTGGCACCGCGAAGGGCGTTACACTCGTCGGCTCAACCCAGCGATAGATGCTCTGGTGATAGGATCGGAAGTGCTCAAAGTGGGAGCGGTCGCGAGGTTTGGCGGCGTTGTAAACAGCTACCACCAGGCCCGGTCCGCGCTCGCTTCGACCGACGCGACTGGTTGCCTGGATGTATTCCGAAGTCGTCTTTGGCTGGCCTACGACGGTCATCAAGCCGAGTCGCGGAACGTCCAGCCCGACCTGGATCATGTTCGTTGCGATACAGACATCGACTGCTCTGTGAGCAGGACGGCCGTCTTCGTCGCGCGCATCGCTGTAGCGATTGAAAAGGTCCTGCAAAACCTCGGTGATCTGGCTGCTCTGGATGCGGCTGGTGAGCTCAAGGTCGCGATTGATGAACCGGCGAATATCGGGAGCACCTGATCCGTCAGCGGGGCGGCGGATGTTCATCCGATCCCACATTGCATTAAGATACTCGCGAATGTCCGCGCGGATCAGCGTCGCCGCGTGCCCAAGTTCGCGCAGGCTGTTGAAGTAGGCCATCAGCGTCCAATAAGGATCGAGAAGGTCCGCGGCCCCGGCCACGCATTTGACTGCCTGCAACAATGCCGACATCACTCGCACCTGGGCCGTAACATGCGAACCGAGAGCCGACCCAAACACGCCGACGTAAAGTCGCCCCGCCATGTTGTTGGCCTCGTGCGCGAAATATGAGTCACCAGCGCGCAACCCTTGCGGCGGAAATAGAAATACATCCCGCGCATAAAGCGCCTGAACTTGCTCCGGCGCCCGACAGATCGTTGCGGTCGATGCTATGATTTTAGCCGGGACCCCATGTTCGCCCTGACGTTGCCAGCAGAGCGCGTCGATCGTTCCCTCGTAAATCCCAACCATTGAGCCAAGCGCACCGGAGATAAGGTGCAACTCATCCTGAATGATCAGGTCGGGTGGCGAAAGCCGATCGTCAGATCCGAACCCAAAAAGCCGCCGGCCGTCCGCGTTCCATGGCAACATTGCAAACTTGTCCACAGTGCCGATGAGCAGGGTTGGCCGTTGCTCGTAGATCGTTTCATCGACGACATACAGCGGCAGCCCATCGTCGTGGCGGAAGTCGCAGCCGGGATCTTCGCAGCGGAAGATGACGCGTCCAGTCGTCCGTTTGTAGCCGGGCGTTTTGTAAGCTCGTCCGAAATTCACCGGACCCATCGCTGCTCCGCACCAAGGACAGGTAAGCACAACAAATGGGTTGTCCTTTCCCTGCGCCATCAAGGAATTGAGTGACGCGACTGCATCACTTTGCCTGTTCGGTGTGACGCTTTGTCCGACCCATAGCCCGATCGAAATGCGGTCATCACCAAGGCGGCCTGAGTTTTCGCGCCGAATCAACTCGCACGCACAGATTAGCGACGCGGCGCGCTGGAATTGCTGCGTGGTAAGCAGCCGCAACGTGTAGCGCATCAGCACGGTCGTGCCGGCATTCTCGGCGTCTTCGAGACGACGCCAAAAAATCGCGAAGGCCGTCAACCCAAGATAGGCTTCGGTCTTGCCTCCGCCCGTAGGAAACCAGATCAAATCGACGATGGCACGTTCATCGCTCGCACGTTGCGTGATGGAGCGAATGTTCATCAAAATAAACGCGAGCTGAAAGGGGCGCCAACGCCCTTTCCCTAGCGGCGGCTGATCTGTATTCGGCGCGACGTAAGGTGCCTTCAGCCTCAGTTCGCGACCGACAGTTTCCCATTCGCGGCGCTGATTGGCCGCGAGGTCGTAATGCAATTGCTGCTCAACCATCGCGCGGTTCATCCACGCGAATGCCTGCCTGGCGTCCGCATCGCCACGCAGCAACTCAATCCCATCCACAATGCGCGCGTGACAAGTGCGACACAGTTCGATGTGCCGCTCCGCCGCAGCGCGATGTTCTGCGGAAAAATTCGTATTCGCCGTTTCCGTTGTCTTGTCCTCAATCCAAGCGCGGTATGCCTCCGCAAGGCTTGCACAGTCCTCGATCACTGCCGGGGTGTCCGCAGCGTCCGCAAAGCGTCGCATCAACAGCTCCAGGCCCGAAATCTCGCGCGGAAGAATTGGTTTGATTTCGTAACGCGGCAGAGTCTCCGCCCAAATCTGGCCAATAGCATCCGCATCGCCCTCCGGCCACGCGGCGGCGCACCCGTGACCAATCGCAAACGTCCGCCGATGACGATAGAGCAGCCTCAGCGACGCCACCTCGTCTTCCTCCAGACCCTGACGCTCGGGATAATCGAGAAAACAGTTTCCGCCGTCTGCGTCTTCGATAACCAGCTCGCACTGAAAAAGACACTGTGCATCGCGGGGAAGGTCGCTGTCAGGCGGAGTGCGATTGATGAGCGTGAACGTCACGATACGATCGCGTTCGTTGTCCCGCGCCTGAGCGTAGGGCCGGCTGAAAACGTGCAATTCGAGTTTTAGGTTCGGATTTCCCGTGTCGATCCACATTGGCGGTTTGCCTACACGCGGGCTATCGGTGAGGACCTGCGCGCAGTCGCTGAGCTGAGATTCTTCGATAGGCTTCCGCCACCAATGCGGCTGCCATTTACCTTCCTTGTCCTGTCTGCCGACATCCTCCTGCACATGTTTTTCGTAGCGCCCGGCGCGGACCTTCACGCGAAATTGTTTCGGCAACCGCACCAACGCCGTAAGCCCCATCGCGCTGGGCAAGAATTCATTCGCGCGATTCACCTCATGATCGACCGTTGTATCCGGATCGCCGCCACCGCTGGTGGGCGTAAGGTCTTCCGGCTCGTCACCCTCGGCCGGTCCTGATTCAGCAACCTCGGTCTCTTCGCGTGTCGCGCTCTCCGCCTGCTCCACGGATACCTTCGCCGGGAAAAGGACGCCCGCGCTGTAACGAAGGCGTGGCGGGTCTTGCGGACGGAGGATTTCTTCGCCGCCATTGAGATGTGCCTGCTCTGGGCGCGGGTCCGGCCCGATCAATTCCCTCTGGAGAAAATCGACAACGCCATCCCGAATATTGGCTGCTCCATTCATAGGTTTTTCAACATTTCCAAGCGACGCCGAAGACATTCCCGAATCAATGGGCGGGCCTGCTCGTCAACGAGCACAGTGAGCTGAGACCGGGCGCGAGACATCGCCACGTAAAGCAGCGCCTGCGGTTCATTCTCACTCACCTGC
>JBBRCA010000134.1:0-7894 GCA_038205325.1 Terriglobales bacterium | reverse complement strand
GGATTGTGCGCGATTACTTTGAACCGCTGGGACGCTCCCGCGCGCGCTACAACTTTGAGCGGTTTTCCGCGAACGGCCGCGTGCTGGCGTATGTGTCGCTGGAGTCGGCGGACGCTTTACGCGACGAATTGAAGGGCGGAGACGTGGTCGTCGGCGCTGCGTCAAACAACGCGAACCCCAATGGTTTCGCTCTGGACTGGTACAACGGCAAGGCGCACGGCACGATTGCAAAGTACGCTGTCGAGCCAAAATACGAACAGGTGCGTGCAGATTTTTTGAGATGGCTCCGCGTCCGACTTGCGCAATAGGCGATCTACCGCAACGCTGCATCGACTTCGGCATAGTAGCTCGGCGCCTTCAGGATTTCGCGCGGCTTCGAGCCGTCCGCAGGGCCGACCAGGCCGTCGCGCTCCATCATGTCGATGAGGTGGGCCGCGCGTCCGTAGCCAATTCGCAGGCGGCGTTGCAGCAGAGAGGTCGAAGCCTTGCCAAACTCGAAGACCAGCCGTACGGCGTCGTCGAACAGAACATCGTTCTCTTCGCCGTCGTTCGCGCTGCCCTCCTCTGCATTGCCCTTTTCGTCCTTAGGGGCTTCGAGGAAGCCCTCGGCGTATTCGGCCTGACCCTGCGTTCTCCAGAATGCAGTGACCGCAGAGATTTCTTTCTCGGTCACAAAAGGCGCATGGATACGCTGCAAACGCGATGTGCCAGGGGGAAGGAAGAGCATGTCGCCGCGTCCGAGCAACGACTCCGCGCCGTTCGAATCGATGATGGTGCGCGAGTCGACTTTGGTCGCAAGACGGAAGCTCATGCGCGTCGGAACGTTGGCCTTGATGAGGCCGGTGATGACATCGACCGAAGGCCGCTGGGTCGCCAGCACCAGATGGATTCCAACGGCGCGGGCCATTTGTGCGAGGCGCGTGATGGCCTCTTCGACGTTGGCGCGGTCGAGCATCATCAGGTCGGCGAGCTCGTCGATGATGATCATGATGTACGGCAGCGGCTCCTGGTTCACGTCCTCGAACAAGTAGTCGGAACCATGCTCGAAGAGCTTGTTGAACTGGTCGATGTTGCGGACGTGGTTTGCGGCGAGCAGCTTCAGTCGCCGCTCCATCTCGCGCACGGCGTTGCGCAGCGCGTTGGCCGCGAGCTTGGCCTCGGTGATGATGGGCGTGAAGAGATGCGGAATGCCTTCGTACATTCCCAGCTCGACGCGCTTGGGATCGACGAGGATCATGCGCACCTGCTCAGGGGTGCTCTTGAATAGAACGGACATAATCATCGCGTTGATGGCGACGGATTTGCCGGAGCCCGTGGATCCCGCGATCAAGACGTGCGGCATGGCGGCAAGGTCGGCGGTGACGATGCGCCCATTGATGTCTTTGCCGAGCGCAATGGCGAGCTTGCTCTTACTCTGCGCGAAGGATTCGCATTCGACAACGTCGCGCAGCCAGATGGTTTCGCGGTCGTGGTTCGGGACCTGGATGCCGACGGTGGATTTGCCAGCCATGCGCTCGATCAGGATGGATTCAGCCGCCATGGCGAGGCAGAGGTCGTCGGCCAGGCCAGTGACGCGGGAGTACTTTACGCCGGAGTCGGGCTTGAACTCGAACGTGGTGACGACAGGGCCGGGGTTGATCTGCGTGACGTTGCCGTCGACGCCAAACTCCGCACACTTTTGCACGAGGACTTTGGCTTCTTCGAGCAACTCTTCTTCGCGCGTTTCAGAGTGCTCTTCGCTGCGGAACAGCAGTGAAGAAGGCGGCAGTTTGTAGCCGCGAATCGACTTTGGCGAAATGGCGACCGACTTCAGGTCGGCGTCGGCGCGGCGGCCGAAGGCGATGTTCTGGTCAGCGATGGACTGCATCGGCGAAGGCATGGGAGGCGCGGCGGGCGCTAGCCTGCGCGCTGGCGGTGGCTCAGAAAGATTGAGACTGGCGGGCTGATTGTCCTCGAACAAATTGCCCGCGCTTGGCAGCGCCGGCGAGAACACTTCCTTGTCAGTCGCTTGCGGGAATCCTGACCGCGCAGCGGCGGCGAGTTCTTCGGCATACGGCGCAGCGGCAGCGGTGGCGGTCGAGAGCGCGGTGGGCGCGGGGGCGTCCGTGAGCGTGCGCGGCATCGTCTCCCACACCGACTTCGGCTGAGCGGGTCCCGCGTCGATGGTCCACTTCTGCTTGGGCACAGCCGCGTGATCGTCTTGCCGTTTGCGCCGCGAGAACCAGCCGAAGAAGGACGCGATCATACTGCTATTTTCCCGCGCGGAAATAGCTGCGGCGTTCAACGCGGCGTCCGCGGGCGTCACAGTGCCAGCCTTTTCGGCCCGGGCGCGCGCCTTCGCGATGGCGCGTTCGCGCTTGGATTCATAAGCGCCAATCAGCTTGTCGGCTTCTTCGTCTCTTTTGCGCTGCTGACGAGCGAGATAGCGGTCGCGAATGTTGCGCGCGAAGGCGAAGTGCGACGTGGACCACTCGCGCGCCGAGTTGAGCGTGAAGGTCGTTGCGAGGTAGAGCGAAAGCAGTACCATCAGCGTACAAATCGCCGCCGCGCCAGGATAGTTGACGACGCGCACCATGCTGTCGGCCAGCAGCCGGCCTTCGACGCCTTCGATTGGCACCGCGTGTCGCCACTGCAGGTGTCCGGGCAGCAATGCGATGACCGCCGGAGCAAACAATAGCCACAGCGCGAGGCCCGCCGACTTCGCCATGCCGGAGGCGACGGCGCGCGAACGCATCCACGAGACGCCGATACGCAACAGGACGAGGGGAACGAACAGCACCGCCGCGCCGAAGATCTGTAGCAGCGCGTCGGAAAGGTAGGCCCCGAATATTCCGATCCAGTTGTGCGCAGGCCGCGTTCCGGCGACGACTCCGACCGTGTTGAAGGATGGGTCTGATGGGGTGTAGGTGATGAGCGCGAGGAGGAGGAGGCCGGCGACGGCCAGCATGACGAGGCCCAGCATCTCGTTGAGACGGCGGCTGCGCGTGGGTCGGTAAACGAGTCTCTGTGGCTTCATGATGGTAGTGGGCGCGCGCGATCCGGTTCGCCCCAACGCGGTGCAGACGCGGGGAACGAGTGCGAAACCGCGAACCTCCAGAGCTCTTTCATTATTTCAGGCGAAGGGGTGCGATGCGCGGGGGAGAATCAGGGTGGTGACTAGAAGCTGGGGACAGGGAATAGGGAACAGGAACAGGGAACAGGGAACAGCGTCAGAGAGCGTTCCGGAAGTAACCGCTGGCGCCCGATTCTGCATCTACCCATAAGAACGAGGGTCAGCGTTTCAAAAGCGCGCGGGCTTCGGGATGCGGTCTGCGGGGGAGTGGGATTTTCGCGATTTCTCCTGCTTGCTGCCGATGGTGGAGAATCGCCGACAATCGGCAGACCCTGCGACTGCGACACTTAGATGGGTTCGCAACGAGCGAGAAAGATGGAGAAAATGACAGAAAACGGATCGGATCACAATAAGGAAATGGAACGCGTTCTGCTCGAAGTCATCACGACTTTGCAGGACGGTCAGAAAGGCTTTGCCGACATTGGCGAGCATCTGAAGGACGACACACTAAAGCGATACTTCCTGGCAGAAAGCCTGAAGCGCGCGAGCTTCCGCGCCGATCTTGAGGCCGAGCTGCATCGCGCAGGCGTGCATGACGTGAAGGAGTCGGGTTCGGTGGCCGGAGCGCTGCATCGCACATGGGGCGACCTGAAGGCGAAGCTGGGGATGGGCAGCGATCACTCGCTTCTGGAAACCGCGGAACAGGGAGAGGACGCAGCCAAGAAGACGTACAAGGATGCGCTCGAACAGAACCTGCCGATGCCGATTCGGCAAGTCCTCACCGACCAACAGTCGCATATTCAAACGTCGCACGACTATGTGAAGCGACAACGGGACGAGTTGAAGGCTGCTGCTTAGATTATTCTGACGTTGAACAACGAAGGGCGGCCAAATTTCCGGTCGCCCTTCGCTTTGCGAGGGCGATCGTATGCGTTTAGGGCGCGTTCTGATGGGCGTGATGTATGTTGCCGCCGGACTCGGCCACTTTGTGGCGACGAAGGTCTATGAGCACATTATGCCGGACTACCTGCCCGCGCACCACCAACTCGTACTCATCAGCGGGGCGGCGGAGATCGCCGGCGGACTCGGCGTTCTGGTGCCGCAGACGCGTAGAGTGGCGGCGTGGGGGCTGATCGTATTGCTGGTCGTTGTGATGCCAGCGAACATCTGGATGGTGCAGCATGCCGAGCGCTATTCGAACGTTCCACTGTGGGTGTTGTGGGTCCGTCTTCCTCTCCAGTTGCCGCTGATTTGGTGGGCCTGGAGGTACACGCGAGTTGAGCACGCAGGAGCATCGCGTTTAACCGAGTGGCATAGCCCCGGGCTAGACTAAATCTGACGATGTAACGTGGCCGCTTCGCCGTCGCGGAAGTTATCGCCTTTAGGTCCGGCCGCAGGCGTCGGGAAAACAAGGGCCGACAAGAAGTTTCGACTGGAGTCATTGCAATGGAGTTCCACATCAATCGCTCTCTGCGAGAGCGACTCGGCCTCGAAGATGTGCTGTTCAGCTTCGCGGGGAATGTGGTCTTCGGAGACGTTGCGGGCGCTCGCAGTCTGGCGAACAAGCTAAATGAGCTGCGTCGCTCTGAAGCTGAATCGGCTGAAATCGTCAATGCAGGCGCGTTGTTTGCAATGGGGTTGATCGACGAACTGAGTCACGCGATGATCGCGCGGTATCGCAAGGAGGTCGATCCGGGCGTTCTCACCAAGGCCCTTGACTGGTTCGCGCGCAGGGCCGGAGCGGCGAATATTGATGGCCTCCTGCTGGCGTTCACGGAACAATTTCCGAGTGCTTCCATCTTTCGCGGAAAATTGACGGCTGCTGAATGGTTGGCGGGGCGCACGGAAGATTTGTCGAATCGCGAAGCAGCGCTCGAGGAGTTATTGCTGCTTCGAGTCGCTAACCTGAACCCGGCCCTAAAGGATTTCAAGGACCTGTTCGAGGACGAAGGTCTCAAGCAGCAGCCCGCTTACGAGAATGTCACTGCGGGTTTGCCTGAGTACTTCCGCGAGCGTCCCCAAGCCACGCCGGATGGCAAGACGTTATTTGACGTGTTACGGGAGCCAGCACTTGCTTCTCCCGGATCGATTACGGGTCAACTCGACTTCATTCGGGAGCACTGGGCCGAGGTTCTGGGTGAAGATTTGCGGCAGGTGCTGCTGGCGATCGACGTGATACGCGAAGAGGACGTGGCGATCTGGATGCGCTTTCATCCCCCCACGCCGGGACGATTTGAAGGGCAGCCGGACTGGCAAGCACACGGTTTTGTGGGGGATGAGTTCGTCGGGTTTGAGGATGATTTCGGCGAATTCGGCGATTTCGGCAGCATCATCGTCGGGCCGGATGGCGTTCGGCGGCGGCGCGAGTACTCCTCTGATCATCAGGCGCCGCTGAACGAGTACGAAGCCTTCAGCGCGGACGATGCGTGGATGCCGACGGTCGTAATGATGGCGAAGAGCACGTATGTGTGGCTCGAACAGCTCTCGCAAAAATATGCGCGGCACATTCATCGGCTCGATCAGATTCCCGATGAAGAGCTTGCGCTGCTGGCGGAGCGCGGGATGACGGCGCTGTGGTTGATCGGCCTGTGGGAGCGCAGCGTCGCGTCGCAGACCATCAAACGGCTGCGGGGAAACGCCGATGCGGTTGCGTCCGCCTACTCGCTCAAAGAGTATGAAATTGCAGCGGACCTGGGCGGGAACGGGGCGTATGAATCTCTTCGCGACAGGGCCGCGCGCTACGGCATTCGGCTGGCGAGCGACATGGTGCCGAACCATATGGGTATCGATTCCAACTGGGTGATCGAGCATCCGGAGTGGTTCGTTTCGCGCGCTGAGAGCCCGTTTCCGGTCTACAAGTTCGATGGACCCAATCTGGCCAACGACAGCCGCGTCGAGATTCAGCTTGAAGACCACTATTACGATCAGACCGACGCGGCCGTGGCGTTTCGATTGCGCAATCATCGCGACGGATCGACACGCTACATCTACCACGGCAACGACGGAACGACTTTTGCGTGGAACGACACGGCGCAACTCGACTACTCGAAGGCCACGGTACGCGAACACGTGATCCAGGTGATCCTGCACGTGGCGCGGCTGTTTCCGATCATTCGTTTCGACGCCGCGATGGTGCTGGCGAAGCGACACGTGCAGCGGTTGTGGTTTCCGCTGCCCGGGGTTGGCGGGTCGATTCCGTCGCGCGCCGAAAATGCGATGTCGCAGGAGGAGTTCGACGCTCTGATGCCTAACGAATTCTGGCGAGAGGTGGTGGACCGTGTTGCCGTCGAGGTGCGGGGAACACTCCTGCTGGCGGAGGCTTTCTGGTTGCTGGAAGGCTATTTTGTCAGAACGCTGGGAATGCATCGTGTGTACAACAGCGCATTCATGAACATGCTGCGCGATGAGGAGAACGCGAAATATAGGTCGTACCTGAAGAAGACGATTGAGTTCGACCCCGATATTTTGAAGCGCTACGTCAACTTCATGAGCAATCCGGACGAGCGTACGGCAGCCGACCAGTTCGGCGGAGGCGACAAATACTTTGGGACGTGCACGCTGCTGGCGACGCTGCCCGGCCTGCCAATGTTTGCGCATGGCCAGATTGAAGGCTTCAGCGAGCGCTATGGCATGGACTTTAAACAGGCGCGGATGCAGGAGTATCCGAACCAGGGGTTTATCGAACGCTATCAGCGCGAGATCGTGCCTTTACTTAAGAGCCGCCACGTTTTTGCCGAGAGCACACATTTCGTTCTGTACGATTTCTGGAGGGAGAATGGGGCGGTGGATGAGAACGTGCTTGCGTACTCCAACCGCTCGGGCGATGAGCGCGCCATCATTGTTTACAACAATGTGTATCAATCGACGCGCGGAAGAATACATATTTCGGCGGCGTCCATGGACAAGGGCAGCGGTGAGCTTCGCCAGAGAAGCCTGACGGAAGCGCTGGGATTGTGGACTGGCGAAGACATGTTCGTGGCATATCGAGACCCGATTCGCAATCTCGAATATCTTCGCCGGGCAAGCGATTTGGAGCGTCAAGGCTTGACGCTCGATCTTCGCGGCTATCAGTATGTGGTGCTGAGGCGCTGGCGCGAGCTGCGTTCAACAGCAGAGCGGCCCTGGGGTCAGTTGCACGATGCGCTGGGCGGGGCGGGCGTTTATAGCCTTGAGGAAGCGCTCTCGAAACTGCGGTTGCGACCGGTCCATGAAGCCTTGCGGCAGGTTGTGAACGCAAGTAATTTGCAAACGCTGGCCGAAGCCGGGAGAAGGTTCGCCGCAAGCCGCAAGCCCGTACTCGATGATTCGGAATCCGTGGCACGCGTCGGGGCTGTGGAGTTGACGCGCCCGGTAAACGCGTCCGAAGAAAAACTTCCGAGCAAGGCTTCCAAGGCAGCGACTGTCAAGAAGTCATCGGTGGTATCCGATGTTGCACGAGAGGTGGAGGACGCGAAGTATCGGCGTGAGTTGCAAGCCGTCTTTGCGGCGGTTGATCGTTTTCAGGCTGAAGCGTTGAAGCATTTGCCCGCGAACGGCGATGAAGCGAGGACACCCGCTTTGGACTTGGTGGGTATCGTGGCGAAGAGTACGCACTTCTCGTCCGGCGCAGACGGAGAAAGGTTTCAGAACATCGCCAACGCGAGCGAAGGCCTTCCTTTGCTTGAGCGTGAGTTCTCGACGGCGTGGCCTCGGACGGTACGCGAGGTTTTTCCCAACAGCGAAGAACGCCTGCGTCCCGAAATCGTCTGGGCACCGGTGCTCGCGTGGATGGTGCTGGCCAGCTTTCCAGACCTTCAAGATCGGCTCAAGGTGTTCGACCAGCTTGATCTGCGGTCGGCACTC
>JBBRCA010000133.1:0-7966 GCA_038205325.1 Terriglobales bacterium | reverse complement strand
CCACGGACAACGCCAATATTCGGTTCATCGACGCCTCACCCGACTAGCCCAGCCTCGATATCTACCGGAACGGCAGCGCGGTCGCTTACAACCTCTGCTTTGGGACGATCACGTCCTACGTTCCCCTATCGCCGGGCGCGTACACGTTGACTGCCGATGCCGCCGGGACCCACCAGACGCTGGTTTCCGCGAAGCAGACTCTTGCGGTCGACCATCGCTACACGGCCATCGTGGGCAACTTCGCGGCTAACCTACAGGAAACCATCCTCGCCGATCAGACAATGCCCGCGCCCAGCGGCCAAATCTCTATCCGCGTCATTAACCAAGCCACCCGCGCCGGTGCTGTCGACATTTACCTCGTCCCATCGAGCGGCAAACTCGCCACCACCGCGCCTCTCGCGACCGGCATCGCCTTCGCCGGCCACACCGGTTACATCAATGTCCCGGTGGCTAACTATGCCCTCGCCGTCGTCCCCGCCGGGTCCGTTCCCGTCTCGACGGCGGTCACGCTGTTCGCGGGGCCGCAAGTCGTTTACTCAGCTGGTGCAGTGCGCACGGTCGTTCTGATCGACTCCCCACTCGCCTCAGCGCCCGCCGTACAAGCAATTGTCGCCGACGACTACGATCCCGCCAGCGCGACAATGTAAGCCGGGAACAGGGAACAGGGAACAACAGACAGGAAACAGCACACATGGCGGGCGACCGAAAATGCGGGTGCCCCTTCGCCTGTCGAAGGGATCGGATTTTCGGACATGGATCACAGAACCGCCATAGACTTCGAAATCATGAGTTACCCGCTTACCCAAATGTCATTTCAAAGTCGCGCGAACTCGCGAAAATATACTTCCCTCGACAGCCGCAACACGACCGAAAACCTCGTGTCTATGCCCTCGTGCGCGATGGTAGCAAGATCCAAACCACAGCACAGAAACTGCCTCGAACACAGGGGCAAAGGACTCAATCATGAACCTTAAACACATCATTCTTGCCTTTTCTCTCGTCGCTCTCCCCGCCACCGCCGCGCTTGCTCAGAACTCGACCCACAAACAGCGCCACAGCATCAACGCGCGCAAGGAAAACCAGCAGGATCGCATCGCCCAGGGCGTCAAGAGCGGCCAGCTCACCGCCGGTGAAACCGCGAAACTCGAGCGCCAGCAAGCTGGCATCAACAAGGAAGAGAAGGGAATGCGGGCTCAGGACAACGGCCACCTCACCGCCCAGGATCGCCACACCCTCGCGTCACAGCAAAACCAGGAATCCCGCCGCATCGAGCGGGACAAGGAAAACAGCAAGACGGCTCCCGGAGTTCTTCCGCCCACAAAGTAAATCAGGAAACAGGAAACAGGTAAAAAGCAAAAACAAAAGGCCGCCGGGCTACCCGGCGGCCTTTTCCCTTTTCCCTAATACCTGTAATGCTCTGCTTTATACGGCCCATCGACTGAAACGCCGAGATACTCGGCTTGATTCTTCGAGAGGGTGGTCAGCTTGACGCCGATCTTCTCCAGGTGCAGCCGCGCTACTTCCTCGTCGAGCTTTTTAGGCAGAATGTAAACGCCGACTTCGTACTTGTCCTTATTCGCCCACAGGTCGAGCTGCGCCAGCGTCTGGTTGGCGAAGCTGTTAGACATCACGAAGCTCGGATGCCCGGTGGCGCAACCCAAGTTCACCAGACGCCCTTCGGCCAGCACGAAGATGCTGTTGCCATTGGCGAACGTGTACTGGTCGACTTGCGGTTTGATGTTCAACTTCGCTACATCCTTCGCGCTGTCGAGCTTTGCCATCTGGATCTCGTTGTCGAAGTGCCCGATGTTGCAGACGATCGCCTGATCCTTCATCTGTTGCATGTGCTCGAACGTGATGACGTCTAGATTGCCCGTGCAGCTGACGTAAATATCGCCACGGCCCAGCGTCTCCTCGATGGTCGTCACTTCGTAGCCTTCCATCGCGGCTTGCAGCGCATTGATAGGATCGACTTCGGTCACGATCACGCGCG
Source organism: Terriglobales bacterium (assembly GCA_038205325.1). GTDB lineage: Bacteria > Acidobacteriota > Terriglobia > Terriglobales > Acidobacteriaceae > Granulicella. The sequence goes on along the minus strand of JBBRCA010000133.1, from coordinate 5,973 downwards.
CGCCCAGTCCGCGCAGGCTTGCCGCCGAACCTTTGCCCACGTCGCCATAGCCGCAAACCACGGCTACTTTGCCCGCAATCATGACATCGGTCGCGCGCTTGATGCCGTCGACCAGCGACTCGCGACAGCCGTACACATTATCGAACTTCGACTTCGTGACGGAGTCGTTGACGTTGATCGCGGGCACCAGCAGCTTGCCCGCTTCGAGCATCTTGTATAGGCGATGCACGCCGGTCGTGGTCTCTTCCGAAACCCCGCGCCACTCCTTCGCCACTTCCGTCCAGCGTGTCTTCGACTCGGCGTGGACCGTATTCAGCAGGGCCTTGATGACGGCCTCTTCAGCCGAGTGCGCCTCTGCGTCGACCCACTCGCGCTCGCCCTTCTCCAGCTCGTAACCCTTGTGAATCAGCAACGTCACGTCGCCACCGTCGTCGACCACAAGCTGCGGCCCCTTGCCGCCTTCATGGCGCAACGCTTGGTCGGTACACCACCAATACTCTTCGAGCGATTCGCCCTTCCACGCGAACACGGGTACGCCCGCCGCCGCAATGGCCGCCGCGGCGTGGTCTTGAGTCGAGAAAATATTGCAACTCGCCCAGCGCACGGTCGCGCCGAGTTCGACCAGCGTCTCAATCAGCACCGCGGTCTGAATCGTCATGTGCAGCGAGCCCGTAATGCGCACGCCCTTTAATGGCTTGGCGGCGGCAGACTTGCGCCGGATCGACATCAGCCCCGGCATCTCCTGCTCGGCGATGGTGATTTCCTTGCGGCCCCAGTCGGCCAGCGAAATGTCCGCTACTTTGTACTCGGTCTGTTCCAGTGTTGCTGTCGGCATTTGGTCTCCTATTCGTCCTTTCAAGGATATCAAATGGCGACCGTCTTCATCAGCCCGGAGAGCCTCTTCCGCACTAACGCCTGTAAAGCGAGTCCCTCACACCTAAAAGCTCAGAAAAGCGCTCATCTCGCGCCCGGGCGCTCCATCTCCAACAGCTTCCGCTTCCGCTCTACGCCCCACCGATAACCGGTCATCTGCCCATCGCTCCCCACAACGCGGTGGCAAGGCACGACTACCGCGAGCATGTTCGCTCCACAAGCCGTCCCGACTGCGCGCACAGCCTTCGGCGCACCGATGATTTCAGCGATCTGGCTGTAAGTCCGTGTCTCGCCGCGCGGGATATCTCGCAATGCCCGCCACACGCGCTCCTGGAATGCCGTCGCCCGCACATGAAAGGGAAGCGCCGCGGCCCCGGAGTTCTCGCGCAAACTTGCCGTCACAAATCGCACCGCTTCGGCAAGCCCCGCATCGTCTCGACGTAACGCGGCCTGCGGAAATCGGTCGCGCAGATCCGCTGCGGCCTCGGCTTCGTTGTCCGCAAACAGCACCGAACATAGCCCGCGTTCCGTCGTTCCCACCAGCATCATACCCAGCGGAGAAGCCGCCAACGCATACCGGATCGTCTCGCCCGCGCCGCCCGCTTTCATCGCTGTCGGAGTCATGCCGAGCGTCTGGTCCGCGTCCTCATACAGCCGGCTGCTCGACCCAAAACCCGCGGCGTACACGGCTTCGGTAATCGGCGAACGCGACACGCTCGGTGTACGCACCTTGTCGCGGAACCGTTCCTTGCGTTGTGCGCGTGAGAACTCTCCCGGCGTCACGCCCAGCACCCGTTTGAATCCGCGCAGCACGGCAAACTTGCCCACACCCGCCGCCTGCGCGACCGAATCGAGCGACGTTCGTTGTCCCGCGTGCCGGGTCAAAAACTTTGCCGCCTTTTCAATGGCCTCGGCCTGGGGATCGGGCTTAGGCTGCACCCTTTGCGGCTCGCATCGCAGGCACGCGCGGAAGCCCGCCTCCTCCGCCGCAGTTTGCGTCGGATAGAAGCTGACATTCTTGCGCTCCGGACGCCGGCTCGGACAACTCGGCTTGCAATACACGCCGGTCGACTTCACGCCATAAAAGAACTGTCCATCGGCGTTGGCGTCGCGAGTCAGCACCTGCTGCCACGCCCGCCCCGCGAAAACCGAAGGAACACCTTGTTTCGCCATTGAATCACTCACTCGCAAGTCTTGCACAACACTTAGAGTCGCCATACAAGTATCGTGCATTGAGTGGAGCAGGTGCCACACTCCGCACATTGCGCGCAAATTGCGTGCTAAGGAAGATCAATCCTCACCATTGCCCTCAGCGGCTAAAGCCGTCGCCATTTCATGGCCTTGTTGTGCGGCTGAAGCCGCACCCTACCGTCAATCAGAGGTTCCTTAGACCAACTCCGCTCCCGCATCGATATTCATCTGCGATTCGCGGCCCTTTCCGCCCCACTTCGCAACCACGAACAAAATGATTGATCCGGTGATGAGGCTGAACGCCGCATCCATCAACAGTGCACCCTTCGCGCCGTGTCGGTTGTAGGCGTGTTGGTCGCCAAAGATCACCGTCGAAATCGCCACATTGCTCGCTGCCATCAACATCGCATACTGCGTCACGGCCAGGGGATTGTCCACCCCCATGATGTCGAAGGCGACGGCACTGGCTGCCGCATAGTTAATACCGGCAAGCAGGTTGTAAACCGTTACTCCGGCAAAGAACACGGTCGCCGTTCGCGCACCAAACGCCATGCTTAAGGTCGCCATCGCCGCAACGACGCCGGTGCCGACAAACAGCACGCGCCGGTCCATGCGGTTGCACATCCATCCGCCCACCGCCGCGCCTAGTGAGCAAACGATCGCTGTGCCCAGCCCGGTTATCCAAATTAGCGCGGCGTCGCTGGCATGGAAGTCGCGACCGAGGCCGCTGAAAAGGTTCTGTGCCGCAAACGTCGCCGAAGGCGTGATGAAAATGAGCAGCCCAATCGCCGCCGCGCGCGTTTTGCTGATCGTCCAGATGTCGACAAATAGCCGCCGCATCGTTTCGCCCACTGCCCGCGGCACGCGCACCTCGCGTGCCATTACCAAGAGCAGCAGGCACGGCGTGAAGACTTCCGCAGCCAACGCAAAAGCCGCAGCGTGCAGCGAAAGATGCTTCACGAGCAAAATCCCGATAGTCCCACCCAGCCCGGTGCCGCCGAGGTTGGCGACGTTCAGCCAGCCGCTCACCGCGCCAGTGTCCTTCTCGTCGACCAGGTTCGGCGTCATGCCGCCCATGGTGCTGGAATAAATCTGCGCGGCGAACGCGCCTACCAACAGCACTAGCGCCATCGGCGTCGCGTCCCCTGCTGCAGCGCGGTCCATAAGCAGCGATCCGCCGCCCAGACAAACAGCCGCCACGGCCGCCCAGATGAACGCCCATGTCCGGCGCTGCAGGCCGCAGTCCATCATCGGCGTCAGCAGAAAGCTTGTATAGCTGGGCAGTAGCGTTACGAGCTGCAGCAGCGCGATGTGGTCCACTGACAGCCCACGCGCGGTCAGCAGAAACTGCAGCGCGTAAATCAGGAACCCGCTATACAGCCCGAAGGGCAGATACGCTATTCCGACCAGCCACGCTGGAGATCGTCGCCCCATGAGTTCGAGTCTATCGCGCCGACTCAGTCTACTCTCCCATATTTTACGGAAGGTCCAACCTGTCCTTGGCATTGCCTCAGCGGCTAAAGCCATTTTGATTCTATGACTCTGTGGTACGGCTGAAGCCGCACCCTACCGTCAATCAGAGTTCCCTGTGTCGAGGTGTCTCATGTCCGGATTCTCGGACATGCGTTCCTAATCTTACTTGGCGGCCAACTCCACTTCGGCGGCCGCTTTGAGCGTCTCGGCCTTGTCGGTCTTCTCCCACGTAAACGTGTCACCCGAGCGACCAAAGTGCCCGTAGGCCGCGGTCTTCTTGAAGATCGGACGGCGCAGGTCCAGGCTCTCGATGATGGCCTTCGGGGTCAGCTTGAAGTTCTCTCGGACAAGTTCGATCAAGCGTTTCTCCGGCACTTTGCCCGTGCCGAACGTATCGATGCGAACGCTGACCGGATCGGCCACGCCAATGGCATACGCGAGCTGCACTTCGCAGCGGTCGGCGAGCCCGGCGGCGACAATGTTCTTCGCGATATAGCGCGCCATATAGGCGGCCGAGCGGTCCACTTTGGTCGCGTCTTTGCCGGAGAACGCGCCGCCGCCGTGTCGGCCCATGCCGCCGTAGGTGTCGACGATAATCTTGCGCCCGGTGAGGCCGGAGTCGCCCATCGGGCCGCCGATCACGAAGCGGCCCGTCGGGTTAATGTGGTACTTGGTGTCGGCATCCAGCAGCTCCGCCGGAATCACAGCCTGGATCACATGCTCAAGCACCTCGGCGCGAAGCTGATCGTTGCCGACGTCCTCCGCGTGCTGCGTCGAGATCACAACCGCATCGACGCGCACCGGCTTGTGGTCGGAGTCGTACTCGACCGTCACCTGGCTCTTGCCGTCGGGGCGCAGGTAGGCCATCTTGCCCGACTTGCGGACTTCAGACAGCTTGAGCGCGAGCTTGTGCGCCAGCGAAATAGGCGTCGGCATCAGCTCGGCCGTCTCGTTGGTGGCGTAGCCGAACATCATGCCCTGGTCGCCCGCGCCGCCGGTGTCCACGCCTTGCGCGATGTCGGGGGACTGGCGGTTGATGGTCGAAATAACCGCGCAGGTGTGTGAGTCGAAGCCCTTGAGCGCGTCGTCGTAGCCGATGGCCTTGACCGTGTCGCGCACGATGGTTTGGAAGTCCACGTAAGCTTTGGTGGTGATCTCGCCCGCGACGACGACCAGGCCGGTGCAGGTCAGCGTCTCGCAGGCCACGCGGCTGTTGGGATCCTGCTCCAGGCAGGCGTCGAGAATGGCGTCCGAAATCTGGTCGGCAATCTTGTCGGGATGGCCTTCGGTTACGGACTCACTAGTAAACAGAAAACGGTCGGTAGTCGCCAAAACGGGTGTCCTCCAGACGGGGTCGAACGAATAGTTCGCGCACACATCGGTCTCCGATTCGCTTTCGCCGTTGCGGGTTTTGCGCTTCGAGACCAGCCCTCGCGATGCGAAGGCCACTTGCTGCGACTGCGCTCATCCTCTACCTGTAGCGTCACTGTGACGCACGATGGGTCAGGAGACTGCGCGGCCACATGTGCCGAACCTCTTTATCTTACCTTTGGATTCGCCTCACGCCAAAGCGATGCAGTGATCGGCTGAAATTCCGCCCGGAACCGCGAGCCGCCGCAGCGAACGGAGCAGCGTTGCCAATGCAAGATGGCGTCCGCCTAAGCGGACGCCATCTTGCTGAGGTTTCGTTTAGAAGCTAAACTTCAAGCCCACCTGAAGGATGCGTGGATCTCGAACACTTCGAACGGTGCCATAAACGCTCGCACCGGCGGTGGTCGAGGTGCTGATTGTATCGAAGTTGGTGTGGTTGAAGGTATTGTAAGACTCCGCGCGGAATTGGAAGGCGGAGCGCTCAAACACTCTGATGTTTTTGTAAAAGGAAAGGTCCCAGCGCTGGAAGCCGGGGCCATTGATGGTGCCTCGACGCGCGTTGCCGGGACGAAATGCACCTGCGGGAACAGGGGCGAAGGCCGCAGTATTGAAAAAGTGAAACTGGCTGCGGCGGTTTGGCCCGGAGTTCGGGTCGCCCACCTGGTCGGGACGAGGACCCGCGGCGCTCGGTCCAAGAATGCCGAGACCCCCCGGATCGAGTCCGTTGCCGATGGTCGCCGTAAAGGGCAGCCCGGAGTTCATCGACACGATGCCGGCGAATTCCCATCCGCCTGCGACCCGGCCGACAAGTCCATGTTGCTCCCGTAACCACGGCAACTCGTACACGAAGTCCGCTGTCATGATCTGGTTGCGGTCCAGCGAGCTGCGGCCATACTCCGCCTGGATGTTGTAGCTGTTTTGCGGAGCGCTGCTGCGGTCGGACTGAGCATCGGTCAACGCCCGCGACCAGGTGTAGTTGATGTCCACCAGCGATGCGCCGCGGAAGCGCTTTTGCAGCGACACTTGCAGCGAGTTGTAGTTGGAGGTGAAGATGGGCTGGATGCT